>DATFWZ010000332.1:0-4982 GCA_035258765.1 Gemmataceae bacterium
TCGACCGTCGGCCGGCCGACGTACAACGGGTTGTACAGGTCCATCTTGAACGAGATCGGCCGGCCGCTCACAAGCGCCATGGTCACCTGGGCCCAGTCCTCATCGGTCGGGTTCTCGACGACGGCCCAGCCCTGCAGGTAGGGCTTGCCTTCCTTGAGGACCAGCCGGTAGCTGGTCTTCCAGATCGGGTTCTCGACCACGTAGCCGACCTCGACCTTGCGCTTCCCCTCGCCCGCGAAGTGCAGGCTGACCGCCTTCTTCTGCGAGTCGTGGGACAGGGCCAACGTCTCCAGGGCCCGGCGGACCTCGTTCTCGATCACCGGGTTGGCGAAGCGAAGTTTTTGCACCTCCGCGAGCTTCACCGCCCGCACCCCCTCGGCACACCAAAGGTTCAGGACTGCGGACAGGACCGGGGGGCCGTCCTTCGATGGTTGCGGCTGCTGCTCGACCCCGATGATCTTGCCCGTCAGGTTGCCCGGCTGGTTCGCGGTATTGACGAGCGTCACCTCGACTTGCTCGCCGCGGGCTTGCTGGAGGATTTGGGCAAAGCTCGGGTTGCTGTTGAGGTTGATGGCGAAGCTGGCGAGCGTCCGGTCAATCGGGTCGTGGCTGTCGTACGTCACCGCGGCGACGCGGCCGTTCGGCGAGAAGTCCCGCAGCGTCATCGACTTGATCAGGTCGTTGATGTCCGTTTCGGGGAAGGTCAGGTCTACGCGGGCGTCCCCCTCGACCTCGCCGGCCCGGGTAAAATGCCCGACGCCCGAGTTGAACAGGATGACCTGGGAGATCGGCAGTCGGACTGCGGGTTTCAGGTCGGCCGGCTTGGGCTGGTTGTCAATGTTGCGTTCGGGGGCGGACTCGCCGCGCTGGGCCAAGAGTGTTGCACCCGCGACCAGCGCGCCGGCGACAGGGAGGGCCCACAGGAGGCGTCGCGTCTGTCTCATGGTCGATCTCGCTCGGGACGATAGGAGGTGTCGATAGTTAGACGCCCGGACCCCCACACCCCAACACCACTTCCCGCACGGAATTCGCGCCCCTCCGCCGCGCCGGCCGCGATAGAATCGCGGGCAGCCACGCGCCCGGAGCCAAGTCATGGCGTTGACAATCTCTTCCTCCGCGTTCGCCCCCGGCGGGCCGATCCCCGCCAAGTACACCTGCGACGGCGACGACGTTTCCCCCCCGATCTCCTTTAGCGGCGTCCCGGACAAGACCCGGTCCCTGGCCCTGATCGTGGATGACCCGGACGCTCCCGACCCGAAGGCGCCGAAGCGCACTTGGGTTCACTGGGTCCTCTTCGACATCGCGCCCTCGGCCGCGGGGCTCCCGGAGGCGGTCACTGCCGACCGCCTCCCAGCCGGCACACGCAAGGGGCTCAACGACTGGAAAAAGAAGGGCTACGGCGGTCCCTGCCCGCCCATCGGCCGACACCGCTACTTCTTCAAGCTTTACGCCCTGGACACCACCTTCCCGAGCCTCGCTGAGCCGACGAAGGCTGAGCTCGAGGAGGCAATGCGGGGGCACATCCTGGAGCAAGCCGAATTGATGGGGACGTATCAGCGCCCGAAGTGATCGCGCCGGCTCCCTGTCAGTGGTGAAGCGCGGGCGATAGTGTTGTTGGTAGTCGAACTCGTAGGAGGTCGGGGCGCCCCGAACTCTCACAGTTCGGCCACCGACAGTGCCCGGCGTTGCTCACCGCCGAAACGCCCGCGGAGGATCGGATGCCGGGACTCGAGCCGCCCCGGACAGGATGGACTGCCCTCGTCGTCGCCCTCCTGGCAGCCGTCGCCGTCCGGGGCCAGGACGACACCGAGCCACTTCGCCTCCAGGGCGTATTCCCCGCCGGGTTACGGACGTCCGTGACCGAGAGCCGGGGGACCTTCCACTTCACCGTCACTAATCCGAATTCGGCACCGCGAGAGGCCCGGGTCGTGGTTCTGTTTCCGTCACGCCCGGACGTGCAATACGCCCGCGACGTCTGGGTGCCCGGCCGCGCCAGCCTGTCAACCTGGCTGCCCGTCGGGCCGGCGCCTGAGCAACCGATGACGACCGGCCGCGAGATCCAGGTGCTCCTTTTCGACCGCACCGGCGGGGAGGCAGCGCCGGTATTGCCCCCTGGGGAGGAGCGCGTCCGGTCGCGGACGGTCCTTTACCGAAAGCGGGAGCCGACGACCGTGATCCTGCTCGACCCGGCGGGCACCGATCTCGTCCCGGACCCGCTCGCCCAGCCGGAGTCGCGGGCCGCGCTGGTCCTGGCACGCACGTGTCGCCGGGCAGCGGGCCTGTCCGATCACGTCTCGATGGCGTCCGAGGGATTCTTGCCGCCGACGCCCGACGCGATTGACGGCATGGACCAGGTCGTCCTCGCCGGCAACCGGCTGGCAACTGACCCCGTCGGCCGCTCGGAACTCCGGCAGTGGCTGCAGCACGGGGGCAAGCTGTGGGTCATGCTCGACCTAGTGGACCCCGCGGTTGTGGCGCCGATCCTGGGAGACGACTTCGACATGCAGGTCGTCGATCGCGTCGGTCTAACAACGGTCACGATCCGGCGGCAGAAGGACAACTCGGTCGCCGCCCCGGCCCGGGAATTCGAAGAGCCAGTGGAGCTGGTTCGGGTCGTGCCCTCGAGCGGCGATCGCGTCATCCACACGGTGACCGGGTGGCCGGCGTCGTTCGTTCGGCAGGTTGGTCGGGGGAAGGTCGTCTTCACGACGCTCGGACCGGCCGCGTGGCACCAGCCGCGCCCGGGGTCCATCCTCCGGCGGCCCCAGGCGACCGAAACGCCCACCTCCGACCTGCCGGCTCCGACCACGCCCCTCGAAGAGATCGCCGTCGAGCTCTACTCGCCAGCGATTCCCCCGACCCTTACGGCCGACCACCTCCGGCCGCTGCTGACAGAGGAGATTGGTTATTCCGTCGTCGGTCGCGGCCCGGCGGCGTTGGTGCTCAGCGGGTTCCTTGTCGTCCTGGTCGGGATCGGCATCGGCCTACGGCGTGCGGCCCGGCCCGAGCTGATCGGGTGGCTCGGCGTGATCGCAGCGCTGGCAGCCGCGGGCGTCTTCCTGGTCTTGGGTGAGCGGGCCCGACAGGCGGTGCCTCCGACCGTCGGCGTCGCCGAAGTCGTGGACGTCGCACCCGGCAGCGAGGAAGCGGCGGCGCACGGCGTGTTCGCGGTCTACCAGCCGGCCTCTGGCCCGTCGCTGATCCGGACAAACCGCGGCGCAGTCCTGCGCCTCGACACGGAAGGGCTCGACGGGCAGTTGCTGCGGCAAATCCAGACCGATACCGATGCATGGCACTGGGAAGACCTGTCCCTGCCGGCGGGCGTTCGCACAGGAGAGTTTCGCTACACCGCCCGCCCCGGCCGGGTTGAAGCTGTCGCACGGTTTGGGCCGACGGGGATCGCGGGGCGGTTGACAGTGGGTACGTTCCGCGACCCGACCGACGCCATCTTGGTAACCCCGGCGCGTGAGCCGATCGCCCCCCGGCTCGGCGCCGACGGGGATTTTGCCGCTGGCCCGGCCGACACGTTGAGCCCCGACCAGTTCCTCGCGGGCACCGTACTCACCGACCGGCAGCAGCGGCGGCAGGCGGTTTACCGCCAGCTCCTGTCCGGGCACCTTCCCGAACACCTCCAGGGGCGGGACTTCTTGCTCGCGTGGGCTGAGCCCGCCGAGGTGCCGATCGCGGCAGTCGAGGGCGCGCGCGTGGTGTCAACCGCGTTGCTGGTGGTGCCATTGCAGTTCGAGCGGCCGGCCCCTGGGACACGCGTGGTTATGCCCCGGGGCTTCTCGGCGTACCGGCGGGTCGTTGATGGCAGACTCGTCCAGCCTACCCTCGAGTCGACCGCCGGGACCGACATGCGCCTCCGGTTCCAACTCCCTGCGTCAGTTCTGCCGTTGGAAGTCGAGCGCGCGACGCTGTTGGCGCGTGTGCGGGCGCCGGGCCGGCAGTTCGCGGTGGCGGGTATTGCCGACGGCCAGTTGGTCCCGCTAATCGCGGTCGAAAGCCCGACGGAACCGATCCGACTGGAAATCACCGAGTCGCGGCTCCTGCAACCCGATGCCCAGGGCGGGTTGCTTCTAAACGTCGCCGTGACGGGCGCGAGCGGCGACCGGTGGGCGATCGAGAGCCTGGGGCTGGAAGTCGTCGGCCGGACGGGCGAGCGATGATCGTAAGGGGAGCGACATGGGGACGGACGCGGCGGTGGTCGAGACCCGAGAGCTGACGAAGAAGTACGGGGCCTTCCTGGCGCTCGACCGGCTGACGATCTCGGTCGGGCGCGGGCAGATCCTCGGGTTCATCGGGCCGAACGGGGCCGGGAAAACAACGACCATCAAGATCCTGGTGGGCTTGGCCCGTCCGACGAGTGGGACGGCCACCGTGGCTGGCATCGACTGCGCCGCGGAGCCGCGAAAGGTCAAGCGGCTCATCGGTTACATGCCGGACACGTTCGGGTCGTACGACAACATGCGCGTTCGCGAGTACCTCGACTTTTTCGGGGCCGCGTTCGGCATCCCCCGCCGTGATCGGGTCCGGCGGCTCGACGAGGTGCTCGAGCTGGCCGGAGCAGGCGCATTCAAGGACCATTTCGTCGAGAGTCTCAGTCACGGGATGAAGCAGCGGGTGGCCATCGCCCGGACGTTGTTGCACGACCCGGTCGCGCTCATCCTCGATGAGCCGGCCAATGGTCTCGACCCGCAGGCGCGGATCGAGATGCGGCAGCTCCTGCTCGGCCTGGCGGCCCGCGGCAAGACGTTAATCGTCACCAGTCACATTCTCCCGGAACTCGCTCGCATCTGCGACCGCGTGGCCATCATCACCCGGGGTCGCCTGCGGGCCTACGGCACTCTGGACGAGATCACGGGGCAGCTTAGCCAGCTCCGGACAATCGAGGTCCTCCTGGTCCGCGCGGGCGATGTGGAGCGGGCGGCGGAAGTAGTCCGCCGGCATGTCGAGTCGGGGGCGGAGGTGACGGCGGCCGC
>DATFWZ010000333.1:0-2252 GCA_035258765.1 Gemmataceae bacterium
GTGCGGTTTCTTCGGGTACGGGAGCGACGGGTTGAAGGCGCAGGGACATCGGGAATCTCCGTTCCGGGGAGAATGAGATGGGAACGACCAGACTGTATGGTAGCAAAAAGCTCGTTTAGACCAATTCGCCAGCAGTATCAAAAGTGCGGGAGAACCAAAAATGCGTCGGGGACCGTTTCAAGGATTCTTCACAATTAAGATTCTCCCTTGATACTTTTCTGCACGCCCTAGAAACCAACAAAGTCCGGTTCATTTCTTTCTTTTCATGCGCGGATTTCGTTTCGTTTCCTCACACCGAAGACGTGAAATGCATTTCACAGGGGGTGGCACCGGTGATGAATGAAATGAATCCGCTTGCTTCCGTAACGCCGTGGTTGCCTGCGCGACCGGCACCGCCTACAATCGGCGTTCACCTTCCTTCGTCTTCCCTCACGAGACCTCGCCATGCTCTGCACGATCGCGTTTTGCCTGCTCGCCCAAGCGGCGGACTGCCCGCGGCCGCCGGCGTTTCCGTTTCTCGCCGAAGAGGCCCGCGCCGCCCTGCAGCTCGGCGAACCGGAGCCGGCGAACCAGAAAACCTCGGCCGACGACGTCCTTCAAGGCCTGCGCGACTTCTACCGGAAGACGGCCCGCCCCGACGGCTCGTTCCAGCCCGGCATCGACCCCGACTACCGCGGCATGTCCGACGCGGCGTACAGCGACCTCGCCGCCGTCACCTACGCGGTCGTCCTGCACAAAACCTTTGGCTGGAAACTTCCCTACCAACAACAAACCGCGGAATTCCTCCTGTCGCGGCAGAAACCGAGCGGCGAGTTCTTCAACGTCACGGGCACCGTCAACCCCGACTCGCCCGAGGGCCGCACCTACAACACCACGCAGGGCCTCGTCGCCCTGCACGCCCTCGGCCTCCAGCCGAAGCACGACCCGCTGCCCGTCTTCGAGGTGATCTTGAAGGAGGACTACAAACAACTGCCGGCGTACTCGACGAGCTTCTTCCCGCTGGCGTATCGTTGCGCCGGCCGGCCGATCCCCGAGCAGGCCGACCGCGGCATCCGGGCCCTGATGGTGCAGGACGAGACCGGTTACACCAACGACCACGTCGCCGCCACGTTCCACGCGTCGCACTATTACCGGCTCGTCGGCGAGGCGACCCCGCGGTCGCGGGAGATGGTGGCCCGCGTGCTGCGCGACCAGAAGCCCAACGGCAGCTGGCTGCTCAAGATGCCCGGCCGCGACCGGCACGCCACGTTCGACGCCGTCTTCACGCTCGTGCATGAAGGCGGCGATGCGCCCGCGTGCCGGGCCGCGGTCCGGCGGGCCGCCGAGTGGGCCCTCACCTGCCGCAATCCCGACGGCGGCTTCGGACACTACCCGGGCTCGACGTCGGATGCCGACGCGGTCTACTTCCACGTCGGCACCCTGGTGATGGCGGGCGTCCTGAAACCCGCGACCCCGCTGCCGCCGGACCCGGAGCTGCTGTCGTGGGGACACCTGATGCCGGTCCTCCAGCGGCGGCCGAACGAGCCGCGGCTTTCACTTCCGGTGCCGGGGTGGGTCGCCGGCGTCGCGATCGATCACGACCGCCTGGCCGTGGCGTCGTCGGATGCGCTGGCCCGCCTGTTCGACCTCAAAAGCGGCCGCGAGCTGGTGACATTGAAGGGGCACGAGGACGTCGTTGCCGCCGTGCAGGTCCGGGGCGGGGTCGTCGCGACCGGCAGCTACGATCACACCGCCGCCCTTTGGGACGCGGTCAGCGGCAAGCGGCTGCACCGCCTCACCGGACACCGCGGGCCCGTCCTGGCCGTGGCGTTCAGCCCCGACCAGGGCACGCTGGCCACCGGCAGCATCGACGGCACGATCAAGCTCTGGAACGTCGCGGACGGGCGGGAGAAGGCGACCCTGACCGGGCACAAGTCGTGGGTGAATGCGCTTGCGTACCACCCCGAAGGGGGCTGGCTCGCTTCGGGCAGCTCCGACGGCACGATCCGGGTCTGGTCGGCGAAAACCAACCAGGCCCTGCAGACCGTGTCCGCCACGAACGCCGAGGTCCGCTCGATCGCGGTCAGCCCCGACGGCGCCAGGCTGGCCGCCGGGTTGCGCTACGGGGCCGTCAAGACGTGGGACGCGGCGACGTGGAAGCAGGAACTGGAGCTGTCCGGCCAGGGCGACCACTGTGCGGTGGCGTTTGCGTCGCCGCAGCGGCTGGTGAGCTCGCTCGGCGACTGGAACCGCGGCGGCGTGGTCCGGGTGTA
>DATFWZ010000334.1:0-7546 GCA_035258765.1 Gemmataceae bacterium
GCATGTCCGATCGCGGTGGTGAGGCCGGCTCAATGGCTCCGCTCCTGATCGTCGGCGCGAGCGCCCGGGCGGCGGCGGAATCGGCACTCCGGGCGGGGTTCACCCCGTGGTGCGCCGACCTGTTCGCCGATGCCGACCTGCGGGCCATGGTCCCGAACGCCCTCCGATGCCCATTCGGCCACTACCCAAAAGGTCTGGAATCGATCCTCCGAAACGCCCCGGACGCGCCGTGGATCTACACCGGGGGGCTCGAGAATCACCCGAATCTGATCAGCCAGTTGGCGAGGCTACGCCCGCTCTGGGGAAATGGACCGGACGCTCTTTCGACATGCCGTTCGCCATTCGCAGTCGAGAACATCCTAAGCGACGCGGGCTTGCCCGCCTTGGCAGTGCGGCCCGCGGGCGTGCCGCTTCCTGATCATGGCCGATGGCTTCGCAAGCCGCTGAAGGGGTCAGCCGGGATCGGGATCACATTCGCCGAGCCATTCGCGGCCGGTCACAGGTTAACCGCACGCCGGGGTACATCCCGCCTGCCGGGCGGAGCCTTCGCGCCCGCAGAGCGAAAGCGAAGTCCACGGGTCGGCGAGCCAGGTCCCGCCCGGCAGGCGGGACCTACCCCGGCTGCGGTCGGGCGCTCCCAGGTCTACTACCAGCAGTTCGTGGATGGCACGCCGATGTCGGCGGTCTTCGTCCGCGCTCGCGGCGTTGTCCGACTTCTCGGTGTGACCGAGCAATTGATCGGGACCGACTGGGTTGATGCGCCCCCGTTCCGTTACGCCGGCAACATCGGGCCGGTCGAATTGCCGGCGGACACCAGGCACGATCTGCTGCGGGTCGCAATCGCCTTAGGGGAAGGGTGCGGAATGCTCGGCCTGTTTGGACTGGACTTTGTGCTGCACGACGGGCGGCCGTGGGTGGTGGAGGTCAATCCGCGCTATACGGCCTCGATCGAGGTCCTGGAACGGGCGACCGGGACGCCCGCGTTGTCGTTGCACCGGTGCGCATTCGATTCACGAGTGAGACAACCTGGTCAGGCCGCATCGTTCGCCGCGTGGGCCGGGAAGGCGATCGTCTACGCGACGAGGCGGGTCGTTATACCGTCGTACGACGGTGAGACGAGGGATCATCCCTTCGGCAACTCGATTCGGGCGGCCCAGCAGCTAGCGCCGGTGAGTTACGCCGACATCCCGCACGCGGGGGATGTCATCGAGGCAGGCTGGCCGATCCTGACGGTGATGGCGGAGGGGGACACGCGACTGGAGTGCCTCACGCGGCTCATCGACGGTGCCCGTCGAGCGAAGGTGACCGTCTATGGAGACGACCAACGGAGTCGTTGCCCTCCCTCCGACTAGTGTTGCGCGATAGCTCAATCGGGAGAAAGTGCAAGGCACTCAGAGGGCCAGAGTGTCTGATCTGGATTACCGGTTGTCAAGTTTTGCACCCCTGGAAAGTGCGCGGAATTCCTCAGGCCGCCACTCGGTGTGCATGTGTGGCGGCGTGAGGCGGCCTGAGGGACCGCCTGTGCCGGCAGGGACTTGCGCCCATTCGTCCGGACACCAGAATGTCGCAATTGGCGGCCTGAGAATTGGGCGCACTGTCGGGGGGCCGAACTTTCGAGGCCGTCCTTGAAGCGGCCCGCCCCTCGCGGCGCCCGGGCGCCACACGGAACGCCAAAAGCACCTCCAAATGACTGCCGGACGTTCAAACGACACTTGTGTTCGGCAGACACGCCACCCAGATGTCCCCAAATGGTTCCCACTGCTCGAGAATGATCTCCGCTAGCTTGATCAGCTCGAGCACAGCGAGGAAGACGCCGATCAGTCGCGGGCGGGTGTACGGAGGGTCGAACAACGCCCGGAACGGAACCCGGTGGCCGCCATGAACCTTGTCGCGGACCAGGTCGAGGTAGGCACTCTGCGGCGTCTCGTCGGCGACGACGTGGAGCGGCTGCAATGACTGCGTCTCGCGCATCAGCCGGCCGAAGGCACTGACCAGGTCCCACAGTTCGACCTGGCGAAGCCGCGGGGATGTCGCCCCCTCCGGGTCGTCCGGCGGGATTCGCCCCACTTGGAATTGCCGCTCCTCGGCCAGGCGGTCCAGGTGCCCGGCCGCCTCTTTGGTTTTGCGGTACTCGATGAGCTGCCGCACCAGTTCCTTGCGTGGGTCGTCGCCCTCCTCGGACGTCGCGTCACCCTCAGTCCGCGGGAGCAGGAGCTTGCTTTTGATCTCCATCAGGGTCGCGGCCATCACCAGAAAGTCCCCGGCCCACTCGACGTCGATCGTCTGGATGGCATGGAGGTGGTCGAGGAATTGCTCGGCGATCCGGGCGATCGGGATGTCGCGGACATCCACCTCATTCCGCTTGACGAGGTATAAGAGCAGGTCCAGCGGGCCGTGGAACGCGTCGAGCGCGACCTGGTAGAGCATTTCGAACGCAGTGGCGGTGGCCGAAGGCGAGGTGCAAGTTAGCCGAAACGGCGTCCGGCCGGAAGGTCACCTGGGTGACGTTCCGGGTCGGGATTCAGCTAACCTCAACGTCCTGCCAGGAGGTGATATCGCACCGGCTATGCGGGGACCCGCCCTGGCCGTCGAGGGCCGCGTTGTACGCGTCCTCGGCGAGTGGTCCAAGCTGGGGCAGGGTGGTGAGCGGGATATGGGCGTATTCGCGGTACACGAATACCTCGTCCACCCCCGCCACGTAGTTCGAGGGTGAGCTCGGCAGGGCACGCTCGGCGAGCTGGCGGAACTCGTCGGCGTCGTCACCGGTCGGGCCGCCCACGATCACGAACTCCGCCTTGTCCGGGGCCGCCAGCTTGACCGGGGGGGCCGCCTGCTCGTGAAGCTGTTGCAGCGCCTGCTCGCCCGACTTTCGGTCCGGAAAGCGTGACGCGAACATCTGGGCGAGACTCGTGTCGGCGAGTCGCGGGGCCAGGAACGCCTTCGCCTGGTCCTCAATCGTCTGCTGCAAGCTGCCGAGCATGTTCACCGAGCTCAGGCAGACATTGAACAGGGCGTTGAACTCTTGCTCGATCTGGATCTGGAGCTTTTTGTCGAACGAGCGCAGGTCGTCCGCCGTGATGGTGGCCTGGAGGGCCGCCAGGGCGGCGTCCACCGACGGCACACCGCGCGGGAGCAGGGTGCGCTCGGGCGGCGGCAACGGATCGTGGGACTCCCGGCCGAACGCGGCCGTGATGTCCTCGAGCCGCTGCCGGCAGAACCGAAGCTCCCGATGTTGGTCAGAAAGCTGCGTCCGCACGTTCGCATACACGCGACACACCTGTCGCAAGACGAGGCTTTGGTACCGCCAAGTCGGGTAGGTGCGGACGGCTTCGGCGACTTCGGCCACCGCCGGGCGGCGCTGGCCGCGCTCGGCGTGCAGGAAGCCGTGGATGACGTTGTACGCGTCAATGGCCTGGGCCGCGAGATTCGCGGCCATCGGCTCGTACTGCCGCAGAATGTCCTCGATCAGCGCCTGTGCCTGCTTGACCACCTCCTCGGCCCCGACCAATCGGTAGTCCGGGTGTTCCAGCAGCGTGGTGGCCAGGCGGGTGAACTTCGGACCGTACTCGCGGGAGACCGCGTCCGCGGCCTCGTCGAGCTTTTGCTCGATCTCCCCGACCGTGCGCTGCATCGCCCGCTCGTCCGGCATGCCGACCATCTGCTGCAACCGGCAGACGGATTGCCACAGTCGCGCCGGATCCGGCTCCTTGGAGAACCAGCCGCGCTGGGTAAACGGCTGTGCCTCCGCGGCGAACACGGCCTCCGGGGGCTGACCGACGATCTTCTCACCGGCGAACTGCAGCCTCGTGACCAGGTGTTCGGCGGCGAGCTTTTCCATTTCCCAGCGCTGCGCCAGCCACGACGTGACATACTGCCCGATCACGCCGACGTCGCTGGCCGTCCACCGGATCAACACGGATGCGCCCAGCCCGCGGGCGGCGCGCGCGAGCACAGCCTGTCGGGGCCAGACCAGGGCGGCCTGTCCGAAGGCCGAGATCGATACCTCCCCCGGGTTGACTTCCGAGCGCTGGTGCCGGGACTCTTCGGCCGCCCGCCCCAGGGGTGAAAGCAGGTCGGCGGCCAGGTGAAGGGCCGCTTTGGCGGCGGGTGATTCGCGGGGAGCCTCCGGGCCGCCAGGCCGGGCCGCCGGCGGGGTCGGCACGACGACGGACCGGCTGAATGGCGGGGACTGATCACTGATCGATCCGTCCCGCTCCTCGTATTGCGCCGAGAATACGCTATCGGCCTGGCTGAAGTGGTTGAGTTCGCGGAGGGCCGTGTAGGCGTTTGCTAGCGCTGTATTCCTGGCCGATTTCTCCGCTGGCGGGAGCAGCAACACCCCGACAACGTCCGGCTCGTGGTAGCCCATTTGCCGGAGCTTGTGCCGCGCGGTGTACGCGGCGTCGAGGAACATCCCGGCGCCCGTGCCGCCGCTGAGTCCGGCCACGACATAGACGCGCGGGCGGTTCGTCCGCAGCCCCAGCCGGGTCACGCGGTCGGCTGCGGAGAGGGCGTCGGGATGGGTCGCGGCATCGAGTGCCCCAAGGAGTTTTTCCGCAATTGTCCGGTAATGGTCGAGGAACGCCAGCCGACCGAGGGATCGCAGGCCCACCGTCGCGGGGGCGCGCGGGATGCGGTACAGCACCTGCGGATCGAACCACCCTTCGATGAGACTGCGGCCGTTGCGCCGCGGCTTGAGGTAATGAGCCGGCCGGTGAAGCCGGGCCGGGACGACCTCCGCGGGTTCCAGACATCCCGGACCAGAAAACGTGGCGCTGTGCAGGGTGTCTGAATCCGTGTCAATGAACAGCATCTTCAGGTTCGGCAGCCGGTCCCAAGTCCCGAACCGCTCGCGGACAGCCCGGCGGAACTCCCTCAGGACTTCCAACCCGGTTTGGCCGAGCCCGATGATAACTGCCGGGAACAACACGCCGTCGCCGGTGACTTCCGGCGGGGCCGTCCGCTGCGGTAAAGCCAGGTCGGAAAAGGAGTAGGCGGACGCGGGGGGCCCGGCCGGCGAATCGTCGCGACGCATGTGGAGCTGCGTCTTCGGCGTTTCCATGAGTGGCAGCGGCTCGGGAAGCGGCCCCAGCGCCATCGGCGGCAAGGGTGGCACCGACCGCCCACCCCCGACGGGCGGCGTTTCGAACCGCGCCGCGCTCCCGGCCCCACCCGGGGCCGTTGGGCCCGGGGTTTCAGCCCCTCCCTGGATCAGGGCGTGCACGAACTGAAGGCAGCTCGGGAATCGGTCCTCCGCCTTCTTGGCCAACGCCCGGGCGACCACCGGCCGGTCCGCGGGAGGAAGCGGGCCGAGATTCGGAGGTTCTCGCAGGTGCTGAAGCAATAGCTGTTGCCCGCTCGTCCCGTTAAATGGGCGAATGCCGGTGAGCAGCTCCTGATAGACAATCGCCAGGCTGTATTGATCGCAATACCGGGTGACGATGCTATCGAAAGTTTCCGGCGCGGCATACACCGGCGTCACCCCGCCGGTGATCTGGCCGCGCATTCCTTCCAGGTCCTTCACCAGTCCGAAGTCGGCCACTTTGACGTGGTTGTAGATCAAGAACAGGTTCTGCGGCTTGATATCGAGATGCTGCAGCTGGTACTCGTTATTCATCAGGTCCAGGACCTCGGCCGCCTCTTCCATGTGCCGGACGAGTTCGCCGCGCGGGATGCCCGGCCGGTGCTGGGCGCGACACTCGCGGAAGCGGTCCCAGAGGTTGCAGTCGGCGAGCTCCGTCACGATGAGCAGTCGCCCCTCGATCACGTCATAGCGCTCGAGCGACAGCAGATACGGGTGACGAAGGCCCTGAAGGCGCTTGAGGGCCCGGAGCTCTTGCTCCGCGTGCCGGGCCCCGTCCGCGTCGATCGACCGCAGGTCGCCGTGAATAATCTTGATGGCCTTGTGCAGACCGCCGGGGGCCTCGGCCTTCCACACCTCGCCAAACCCACCCCCGCCAATGCGCTCGATCAGCCGGTAGCCTGGGATCGGCTCGGCGCCGGGTTCGATGACGAGGGACATGCGTTCCATTCCGGAGATGCCGGTGCGGTCGCCGGTGACAGGCGCGTATTGCGACGCTCCAAACGTAGTTCACGATCCCTCAGGCCGCAAATGCCCGAAGTTCTCGGCCGTTGCCGGGCTAATCGGAGTTGACGAAACGGAAATCACGAGGTCCGTTTCAGCCGGACCTTAATTCGTAGTCACTCGGGCCCAGGGAACGTCGCGGCGGCTGTGCGCCGACGCCGGCCGACCGTCGGGGGTGCGGATAACCTCCACCTCGGCTGTGAAATGCGGCAACTGGGGCAAGGAAACGCCGCGAGTCTCGCGCAGGATCAGAATGTCCTCGGAATTGGTTGTCGTCAGGAAGGAAGACCCTTGACTCGAGCGGCGAATGAGCTCGCGCAGGTCGGCGGCCGAGTCGTCGTCTGGCACGCCGATGACCGTCAATGCGGTAGCGGCGACGGCGGCAACGCCCAGTCCGGCCGGTGCAGCGGCGGAGACCAGCTGCGCGACGACGTTCTCGCGACGAGCCGAATCCCCAACTTGTCCGAGCAAGGCGCCCGCGGCAGGCATCCGTGGTGTCCTACCGTCGTGGTACCGGACCGCCTGGTCCAACACCAACGCCGTGAAGGCGGCACCGTGATCGTGCGGACGCACGCACACGCTAACGACCGCGCGGAGCTCGTTGCGAATCCGGGCCTGGAGACCGTTCTCGAACTCGCGCCGTTCGTCCGGGCCGAGGGCATCCACCAACTTGGCCGCGGCCGTGGCGACCGAGTCCGAGCCGTCCGGGAACACCTCAGTGCAGACCCCACCGGCCGGCGGCAATGAGACGGCCACATCCGTCAGCTGATTAAGGAACCCCGTGAGCTGTGACCGGCAGAAATTGACCTCGCGGACGTACTCCGGGATGTTCCCGATGAGCGCTCGGTAGACGTTGGCACACGCACGGGCGAGCATGGCGTGATACCGGTTCACGGCCCAGTACTGAATGTCGGCCACGGTCTCGGCCCGCGGCAGTACGCGGCGGCCCGCCGGCCCCTCCAGGGGCGCGGTGAGCCGGTAGTACAGGATCGGAAACCCACGGAGAACCTGGTCCTCGATCGACCCCGCCTCTCGATCCGCGAAGTCCAACTCTTCTTCGATTCGCGCCCGGAGCAGCCGGATGGCTTCCTCCGCCCCCGCCAGTCGCAGCCCCGGGTGCTCCACCAACGAGACGATGACCGCGGCCAATTTCGCATCCGCCTGCGTACTCACGTCCCGAACCTTCTCCGCGAGAACCCGACCGACGTCGTTGGCGTGGTCCGCGTCTTCGACGCCAGGCCGGCCGAGTAGGTCGAGTAGCCGGTGGAACGTGGCGCGGGCGTGCACCGTGTCCGGGAGGTCGACGCGCGACCCGTCGGCCAGCGGGTTCAGGATCCCTTCGATTCGTGACTCGATCGGTTCGGCAAACGTCTCGGCGAGTTGCCCGGCAAGGTACGTCCGGAGTGCACTGCGGCTCAGGTGTCGCTCATTCCACTGCGTGTCGATGGCAGCGGCGGGCCC
>DATFWZ010000335.1:0-7216 GCA_035258765.1 Gemmataceae bacterium
AACCAGAGGATCGCGGCCACAAGGATGAGACCGCCGATGGTCACAATGAGCTGCGGGGTGTCCATACGCGCCTCCCAAGGTCGTAGCCTCGCACCCTATTCGACCATCCGCGGCAGGGTGGTGGGCCGGCGCGGCGGCGGAGACCGAAGCGCAGCGAGGCCGCCGCCGCGCCGGCCCACCGCCTTGCCGCGGATGGTCAATCACTGGTCGCTCTCCCCGACGCCGGTGGGTCGGCGGGCCGGCGGCCTCGCTGCGCTTCGGTCTCCGCCGGCCGCGGCCGACCCACCGGCGTCAGGGAGGCGGCGCACTAGACCGCCCGGGCCGGGTCGAAGCCACGCAGGCGCAGCGCGTTCGTCACCACGCTGACGCTCGACAGCGCCATCGCCGCGGACGCCAGGATCGGGCTCAACAGCCAGCCCGTGAATGGGTACAACACGCCCGCGGCGATCGGGATGCCGAGCACGTTGTAAGCGAAAGCGAAAAACAGGTTCTGCCGCACCGTCCGCATGGTCGCCCGCGACAGCCGGATGGCCGCGGGAACGCCATTGAGGTCGCCGCGAACCAGGACGACGTCCGCCGACTCGATGGCGACGTCCGTCCCGCCGCCCATCGCGATCCCGACGTCCGCCCGGGCCAGGGCCGGCGCGTCGTTCACCCCGTCGCCGACCATCGCCACGAGGTCGCCTTCCGCCTGGAGCTTCTGCACCACCTCGGCCTTGTCGCGCGGCAGCACGTCGGCGACGACGCGGTCGATGCCGACCGCCTTCGCCACGGCGTTCGCCGTGCGGCCGGTGTCGCCCGTCAGCAGCACCACCTTGATTCCAAGCCGCTTGATCCGCGACACGGCCCCGGGGGCCTCCACCTTCGGGCGATCCGCGACCGCCAGCACCCCGGCGGGTTTGCCGTCCACCGCCACGAAGATCGGCGTCTTGCCCTCGGCGCTGAGCCGCTCCGCCAGCGATTCCTCGGCGGCCAGCCCGCGATCCCGCTGGAGTCTCGCGTTGCCGACGAGAACTTTTCGCCCGTCAATTACCGCTTCGATCCCGTGCCCGGGTACCGAGTCGAACCGCTCCGGCCGCGAGAGCGCCAGCCCCCGTTCCTCGGCGGCGCGCACCACGGCTGCGGCCAACGGGTGCTCCGACCCTCGCTCGACGGACGCCGCGAGCCGCAGGAGCTCCGCTTCCGCGACTTCGCCGGACTTTCGCACATCGGTGACGGTCGGTTTGCCCTCAGTGACCGTCCCGGTCTTGTCGAGAACGACTGTGGTGACGCGGTGGGCAAGCTCGAGCGCCTCGCCGCCCTTGATCAAGATCCCGGCCTGTGCCCCGCGACCGGTTCCGACCAGGATCGCGGTGGGCGTGGCCAGCCCGAGGGCGCACGGGCAAGCGATGATCAGCACCGCGACCGACGTATAGATCGCCTGCGACAGTCGCATCTCCGGCGGCGACAGATCGAACCAGACGACGAATGTCACGACGGCCAGACACAGGACGACGGGGACGAACACCCCGGCAATGCGATCCGCCAGCCGCTGAATCGGCGCCTTCGACCCTTGGGCCTGTTGCACCAGCCGGACGATCTGTTGGAGGACCGTATCCGCCCCGACGCGAGTGGCCCGGAAATGGAACGCCCCGGTCTGGTTGAGGGTCCCGCCGATGACGGTGTCACCCGCCTTCTTCGGGACCGGCAATGGCTCGCCGGTGAGCATACTTTCGTCCAGATTGGATGCGCCGTCGATCACGACCCCATCCACCGGCACCTTCTCGCCGGGGCGGACGAGCACGACGTCGCCCACGCCGACGTCATCGACCGGCACGTCGATTTCGCGGCCGTCGCGCTCGACGCGGGCCGTCTTGGGCCGCAGGCCGATGAGCGCCCGGATCGCCCCGCGAGCCCGCGTCGTGGCCCGAGCCTGGAGCAAGTTCCCGAGCAGGATCAACGCGACGATGGACGCCGCGACCTCGTAGTAGACGCCGCCGGTGCCGTGTACGGAGTGGAACCACTGCGGAAACAGGGTCGCGGCGAGACTGTAGAGGTACGCGGCGAGGGTGCCGATCGCGACGAGGGTGTTCATGTCCGCGGCGCGATGCCGGGCGGCCACCCACGCCCCAAGCAGTATGTCGCGGCCGGCCCAGAATAGGACCGGTGTCGTGAGCGCCAATTCGATCCAGGGGCGGGCGGGGAAGTCGAAAGTGTACCGGAGGGCGGGCACAACGTGCCCGGCCATCGCCAGCACGAGGACCGGGATGGTCAGGACGGCCGCGACGACGAACCGCGTGCGGAGCTGGCGGTACTCGGCGGCCTGGGCATCCGCGGCGGCTTGATCCGGGTCGGCGCCCGGGGATTGATCAGCCGCGGGGAGGACGACGTCGTACCCCTGTTCGCGGACGGCGTCGCGCAGTGCCTCGGGGCCGGTCGCGGCCGGGTCGTACTTCACCGTGGCCCGGGCAGTGGCGAAGTTCACGCCCGCGGACGTCACCCCAGGCGTGTCGGCCAGGGCCTTTTCAATCCGGGACGCGCAAGCCGCGCAGTGCATCCCGACGACCGGGAAGTCGAGAGCGGCGCGACCGGGCCGTGCAGTTTGGCTCTCAGTAGTCATGCCCGTCATTCCGTAGCCGCAGGCGGCCCGCTTGCGGGGATTCATTTCAAAAACTGCGCCAAGGTGTTTTGCACCTCCGCCAGGAGTTGCTCTTTCGTGAGCGGCTTGGCGCAATGGTGTTCGCTGCCGGTCCCGTGCCCGACGACGCACGATTCCAGGTGCCGCGTCAGAAGTTCAACCCCCAGGCTGTCCAGCGCCGACCGGATGGCGGCAATTTGGTGGAGCACATCCACGCAATACCGGTCCTCGTCGACCATGCGCTGGACGCCGACCACCTGTCCGGCGATACGGTTCACCCGGGTCAACAGTTTCTTGCGCACCTCGGCGTTCATCCGCCGCCCTCCGATGAATACCCCCCGGGGGTATATCTCCTTTCAGTATAGGGCGGACGGCAACGGCGTTCGACATTGTTGAATGGCCGAAAGATCGGGCACGGTGGATGGGTAAGGTGGGCCTCGCCCGCCGGACAAGACCCCGGCCGAAGCTCCCGGCTGAGTTGTGATGGTCAGCTAGAATAGGGTGACGCGTTTCCCGAGTTGCCCTCAGCCCGGAGGCCGATGCCATGGCCCTGTCCGCCGCCCAGCTCGAGCAACAGAAAAAGCAAGTCGAGGAGCTGCTGTTCTCCGGGCCGGAGACGCTCGGCTTTGTCAAGGGCCTGTTCTTCGGCCACTTCAACGCCAAGTACGTCCTCCCCTACCCGCAACTGGCCCCGGCCGCCCAGTCCACGGTCGATCAGGCCGTGGCCAAGATGCGCAAGTTCTGCGAGGAGCGGATCGACCCGGTCGCCATCGACCGGCTGGCGGACATCCCGAAATCGGTGATCGACGGGCTGGCGGAGATGGGCGTCCTCGGCATGACCGCGGCCCCCGAGTTCGGCGGCCCGGGGTTCACGCAGCAGGGCTACTGCAAAGTCATGGAGGTGCTCGGCGGGCACGACTCGGCCACCGCGGTCTTCGTCAATGCACACCAGAGCATCGGCATCCGTGCGCTGATCCTGTTCGGCACGCCGGAGCAGAAGGCGCAGTGGCTCCCGGACCTGATCGCGGGCCGCAAGCTCGCGGCGTTCGCGTTGACGGAGCCCGAGGCCGGGTCGGACGCAAGCAACGTCCAGTCGCGGGCCACCCCGACCGACGACGGCAGCGCCTACGTCCTCAACGGCGAGAAGCGCTACATCTCGAACGCGGCCATTGCCCAGGTGCTGACGGTCATGGCCCGCACGCCGGCCCCGACCCCGGACAAGCCGGACGAAACCAAGATCACGGCCTTCCTGGTGACTCCCGACATGCCCGGATTCGAGGTCGTCGAGGCCCGACAGGAGAAGGTCGGCATTCGCGGGACCGCGACCGGCCGCCTCCGCTTCACCAACATGCGCGTGCCGAAGGAGAACGTTCTTGGCCCGGTCGGCAAGGGACTGAAGGTGGCCCTGACGGTCCTCGACTTCGGGCGAACGACGTTCGGGGCGAGCTGTGCGGGTGTGGCCAAGGCGTGCCTCCAGGCGGCCGCCCGGCACGCGAAGGCGCGGGTGCAGTTCCAGCAGCCGCTGGCCGAGTTCGAGATGGTAAAGAAGAAGATCGCGTTCATCGCCGCCCACGCGTTCGCGACCGAGGCCGCCACCGACGTCTGCGCCGCCCTGATCGACAGCGGGGCCGACGACTACATGCTCGAGACCGCGATCCTCAAGGTGTTCGCGACCGAGCACCTGTGGACGAGCATCTACGAGTGCATGCAGGTGATGGGCGGGTCGTCGTACTTCACCGACAAGCCGCAGGAGCGGTGGATGCGCGACGCCCGGATCAATACGATCGGCGAGGGGGCCAACGAAGTCCTGAAGGCGTTCGTCGCCGTGGTCGGATGTCGGGCCCCGGGGATGAAGCTCGACGCGATGCGGAAGCGGCCGGTCGCCAATCTTCATCGCCTCGCCGGCTACGGGGCGGGCTATCTGTGGCGCAAGACCGCGCTCGCGGGCGGCCCGGAGATTCCGGTCGCGTCCGCTGACCTCCAACCAGCCGCCCGCCGGCTGGCCCGCCAGGTCAAGCGGCTCGGCACCGCCCTGCCAGGCGTTTTCCTGCGGGCCGGGTCGGAGGCCAATTTCCTTGAGGCGCAGCTGGTGCAGGAGCGACTCGCGGACATCGCCATCGACCTTTACGTATCGAGCTGTGTCCTCAGCCGGCTCGACTACATGCTTCAAAAGGGGCCGGGGGACCTGCGCTCGGAGGAATTCGCCGGCGAGGTGGAGGCCGGGAAGTACTTCCTGTCGCTCGCGAACCGGCGGATCGATGAGCGGTTCGCGGGCCTCCACGACAACGACGACGCAGAAACCGTCCGGGCGGCGAACGCGGCCCTGGGCCGGTGGTAACGGCTCTACCGGGCCGGCTTCAAAACCCTCTTGTCTCTTTCAGCGGGTCCCGGCGCGGCCACGAGTAATCTCGCCCGTTTGCCAATCTACTTCGCCGCTTTCCACCCGGCCTTCATCAACGCTGCCAGCTCCTTGACTGCGTCCGCGTACTTCGGGTCGTTCGCGACGTTCACCAGCTCTTTGTCGTCCGTATCGTGGTCGTAGAGCTCGACCGACTTCTCCGCGTCCGTCCACTCGACGTACCGGTACCGCTCGGTCCGGAGGGCACGGCCCTCGATGCCCTTGTTGCCGCGTTTCACCTGCGTGAACGCCGCCTTCTTCCAGGCCCTGTCGGGCGCATCCAACAATGGCACCAGGCTCGCGCCCTCGCACGTTTCCGGCGTCTTGAGCCCACAGACTTCCGCGAGCGTCGGGTAAAGGTCCACGAGTTCGGCCAGCCGCTTCGTCGCCCCCGGCTTCTTGCCGGGGACGACGATGATAAGCGGCACCCGGGCCGACTCCTCATAGAGGCTCATTTTCTGCCACAGCCCGTGCTCGCCGAGGTGCCAGCCGTGATCGCCCCAGAAGACGATGACTGTCTTGTCCGCGAGTTTCAGCCGGTCGAGGGTGTCGAGTAGCTTGCCGAGGCACGCATCCATGTAGCTGGTCGTGGCGTGGTAGGCTCGAATACTCAGCCGGACCTGGTCCTCGGTCATCCCGTAATTCGCGTTCGGCACCGACATCAGCGCCGCTTTCGGCTTCGCGGCCCGCTCTTCGGGCTCCTGCTTCGGGAAGACCATCTTGGCCGGGTCGTACAGCTCGAAGTACTTCTTCGGAGCAAACCACGGCACGTGCGGGCGGAAGAAGCCGACGGCCAGGAAGAACGGCTTGTCCTTGTTCTTCTCCAGCAGATTGATCGCCTCGAGGGCCGCGATGCCGTCGGTCTGCTCGTCGTCGGCGCCGTCCGCGGCGTGCCACGCCAGCGCGGCGCCGAGGCCCTTCATCTTGGGCGTGTAGTTGGTGAGCTTGTCCTCTTCCGCCTTGTCGCGGCCTTTCGGGTTGACGACGATGTCCCACGACTTCTCGTCGTCGAGCCCGTTCGTACCAATTTGGGTCGGGACGCCGTAGTGGTACAGCTTGCCCACGCGGGCGACTGCGTACCCGTTTTGCCGGAACAGTTGCGGCAGGGTGACGACGTCGGGGAGGATGGCTCGGAAATTCGTCTGGTTTTCCAGCACCTTCGTGGTGTCAGGTCGGCAACCGCTCAAGAGCGACGCCCGGCTCGGGTTGCACAAGGGGAACTGGCAATAGGCCCGGTCGAACCGCATCCCGCGGGCCGCCAGCCGGTCGATGTTGGGCGACTTTGCGACCGGATCACCGTAGCACCCCAGCCGGGTGTTCTGGTCATCCGCGGCGATGAACAGGACGTTGAGCTTCTTCGACTCCGCGAACGCGGGAATGCTCAAGAGCAACAGCAGCGAGATGGTGCGCACGGCGATCTCCTGTACCTACGAACCACGAAGGTATCGCGTCGGAATCTCGGCCCCCGCTACATAGTTCAGCTTGCCCAGCCGGCACATCTGGTAGACGTTGATCCGGAAATCCGGACAGGTGCTTATCAGGCAGTAAGCGTCTACCGGCTTGAACCCGTAATCGCTCGCGAGCCACTCGATCAGGTTCACTGTCGCCGTCTCGACTGCGACTTCGAGCGGCCGGAAGGCATACACCGAGACGATGGATTGCGGCTTGACGATCCGCATCCACGGCACGCGGCGTCCCTTGATCAGTTCGAGCCGGAGTCGCACCGTCGCCTGAGTCTCGGCCGCGGTGCCCGTGAATTCCGTGTCCCCCTGCGAGGCGTGGACGTCGCCGAGGTAGAGTAAGGCCCCGGGGTGCCACACGGGCAAAAGGATTTGGTTTCCGGGAGCTGCATCGCGGATGTCGAGGTTCCCGCCCCAGTCGCCCTGGCCGTCGTTGCTGGTCGTCACCTCGCGGTCCGGGGCGGTGCCGATCGTGCCGATGAACGGCGTGATCGGCCACTCGATGCGGTCGTTGAAATGAAGCGTGCCGTCGCAAGTCGTGCCGGACGGGCCGGCAGTGTGTTTGAAGATCTTGGTTGTGTACTCCCCGGAGCAGTCCGGGAATCGCGACGACTCGCCGAGAGGTCCCCGACGCGGGCCGACCGCGATCCACGAGTACGGCTCCGGCGTGATGCTCTCGATCGTGACTGAAAGCGTGTCGCCGCGATCGGCACCCTCGACGTAGACGGGCCCGGCGATCGG
>DATFWZ010000336.1:0-4928 GCA_035258765.1 Gemmataceae bacterium
GATTTGGGATCGGCAGCCGCATTCGGGTCCACCGGGGCCGTGAACACTACCCGGAAGCCGTTCGGCCGCACCCGGATCGTCTGCATCTCGAACGGCATCTTCCCGGTGTAGTCGACCCGGAACAGGGCCCCGCGATCGGGCTGGGCCATCCACCCGGGCTCAGTGATCCCACCGACATACAGCTTGCCCCGCGGGTCGAACGCCAGGCACAGCGGGCCGAGCAGTCCCTTCCCCCAGAATGGGAAGCAGGCGCCCTGGTAGACGCCGTTCACTTTCTCCACGTCCGCCCGGACGATCGCCCCGCCGAACATCAGCTCGGCCAGGAAAAACTGCCCCGCGAACGGGCCGAACTTGCCTCCCGTATTGTCGTATGCAACTCCGTTGATCGACCGGGCCCAGCCGTACGGCACCCAGACGGTCGTCTTGCCCGCGGGCTTCGAGTGGTGCTGCTTTTGCGCCTGGTTCGGCCAGCCGTAGTACCGGCCCTCGACGACGTGGCAGAGCTTGTTCGTCGCCACCCAGTCGCCCTGGTTGTCGGTGAAGAATATCTCGCCGTCCGGACCGGCGCACCAGCCGAGCGGGTTGCGCATGCCGAACGCGACCTCCTCCGGCGGCTTGCCGGGGACCAGGTGGAGCGCGCCCCCGGACCCGGGGAGCGTCGTGTTGGCGTAGGGGGCGTAACTCACGACGAACCGGCCGGCCTTGTCGCGGGCCAGGCCGTAGGCGTAGTCGTACGTGTCGGCGACGCCGTGCGGCAAAGCGACGACGCGATCGAAGCGGTCGGCCACGCCGTCGCTGTGCCTCTCAATCACCTTGGTCAGGTTGCGGCGGTGGAGGACGTACAGTCCGTCGTCCTCCGCGAGCATGGACAGGGCGTCCTGGAAGAGCCCGCGAGCGTAGTTCTCGAAGCGGGCGTCCTTGCCGTCGCCGCCCGGGTCGCGCAGCGCGAACAGCTCGCCGGTCTTGAGCGAGGCGACGAAGACCTGGCCGTCTCGCGGGCGGACGGCGACTGCCCCGGGCATGATCCGATCCTCGCCGGACACCGTCTTTGGCCGCGGATACACGACGGCCCGATACCCGGGGCGCTCGAGCGACCCGCCCTCTGGATCGGGGGCGACGAGCGGCTTGTTCTCCCACGCCGGGGCCGGGCGGGCGTTGGGTAGGTCGGTCTGAATCGTGGTCGCGGACTTGCCGTCGCGGTTCGGCGTGAGCGTGACCGTGAGCACCGGGTCCTTCACATCGGCGCGCGCTTCCCCGGCTAACGTCGTGACGACTGGCTTTCCGCCGGTCGGGAGCCGGCCCACGACTTCGATCGTCGCGCCGGTCGGCACCGCGGCCAGCCTGATCTCGCGCACGAGCTGGCGTCTCGGTTGGTCGAGGACGAAGCGCAGCGTGTCTTCCAGTTCAACGGTCCCGGCGGCGAACCGGACCTGCCACCGGATGCGAACGCCGTCGGCCAGGCGGTCGTAGCCAAGAAGCGTTCGCTCGGCGGGGACTTCGGCCTTGCCGTTGACGACGAGGCGCATGGCGGGATTGACCGCCAGGTCGGTGGCAGTGCCAGAAGCGATGAACTGGCGGATACGGCCCTGCGCGTTCCGCAGGATTGGCGCTCCCGTCAAGAAACTGTGCGGGCTCGCTTCGGCGAGGTCGTAGACGAGCAGGTCGTGTGCACCCGTGAGGAGGCAAATGCTCTCGACGACGCGGCCGTCGGGGAAGCGGATCGGAATCTGGGCGACGAGGATCGGCTCGCCCGCCGCGGGGGCTTCGACCGGCACCGGCGGCGGCGGCTTCGGACTCGGCGCGTCCTTGCCCAGCGCGAAATAGGCCCACAGGGCGTCTCTCTGTTTGGCCGCGTCGCCGTCCAGGACGGACGCGAGTGTCGCCGGCTGCCCGTGCGGGAACACGGACGGCATCGGCGTCCCCGGGAAGTATCGGAGCGGTGACTCGAGGTAGCGGTCGAACCATTCGCGGCGGAGGCGCCCGGCCGTGCGCGTCAAGTCCGGGCCGACGGCACCGGGGTCCGGCGATCCGAGCAGCCGGCCGTCCCAGACGTGACACGACACGCACCCGTACCCGGTCAGCCCGGCCAGCCGCGAGCCGTGCAGGGTGCCGGCAGTCGGGTCGGCGGGAGCCGGTGCGGGAGTGTCAGTGTCCGCGACGAGTTCCCCGTCCGCCTCGGCCAGCGCCTGGACCAGGTCGTCCGCGTGCGCGCCGAACGCCGGCATCTTGTAGCTGTAGCGCGGCCAGCGCAAGCCCGCGCCACCCTCGCGGACGGTCGCGGCGAGGTAGGTACGGGTGAGCTTCTGGTGCGGGTAGGTGAGTCGCGGGGTCCGCATGAATGGCACTTCCTGCAGGAACGCCCCGCCGAGCTTGCTGCCGGCCTCCTCGATCGGCGGCGGGCGGTCGCCGTCGCGCTGGTGACATTGCACGCACCCGGCCCGGGCCAGCCGCCGCTGCCGGTCGGCAAAGGGCGACGGGTGCCTGTCCTGACCGGCGACCGCGAGGTAGGCCGCGAGTGCCGTCCGCGTCTCGGCGTCGAAGGCGAACCGGGTCGCGGCCTTATCGCCGAGACAACCCCCGGCGGCCGACTTGATCGGCACGTCCCGCGGCCGCGACTCGCCGAGGCCGGTGTGGCACGCGGTGCAACCCTTGTCGCGCAAGAGCACGGCCGCGGCGGAGTGCTGGTCGCGGGTGCCGAGCCGCCGGGCCGCGTCCTGAATCTCCTTCGGCGTCGGCGGCTCCGCGACCGGCACCTCGGTCGGCTTCGACCACAGGAGCAAGTAGGCGGCGATGTCGCGGGCCTGGTCCGGCGTGGCCGGCACTCGCGGCATGCGCCCGTCCGGGTAACGGCCGTGCGGGTTGCCGAGGAACGTGGCCAGGTCAGTCGCGGAGAACCGGTCGCCGAGGCCAATGAACGCGGTCCGATTGAGATCGGCCTGCTCAGTGCGGCTGATGTCCGGGACGAAGTGACACGCGGCGCACCCGAGCCCGAGGAATTGCAACCGGCCGGCCCGGTGGTCGCCGCGCGGCTTCTCGTCGGCGCGCTTGCCGCTGATTTCCTCCGCGACGATCCAACGCTCGACCAATCCGGCCCGGTCGGTGGTGAAGAGGGCCGGCATGTGGGCGTCGGCGCGCACCCTGGCCGGGTCGGCCAGCCAGTGGAAGACCCACGCCCGGTCGAGCCGCCGGCCGGCGTCCGCGAGCGACGGGCCGGGCGGCGGGGCCGTCGCGCCGGGGAATGCGCTCGCGTGGCAGCGAGCGCATCCGTATCTTTCGGCGATGACCTGGCCGTGAGACGCGAGCTCGTCCTGTCGGGCCGCGGGCGACATCTCCTTCGCCACGTGACCGAGCCGCCATGCCGGGAGCGGCTCCGCGGCGAACGACGGACCCTCCCACCAGAGCTGCAGTCGTGCCGACACCTCCGCGAGCGAGCGGTAGCGAATTTCGAGCCGGTAATACCCCGGGGGTCGATCAAGAGCCGCCTTGGCCGTGAGGCGGGTCGTGTCCGTCGGCCCGCGGCCGTCGAGCACGGTCACACCGTCCACCTTGACGGTGACTTCCCCGCCGACGAACGCGGAGAACGAAAGCGGCCCGGAGTCGCGGACGTTGAGGACGCCGGTCCAGTCGACCTCGAATGGCCCCGTCGGCAGTCGCGGGTGCGGACTCGATCGCCCAAGCGTGAACGCGGGCTTTGAATCGATGCGCGTAACCGTCGCCTTCGAATCGGTGAGCGAGCGTAATTCCGCGACGAGCCCGGGACGCAGGTCTTCCGGCTCGAGTTCGAGCCGGCCGGCCGGTGGGTCCGCGGCCGCGGCGAGCGAAACGCACAAGAGCCAGGCGGCGACGGCAAAACCGGCGTGATGTCGGGAGGGCATGCGTGGGAGTGGGGCAACAGGCGGGCGATGCCTGTTCTATGCGTGAACGGCCGAACGCGGATGACGCGGACGACGCGGATGCGCGGATCAAACCAAAACAGAGCTGTCGTCTTTCTGATCCGCGGGAATCCGCTTCGTCCGTGTCATCCGCGTTCGGCCGTTCTTGTCCGGTCACTCGTTCGGAATCTTCTCGGCAGCCTCCTTTGCCTTTTCGATTGTCTCCTTCGCCCTTTCGACAACCCGGACGAACTCCGCCCGGTGGCCGCCCTTGTCGTCGCCAATGGCGGGTCTCGCCCACTCCATGACCTTGGCATAGTCAGCCGTGCCGCGGTACTCTGAGTCGCGCAACAGCATCCCGAACGCCGCGGCAGCGGCCGCGAACCGGAAGTCCGCCGATGCCTCCTTCGCCAGCCCGTCCGGCGGCACGACGGCGCTCACCTCCGACGCCTTGTCCGTCTCCGGGTGTTTGTACCGCATGCGCACGGTCAGCCACTCGCCGGTCTTCGCCGCGTCGGTCAACTCCGTCCTGGACTGGTACTTCAATGGCTCGATCTCGGAGTTTGAAACCTTCTCCCCAACGGGGACGACCTCGTACAGGGCCGTGCACGTGTGCCCGCTCCCCATGTCGCCGGCATCCTTCGCGTCGTTCCGGAAGTCCTCGGCCCGCAGTACACGGTTTTCGTACCCGATCAGGCGGTACCCCGCGACCTTTGCCGGGTTGAACTCCACCTGCAGCTTTACGTCCTTGGCCACGGTGACCAGCGCCGCGCCCTGCTCGACGAACACCTTCCGCGCCTCGTCATACGTGTCGATGTACGCGTAGTGGCCGTTACCGTGATGGGCGAGCTGTTCCAGCTTGGCGTCTTGCAGGTTGCCCATGCCGTACCCGAGTACGGTGAGGTAGACACCGGTCTTGCGCTTGCCCTCGATCAGCCGGACCAGTTGTGCGTCGTCCGCGACGCCGACGTTGAAGTCGCCGTCGGTGGCCAGGATGACCCGGTTGATCCCGTCCTTGATGAAAGTCCTCTCGGCCTGCTCGTAGGCCATCTTGAT
>DATFWZ010000337.1:0-9945 GCA_035258765.1 Gemmataceae bacterium
CCGCCCCGACGGTCACCACGCCCGCCCAGTGCGGGAACCCGAGCAGCGGCTTGATGAGCACTCCGGCTCCGACCATCTGCGGGATCAGGTAGAAGACGCTGACGGCCAGCGTGCTCACCGCGGCCACCAGCTTGATTCCGCGGGACTGGAACTTGTTGTCCAGGGCGTCGGCAAACGTGTACCGGCCGAGGCGCTTCAGTGGCTCCGCGATGACGAACAGCGCGACCACCCACCCGGCCAGGTAGCCGATCGAGTACAGGAACCCGTCGTAACCGTAGAAGGCGATCATGCCGCAGATGCCGAGGAACGACGCGGCGGACAGGTAGTCGCCTGCGAACGCGACGCCGTTGACGAACCACGGCACGCCGCCGCCGGCCGCGTAGTAGCCCGCGGCGGTCCGGGCCCGGCGGCCGAGGTAGAAGCTCAGGCCGAGCGTGACGGCCACGAAGATGGCGAAGACGACGATGGCGGTCGGGGACGGCTCGTAGATCACGCCCGGCCCCCCCGGGGAAGTCGGCACCAGACCGCATACAGAACGGCGAGGATCAGTGCCCCGACGATCAGCCCGAGCCCGGACGCCACGGCCAGGTTGATACCGGAAAACACGACCTCGTCCATCAGGCGGGGGCGGAAGGCATTGATCGCAACGTAGGCCCCGTAGGCGGCCAGGTAGACGGCGAACAAGACCAACCCGAGCCGGGCGTTGTAGCGCTCGACGGCCGGGTCGCGAGCCTCGGGCGGGGGCAGATGGGAGCGATCAAAACCGGCCACTCGGGGGCCTCCGGGGAGAGGGGCGGAGGAAGGATATTAACCACAGAGTCACAGAGAGCACAGAGCAATCCCCTGCCTTGGGTTGTTGGCTTTCTCTGTGTTTTCCGCTCCGCGGTCTCTGTGATTCTGTGGTTAATTTCCCGTCTTAACCCACGTCCAATGCCGGTCGGTCGTTTGCCGCACCCTCGCGGGGTCGAACCCGATCGCGGCCACCAGCTCCCGCACCTCGGCCACCGTCAACGCCGCGTGCAGCGACTCCGCTAACATCGCCTTCTGATGAGCGTTCGCGTCCCCCGCGTACGTCTCCACCAGGTGTCGGAGTGTCGCCGCGTCGGCGGGCCGTAGGAGGTCGCGGACGAAGATCGTCGCCCCCGGGGCCGCCACCCGGGCGATCTCGGCGAACACGGTCCGCGGGTCCGGGATGTGGTGAACGATGCTGTTCGACATGAGCGCGGGGAAGGAGCGGGCCGGGAACGGCATCCCCTTGGCGTCCACCAGCTCGAGCTTGATCCGCGACGCGAACCCGGCCCGGCGGACGTTCTCGCGGGCGAGGGCGATCATGTGCGCCGCCGCGTCCACGGCAACGACATCACCGGCCGGCGATTGGCGGCAGAACTCGATCGGGATGAGGGCCGTGCCGGTGCCGAGGTCGAGGACCGGGCCGCGACCGTCCCACGCGGCGAGGAAGTCGGCAACGAACACGCGGTTGACCGCCGAGTGGTCCATCGCGTCGTAGTCCCGGGCCTCCTCGGGGGTGTCCATGACTTCGGGTTCGAGGACGCGGGGCAGCATGATCGCTCCATTCCGCGTGGGTGGTTGTGGGGCGACCGGTCCGAGTCAGTCGGGAAGGGGGACGCAGTTATGGAGATCGATTCGGTCACCAGTTGCTGCAAGCAAGAACTCCCCTCCCAGCTGGACGGTCTTGCCAACCTCAAGTCGAGCTCGAGCAGCGTCCGCCTCCTCCTTCGACGCGATGGTACACACGACCAGCGCCTTCCCGGTCCCCTTCAAGCTGACTTGCAGGTTCCCGGACGAGTCTTGATCCCGCTTGACAATCTCGCCAGCCACGACGAGATACCTTCCCAGGCGATATTCCTGTTTGGCTGCAGGGAGATCGTCGGCAAACTCCTTGGACAGGTCTACCGCTGATATGGCCGCGGCCGAGCCCGGGGACACCTCCATGAGGAGGCAATCTCTCAGTGGGGCGGAGTCATCGGCCGGGACCTGTCCGCGAATCTTGATCGGCATCCCACGCCCGACCCGCGCGCCAGGGGCCTTGGCGATCGTGTAACACCTGACGCGGGTGTCATCGTCTCCGGCCTGCAAAGTGACATAGGGCCCCTTGTCATCTTTTCCGACCCGGCCGACCTTGCCCGTGAGCTCGATGACCCGGCCGCGGTAGCGCTCGAAGAAGAAGGAGTTCTTGACTTCGTCCAGGAATCTCTCGGCCGGAAAGGTGTGCTCGACCTGCTGGGCTTGCATTGCGATTTCATTGGACGGAACGTACGGCCCTCGGGCGACCAGTGCACGCGGGGCAGTCGCGACTGCCGGCGGCACAGCAGGCGACGCCGCGGGTGGTGGGATCTTTCCGGGTACCGGTTCGACCGACGGGTTGTCCGTCGGTCCCGGGCTGGACTTGTCATTGCAACCGGACGAAATCACGACCAGGACAAACGCAAAGTGCCATCCGGAGGCAATTCGGCCTTGTCGTATCGACCGGTAAGACATCATGAACGGGCCCCCAGGGTTACGGGCGCGCGAGGACAGGCTGCCAAGCCTGCCCGACCCGTCCCTGGGAGCGCCGCCGCCGGTAACACTCGGCGCGCCCCGACCCAGGAGGGTCCGACAGGCCCGGCAGCCTGTCCCCACTTTACGAATCCCCGTCACATCCGCCAAGCAACCTCATTCACAACGCGCCATGCCGTCTCGGCCTTTGCCAGCCAGACGACGAACACGGCCGCCGACAGGAAGAGGACGATCAGGGCGTCGATCCGCCGAATCCTCGACCCGAACGGTGGGAAGAGGAGCCCCGGCAGGCCGGGGAACCGCAACGTCAAGAGCGATGCGAGCCCCCACCACAGCGACACCGCCCCGACGGCCAGGTAAACGGCCGAGACCGGCTGCACGGCCCGCGGGGTGACGTGCATGATCTCACCCGCATCGGGCCAGAGCGATCGCGGGATCTGGTGCGACAGTCCGACCGCCGGGCCGATCGGCCACGCGGCCAGCGCGAGGAACAAGACCAGCGAGACGATGACCAGGGGCGGGTAGACCAGCCACCGCCGGGCCCCGAGGGTTTCGCCACGTTCGCGGGCCAGGGCGACGTCCGCCCGGGCGACGAAATAGCTGGCGATCAGGAGCGGCGGAAACACCATCCCGAGCACGAGTAGGCCTAGCGTTACGTACGCCAGCCGCCAGTCGTGCTTCAATCCCCGGACGCGCGCCGCCAACCCACGGCCGACGTGGTAGGCGTCGCTCGGCAACGACCTGATCTGTTCCACGGCCTTGTGCCCGACCGGCTTGAGCTTGTCGGCAAGGTACTTCCAGACCGACCGCGGCTCGTCGGCGACCCACTGCGCCGGCGGGCCGAGCCGATCGAGGACGGCCGCCACCTGCGGGGCGGAGACCGGCTCCCGCGCCCCGTCCAGGGCCGAGTACACGTGATCGCGGACGTCCTGCTCGATCTCGTCCGGACTCAGCGACTGGTGGCCGACCACGGCGGACCGGACGTCGGCGAGGTAGTCATCGAAGTAGGCCCGGGCTTCCGGGGTGAGACGGACCATCATTCGGCCTCCGGGGAGAGTGAGTCAATGCCGTCGCGGACCGCCCGCCACGCCTCGCGCATGTTGACGAGCTCGCGGCGGCCGAGCGGGGTGAGTTCGTAGTACTTGCGGGCGGGCCCCTCGTTCGACTCGACCAGGGTCGTGGTGACGAGCCCCTCGCGCTTGAACCGGCTGAGGATCGGGTAAACGGTCCCTTCCGAAATGACAAGCCCGGGGATGTTACCCAGGCGCTTGACGATGTCGTACCCGTACAGCCGCCGCCCGCGGAGGGCCGCGAGGACGCCCAGCTCGAGGATGCCCTTGCGGAGCTGGGTCGTCCAGTTCACGAAGAAATCCGACTCCATGAGGGCCAGTATATGGTGATGCAAGGTAGCTGTCAATAAAAAACTGTAACGCCTGAAATCGGCGGTCGACAAAAGGTCCTTCGTGGGAAATGGAAAGTCATTCGCGCGAAATGCGCCCCGTCGCGCGGCGCCTCTTATCTGTTAGACGCAAGCAAGTCGTATAGACCGATTCGATGCGGGACGACGACACAACGCCGGATCCGTGGTACCTGCACCGGCTGGCGGGCGAGGCCCAGGCTGCCGGGATAGGCGATGGCGATCTATTAGCCCGTTTCGCGATGGATCGTGACGAGGCCGCTTTTGAACTGCTGCTGTGGCGGCATCACCGTCTGGTACTGAGTGTGTGCCGGAAGGTGCTTCGGGACCCGCACGCGGCGGACGACGCCTTCCAGGCGACTTTTCTCATCCTCGCCCAGAAGGCCGGAACGATTCGCCCGCGGGCGGCCGTGGCCGGTTGGTTGTACCGGGTGGCATATCGGTGCGCCCTCCGAGCCCAGCGCGGCGCCGCCCGCCGTATGGCTCGCGCGATTCCGGGTCAGGATTTGTCGGCATTGCCGGTCCCTCACGAGGCCGAACCGGCGATCGACCGCGAGGAGACGGTCCGGTTGCTCACCGAGGAACTCGCCCGACTGCCGGAGCGGTATCGGCTTCCGGTCGTGCTCTGTTACCTCGAAGGGACGACCTACGACGAAGCTGCCGCCCGGCTCGGATGTCCGAAAGGGACACTCTCGACCCGGCTGACCAAGGCTCGCGAGCTACTTCGGGCTCGCCTCGAGGCGCGAGGACTTGCCGTCCCGGCCGCGGCGGTAACAACGCTACTTACCGAATTTGCCGGCCCGGCCGCGCCGGCCGCGCTGCTGACGTCCACCATGAAACTGGCGATGGCCGCCTCGGGGCCGGGGGCGATCGTCGCCCTTTCCCCCGACGCCGCCGCACTGGCGGAAGGAGTATTGCGAGCCATGTACTGGAACCGAATCAAAGCCATCGCCATCGTCGTCCTGGCACTCGCCGCGCTGGGCACCGGAATCGGCGTGGTCATTCACCCGCCGGCCGCAGCGCAGCCGCCGCCGTCCGCCACGGGCAATTCAAAAACAGATCTTGCGTCTGACTCGCCCAAGGGCTCGGAGAATGAACCTGGGGAAGAAGTGTGGTGGCTCAAGTCGATTGACAAAAAGGGTGGAACAATCGAGGTGGAGAGCTGCGACCCGGTGACCCTGCGACCATATGCTCCCGGCGTGGTCCCTCCGGTCGAGGTGCGAGTCGGGGCCGGGGCGGAGATCCTGATCGACGGGAAGCCGGGACAGTTCGGCGATTTGATCCCCGGAATTCCCGTGCGGTTCAAGTTCGATTCCTTCGCCGGGACCGAGATTGGAAAAATCCGGCAGGGGAGCGGAGTCATCCTCAAGCTACGAACCGTTCAGGAGCGGACGGTGGAGGCGGTTGTGGACGGAATAGCTGCGGATGGCAAGCGTCTGACGGCGGCTGGCGAGTTCGGCCGGGCCGAGTACCGGCTGGCTCCGAACGCTCTAGTGTTGGTTGACGGGAAAGACGGGCGGATCGGTAATCTCAAGCCGGGGATGACGTGTACGCTTCGGCTCTCCGCGGTGCACCCGGTCATTTTCAAGTTGACCGCGATCGGCCCGAAGTTGGAAGGCGTCGTGCGAAGCGTCGACACTGAGCGCAAAACTCTAGCGGTCCTGCTCCGGTCGCCGCGATTGTTCTTGAGCGGAATGTCGGCGGAGGACGCGGCGATCACCGTGGGCGGCAAAGTCGGGACGCTCGGCGACTTGAAACCTGGAATGCGAGTGCAAGTTCAGTGGGCCGCCGACCCCGAAACCGGTCGCGTACTGGCGGTCCGCGAATTGAATGACGGGAGCAAGTAAGGGCATCTGAGACAATCGCTGGCGGTGCGGCCTTTTGGCCGCGTCGCCAACTCAAGCCGCGGCCTTGCCCTCAATCACCGGCACGCTCTGCCGAAATCTGACGTCCCCGATCAGACACGGGTGCTTGTACTGCTCCGGCGCCCCGCCCGTGGCCGCGACGCGCTCGCGGTCCCACTGCGACCAGAACCCGGCCGGCAGGATGTGCGCCCGCACCGCCCCGAGTCGCCCGCTCGTTCGCTTCGCCTCATACTCGATGTTGTTCTCCCCCAGCGCCAGGTCGAGGGCCAGGAGGAAGCGCCGCAAGAGGGCCGCGTCGCGGGCGTCCGGCTCTTCCAGGAACAACCCGTAGTACGGCTGGACGTCGTCCCAACACGGGGCCAGGGCGTAGGCCGCGAGCGGTTGCGCGACCGTCTGCACGATCCGATCAACGGCCTGCGTGATATGGTGCTCCGACAGCTTCTCCCCCGTCAGGTTGGCGAACCGATGCCCCTTGCCGAGGAACTCGATCGTCGGTGTCTTGTGGAAGAAGCCCGTGATTCGGACCACGTCCGAGATGTGGTAGCGGTACAGCCCCGCTTTCGTGGTTGGGACGATGTAGTAGTGCTTGCCCTCCTGCACTTCGTGGGCACCGAGGACGGTCGGGCTCGGGTAGTCGATCTCGCCCTCGGGGATGAACTCGAAGTAGTGGGTCGAGATATCGAGCACGCCGGACGGGGTGCCATCCTCGACCGGGATGCTCATCCGCCCCTCGCTGGCGAGCAGGCCGACGTCACGGACCGGGGCATCGCCGTAATACTTCGAAAGCTGTCGCAGGTATAGTCCGACGCTCCCGCCGGTCCAGCAGCCGATCAGGAGCCGGTCTGCCGGCCAGGCGTCTCGCGGCAAGAGGGCACCGGCCTGGTTCGCGAACTGGTCGAGCTCGGCGGCGCGCTCCTTCCGCGGCTTGAGCTTCAATTCGAGGGCGGCCCGGATGTCGACCGGGATGTCGAGCTTGGAATTCAATGTACCGTCCGCGATGTCGCGGATCAGCGGCTGCTTCTCGCGGTCCATGAACCGGGCCAGGTTCACGAGCGTGCTCGGGTTGGCCGACATGAGCATGCCGAGCTTCTTTTGCAACCCGCACCGGACCGCAACGTAGGTACGGGCGTGGGCGTCCTTCACCTTCCCCGTTGCCGGCGGGACGACGTACATCCACCGCATCAACCGCCTCTGCACCTGGGCGGTGAACCCGGACAGGTTGCCGCACGAGATGCCGGTCTCGGTCCGGTACTCGTCCGCGTCCCCGGCCAGTTGCAGGATCGGCTTGAGGAAGACTTGTTTGTGTTTCTTGATCGCCCTCAGGCCCCACAGGTTCCACCCGCGGCGGTAGTCGTCGAGGTATTGCTGCGTGATCGGGATGTGCTTGCGCGAAGCCGTGGTCCCGCTGGTCAGGGCGAACATGAGCACTTGCGGGTCGGCGAGGAGGGCTTGCGTCTCGCCGCGCATCACCCGGCGGATGTACGGCTCGAATTGCTCGTACGGCGCGACCGGTACTTGGCGCCGGAAATCGGCGACGGTCCGAACATGTGAAAAACCGTGATCCCGGCCGAACGCGGTGTCGGCGTGATACGCGAGGATGCCCCGGAGGAGTTCCTCCTGGGCGGCCTGCGGCTGCTGGCAGTGGGCCTCGAAGACGGCGAACTTGCGGTACAGCGGCCGGGCGACCGCCTTCCGCAAGAGTTTAACGAGGAAGCGGCCCAGCATGGCAAAGTTCCAAGTTCCAAGTTCCAAGTTCCAAGTCGACACTCACAATGTTCCGCCTTCGAAAGTTGAGAACTCTCAACTTGGAACTTGGAACTTGGAATTTGGAACTTGTCCCAGGTGCTGATCGAAGAAGGCGACCACGCGGCGGGCGTACTCGGCGCCGGCGAACGCGATCGCCTGGTTGTGCTTGGCCCCAGGCACGGCCCAGAGGTCTTTCGGCCCCCGAGCCCGCCGGAACAGGGCCCGGGCCATCTCCAATTTAATGTAGCTGTCGGCCTCGCCGTGGATCATCAGCCAGGGCTGACAGACGCGGCCGACCCACGACTCGAGGCGGCAGAACCGGACTCTCCGCTCCCGCTGGACTCGGCGGAGGCCGACCATGGCCATGTGCTCGTAGAACCAGGCGGGCATCAGGCCGTGAATCAGGAAGCTCTTGTTGTAGAGGCTGATCCACTTCCGAATGTATGGCAGCATGACCGTGGCCAGCCCGAACGCCCCGTCGGTCGCGGCGCACCGCACCCACGGGTCGGTGCTCATGGCCGCCAATCCGGCGTTTGCCCCCTTGCTCACCCCGAACAGCCCGACCCCGCGCGGGTCGGCGTCCGGCCGGGCCTTGAGGTAGGCGAGGGCCGCCCGGGCGTCGGCCACCTCGTGGTTGGTGATCCACTGGAGCGGCTCGTAGTCGGGGATCGTGTCGCTCTTGCCCTGGTTGCGCGGCTCGTAGGCGAACACGTCGTACCCGGCGGCCAGCAGCGGGTCGGTGTACGACCGGCACGACCACCGGTCCGACCCGTACTCGATCCCGAAGAGGACGACGCCTTTCCGGGACGGCGTCTGGGCCTTGAAGTAAGCCCCCTGGAGCTTCATGCCGTCGGCGGTCGGGAAACGGACCTCCTCGGCGGCCGCGTCCGGGTCGCCGCGGGGAATGATGAACAGCGGCTTCTCGACGAAGATGCGCTCCAGCTGGTGGAGCATGCGGTCGCGGACGTACCAGTACACGAACGCGACAAGGCCGCAGACGGCCAGGAGCGGCAGGCAGAGGAGGAGAAGGCCGAGCGCGGTCCACATGGGTCAGTCCGTGAACCGGCTGACGATCAGCGATACGTTCTGCCCGCCGAACCCGAAGCTGTTCGACAGGACGCGGTCCACCCGCTTGTCCCGGGCCCGGTTCGGGACGTAGTCCAGGTCGCAGTCCGGGTCCGGGGTCTCGTAGTTGATCGTCGGGATCATGACGCCGTGGCGGATCGTCAGTACGCAGGTGATCAGCTCCGCGACGCCGGCGGCACAGATCAGGTGCCCGAGCATGCTCTTACTGCTCGACACGGGGAGCTTGTACGCGTACGCGCCGAACACGTCCTTGATGGCGAGCGTCTCGGCCTTATCGTTGACCTGGGTGCTGGTACCGTGGGCGTTGACGTAGTCGATGTCCGTCGGCTTGAACCCGGCGTCCCGGAGGGCGTGCTTCATGCACAGGATGGCCCCGCGGCCGTCCGGGTGGCTGTCGGTGACGCGGTACGCGTCGGCGGTGGTCCCGTACCCGACCAACTCGGCGTAGACCGGCGCCCCGCGTCGCTTCGCGTGCTCCAGCTCCTCCAGAACGACCATCCCGGCCCCCTCGCCGAGCACGAACCCGTCCCGGTTCAGGTCGAACGGCCGGCTGGCCCTGGTCGGGGCGTCGTTCCGCATCGACAGGGTGGTGAGCAGGTTGAACCCGGTCACCCCGAACGGGTGGACCATGCTGTGCGACCCCCCGGTGACCATGGCTTCGGCCTCGCCGCGGCGGATCAGCTCCAGCGCCTCGCCCACCGCCTGGCCGCTCGCGGCGCAGGCGGTCTGGCACGTGTAGTTCGGCCCCTCCACGGCGTACTCCTCGGCCACGTGCGCGGACGTGGTGTGCATCTCCATCTCGTACTCGTGCCCCGGCCGGAAGGTCCGCAGGCTGTTGGTGAAGAACCCGGACGGGTCCACCTTGTAGCCGTCGGCGGGGCAAGCCAGTGCCAGGCTCAGGGTCAGATTCGGGAAGTCGTGACTTCCCTCGCCCGACCCGAGGTAAACGCCAATCGCCGTCCGATCGACTTTCGAGTTGTCGAGCAGCCCGGCGTCAGCGAGCGCCTGGCGGGCTGCGGCCAGGGCGAACTTGGTGTTCAGCCCGCAGTCCTGGAACCGGCTCGGGCTCGGGACGTGCTTGCCCAGGTCGAAATCCTTGACCTGGGAGGCGAACTTGGTCGGGTAGGAGTGTGCGTCGAACCGGAAAATCGGCCCGGCCCCGCTCTTGCCCTCGAGCTGGTTGGCGTAGAGGTCTTGCGGGGAGTGTCCGAGGGGGGTGATCGCTCCCATGCCCGTAATGACGACGCGACGCGAGTGCATGTGTTCTCTCAGCGGCCAGCAGGATTCGCCGGGCCGAACCTAACCGTCCCACCG
>DATFWZ010000338.1:0-4552 GCA_035258765.1 Gemmataceae bacterium
CAGACTGGAACATCTGCATGCCCTTCGCCATCCCCTGACGGAACTGCTCACGGGTCATCTCGCCGTTTGAAACCCCCGCCATCGGCGCGAACCGGTCGAAGAAGCGCTGGCCCCGTTCGTCGAGGTCGGCGCGACGGATGACGTCCTTGCCTTGAGCGTACCGATCGAAGAGAAATTCCAGATTGAACCCGCCCGATCCCATGCCCGGGCCGCCACTGCCTTGGCCGCTGAACCCGCCGGGCCCGGTACCGGGCGGGCCTCCGCCCATGCCGGGAAACTGGCTCCAAAGGAGCGTCGGCATCAGCAGAAAGCCGGCGGTGAGGATCAGCGCGGAGTGCTTGATGCGCATGGCGGGAATCCGGGCAGGTGGGTCTCAAATGAATGTACACCACCCGACCCGTCCCGGTCACGTGTCATTCGCCCAAGTCTCATTTCTCCCTAATGTTTGGTCAAATTCCCTTTGCTCCCAACTCGGGCCGGGTTCTGCCGTTTATTCGGATGACGAGACTCGTCAAATGGTTAGGTAATTTGGGTGAACTGTACTTCCGTTTTGAACCCGGGGCTGGACCCGGTACTCTAAACTATAACGACCGCTTCACTTGCTCCTCACCCATCGGTCCGGCCAGATGCCGGCCGTCTCGTGACGACTTTGAGGGACCCTCTGTGACCCGCCTCCGCCTCCTCGCGTCTATGGTTGCGCTCGTCCTCGCCGGCATCGCCGGTGCCCAGGAGCCGATTCGCTTTGCCCGCAGCCCGGACATCTCCCCAGACGGTAAGCAAGTCGCATTCAGCTATCTCGGGGATATCTGGGTCGTGGAGGCCATCGGCGGGGTGGCCCGACCGGTCACCATGCACGAGGCACACGACATCAATCCCGTCTTCAGCCCGGATGGTCGCTGGATCGCGTTCTCGTCGAATCGACATGGCCAGTACGACGTGTTCGTCAGCCCGTCCTACGGCGGGCGGGCGAAGCGGCTCACGTTTGACTCTGCACACGACATGGCCCTCGGCTGGACGCCCGACGGTCGCAACGTGATTTTTTCTTCGACCCGGTCGACCGAATTCCCCGGCGGCCCGGAGCTGTACTCGGTGCCGATCGACGGCGGACAGGAAAAGAAGCTGCCGTTCCACGACGCGAAGGACCTCAACCTGTCGCCGACGGGGAACGCGGCGGCCTTCGTTCGCGGACCGGGCACATGGTACCGCAAGGGCTATCGCGGGTCGGCCAACGATGACATCTGGCTGGCCAATGTCGATGGGTCGAGCGTGCGCCGCCTGACCGACTTCACCGGCCAGGACTCCGCGCCGATGTTCAGTCCGGACGGGAAGCGGCTGTACTATGTCACGGAACTCTACGGCGGGCCGGCCAACGTTGTTTGCCAGGAACTGAACGGCTCCGCGACCCCGGCGCCCGCGGGCTCGCCGCGGCAGCTCACCGCCCACCGCGACGACTCGGTCCGCAAGGCCCGGATCAGCGCCAACGGCGAGTGGATCGTCTACGAGTGCGGCGGCGACCTCTGGGTGGTCAACACCCGCGACGGCCAGTCGCGGAAGCTCGCCATCGAAGTTCACGCCGACGACAAGTTCAATACGGAGAAGACGGTCACGTACACGAAGGACATGAGCGAGTACGCCCTGTCGCCGGACGAGAACTCGATCGCGTTCGTCGTCCACGGCGAGGTCTTCGCCATGCCGGCTAAGGGCGGCAAGGCCAACCGCCTGACCGACACGCCGGGCGTCGAGCACGGGCTGGCGTGGTCCCCGGACAACCGCAAGCTCCTTTTCGTTTCCGACCGGAGCGGGTACGAGGACATTTACCTCCTGCAGTCCGACGACTCGGAGACCAACGACCTGACCCGGGCGGCCAAGTTCAAGACGACCCAGCTCACCAATACCACCGAGCCCGAGGTGGCCGCCAGCTTCACCCCGGACGGGAACCGGATCGCCTTCATCCGCGAGGGCAAGCTCTGGACGATGAAGCCGGACGGCAAGGACGTCAAGGTGCTGGTCGACCAGCAGCAGGTGTTCGACTACGACTGGTCGCCGGACGGGAAATGGATCGTCTACTCCCGGGCGGACGGGTCGTTCGCGAGCGAATTGTACTTGATGCCGACGGACGGATCGAAGCCGGCGGTCAACATTACCCGGTACGCCACTTTCAACGCGGACGTCAGCTGGGGTGCGAACAAGCTCGCGTTCCTGAGCCAGCGCCGCGGCGGGATGGCGTTCCATATCCTGTCGCTTCAAAAGCCGTCCACCGGTGGCGGTCCGGGGACCGCGTCGCCGAGCCCGGGGGACATCGACTGGGACGACATTCACCTGCGGGCCGAGCGGATCGGGCCGCCCGCGTCCGAGGGGTGCATCTCCAAGAACGGGCGGATGGTCGCCTTCCGCGGCGGGGCCGGCGGCGACGACCTTTGGGTCGCGGCCACGGACGGGAGCAACGTCAGTCGACTGACGACCGGGAGCGTCGGCCCGCACCTGATCCGCTGGACCAAGGGCGGGACCATCTACTTCCTCGACAGCGGTGGGTCGCTCCGGACCGCGTCGTCGGGCACGGGCAGCTTCTCGCTTGGCGGCTCGCAAGCCCCGGCCACGGTCACCTTCTCTGCGAAGCTCACGATCCGCCGGGACGAGGAGTACCTGGAGATGTTCGACGAGGCCTGGCGCCTTTTGTCGGACACGTTCTACGACGCCAAGCATCACGGGTCGGACTGGAAGACGGTGAGAGAGAAATACCGCGGACTGGTCAAGCACGTGGCGATGAAGGAAGACCTGTACAACCTCGTCAGCCTGATGCTCGGAGAGCTGAACGCGTCGCACCTGGGCATTTCGGGACCCCTCCGGACCCCGGAAGAGGTGACGGCCGATCTCGGCCTCATCTTCGACGACACCTACAAGGGCCCGGGCCTCAAAATCGCCGAGGTCCTGAAGCGCGGCCCGGCCGACAAGCGCGGGATCAGCCTGCGGCCCGGCGACGTGATCATGTCCATCGACCGGACCGAGGTCACGGACAAGGTCAACCTCAGCCAGCTCCTGAACGCGAAAGCGAACGAGATGGTGGTGCTCGAGGTAACGGCCAACCCGACTGACCCGACCAAGCGGCGCAAGGTGGAGACCCAGGCGGTCGCCCGCGAGCGAGTTACACAGCTCATGTACGAGCGCTGGGTCGAGAAGAACGCCGAGGCCGTCTCGAAGATGTCGGGCGGCAAGGTCGGCTACATCCACATCTCGGGCATGGACGACGGCGGGCTGGAACAGTTCGTCCGCTCGCTCTACTCGGACAACTTCGACAAGGACGCGATCGTCATCGACGTTCGCTACAACAGCGGCGGGTTCACGCACGACCAGGTGCTCAACTACCTGGGGGCCAAGGAGCACACGCTGTTCCGCCAGCGCGACGGCGGGGAAGGGCTTGTGATGCGGAACTTCGACCGGAAGTGGACGAAGCCCTCGGCCGTCCTCATCAACAACCGGTCGTACAGCGACGCGGAGATCTTCCCGAGTGCCTACCGGGCGCTCGGCTACGGCAAGGTCGTCGGCCAGGCGACCGGCGGGCTGGTGATCGGCACTTCCGAGACGCGGCTGATCGACGGGTCGCGGTTCCGGCTCCCCCGGACCGGGGTGTTTACAACGCGCGGGGTCAACATGGAAAAGGAAGGTGTAATCCCCGATGTCGCGGTTGAGGGCACGCCGGAGGAGCTGGCGAAGGGAATTGACCCCCAGTTGAAGAAGGCAGTCGAGGTCGTAACGGTCGAAGTCGCCGAGTGGAAGAAGGCAAAGACCGCGGTCGCAGGAAGCACGGCCGCCGGCGTGCCGCCGACCATGCCGGTCGGAGCGCCGAAGTAACACGCCGAGCAATTTCGGCACGGAAGTTGTTGCCATCCTCCCGAACGGTCGTCTACACTGAGCCAATCCTACCGGAATGACTCGTGTCCCGACCGGTGCGGGAGGATGTTTCCGTGCCCGGCGCCCGCCTCGTTGAGTTTTATCGTCAACTCCCCCGGCTCCAGCCGCCCGATGACCCGGACCTGTGGGCGGCGCGGATGCACGACGCACTGCGCGTCTACCGCCAGCAACTTCTCAACTTCTACACCGAGGGGACGCTCCAGCGCCTGCTCGCGCACCCGGACATGGACACGCGCCGGGCGGCGGTCCTCGGCCTGGGTCTGATCGGGACGATGGAATCGAACGCCCCGCTCGCCCGGGTGCTACACGACCCGGAGCGACCCGTTGCCCGCATGGCGAGTGACGCGCTCTGGCAGATTTGGTTCCGGGGCGGGACGGACGAGCAGAACGCGGAGCTACAGCGGGTCCTGCACCTGCCAGACTTCCACCGGATCCTGGCCGGGCTGGACGCGCTCGCCCATGCAGCCCCGCGATTCGCCGAGGTGTTCAACCAGCGAGCGATCCTCTTCTTCCGCACAGGCCAGTTCGGGCGGTCGATCGCCGACTGTGAGCGGGCCCTGGAGCTGAACCCGTTCCACTTTGGCGCGCAAGCCGGGATGGGGCAGTGCTTCCAGAAGCTGCGGCGCCCCCGGGCGGCGCTGCG
>DATFWZ010000339.1:0-15708 GCA_035258765.1 Gemmataceae bacterium
CTCATGCCCGAGCAGTTCCTGCACCGTCCGGATGTCGTACCCGTCTTCCAGCAGGTGCGTCGCGAAGCTGTGACGGAGCGCATGGCTCGTCGCCCGCTTGTGAATGCCGGACATCCGGACCGCCTCCGTGATCGCCTTCGATACCGACGACTCGTGCGCATGGTGTCGCCGCACCGCGCCGCTCCGCGGGTCCTTCGACATCTTCGCCGACGGGAATACGTACTGCCAGACGAATTCGGCCGCCGCGTTCGGCAGCTTGCGTTCCAGGGCGTCCGGCAGGTACACCCGCCCGAACCCGGCCGTCAGGTCCTTCTCGTGCAACAGTCGCACCCGCTCGATGTGGGCCGCCAGGTCCGGCCGCACCACCGCCGCCAGCATCGTCCGTCGGTCCTTGTTTCCCTTCCCCTCGCGAACCACGATCTCACCGCGGCCGAAGTCGATGTCCTGCACACGAAGGCGTAGACACTCCAGCAGACGCAGCCCGCTGCCGTACATCAGCTGCCCCATCAGGCGATAGGTGCCGTCCAGCCTCGACAGCACACGCCGCACCTCGTTCCGCGTCAGCACCACCGGCAGTCGCTTCGGTCGGTTCGCCCGAATCACGCCGTCGATCCGCCCGGGGTCGACTTGCAACACGTCACGGTAGAGAAAGAGCAACGCGCTGAACGCCTGGTTCTGGGTGCTGGCGCTGACGCGGGCCGTTCGCCACGCGCTGGGATCCGAATCCACGAATCGCTTGCGCGGATTACTAAAATTCTGTCCACTTAGACTTGACAAACGCGGAAACGATCGGAGACTTGTCTGGACATCTCGGGCGGCGACGTCCATTCCCGCCGCCCCGCCCCACTTCCCACCGCCGACGCGCTCCGCACCGCAAAGCCTCCGCGTCGCGGCGAACCGACCCGCGCATTTCGACCGCGGGAAGAGGACCCCGTCATGAGCACGAACATCAAGACCCTGCTGGCCACCGCCGCCGAGATACGTGCCGTCGGCCACCCGTGGGAGGCCGTCGCCAAGAAAGTCAACCGGCGGGCGAAGACCTGTCGCGGTTGGCCCGGCAAGTACCCCACCGAGTGGCAAGCCCTCTACCGGCAAGTCGAGGAGCGGCGGTTCGAGGAGACCAGCAAGGAGGCCCACTCGTACCTGATCAACCTGCTCCGGCACGAGGACCCCAAGGTCAAGCTGAAGGCCGAGGAGATCTGGCACAAGTACGGCCGCGTGGCGTACGGGCGGGGCGGGAGCATGGTCCTGCCCCCGGCCGAGCCGGGCCCGGCCGGGAAGAACGACGCGCTGCTGCGGGAGCTCGCCGCCCTGATGGATGTCGTCCGGCGCGAGATCGACCGGCGGCGGGCGCTCGACGGCAAGCCGCCGGCCACGGACGACGAGTTCATGGAGGCGTGGGAACGGCAGGGGGCCAACCAAGAGGAGTGGCGGCGGCGGGAGCCGGAGGACGGGGGCCCGTCCCGGCCGACCCCGGAGCAACAGGACCCGAACCCGCCGCCGCGGGACGGGGCGGCGGCCCGGCCCGACGAGGCCGCCCCCGACGACCATCCGACCCCAACCCCACCCGCGTCGCCCGCGCCGACGAACGGGGCGGGAAACCCGGTGATCGTGTTCGGGGTGCTCCTCCTGGCGGCCGCGGTGCTGTGGCAGCGGCCGGCCTACATCGCGGCGCCCGCCGGGCCGGAGTGCGTGCGCGCCCTGCTGCCGGACGCGAGGGGCGGCTGGTGTTCGTTGCCGCGGACGGGAGTGAGCCGGTCATCCAGACTGCCGACGAGTCATCGAAGTTGAAGTCAGAGCGAGGAGCCCCGGATCGCGCCTCATGGACGCTTGATCCCGAGGACCTTCCTGCATTCCCACCGCACCCGCTCGGCCCAGGGCATCGCCGCCAGCGCTTGTCGCTTGCTGGAGTTGAGCCCCGGATAGCGGGCCTCGACGGCGAAGGACGACAGGAAAAGGAGTCCCCGCCGAAAGGCCCGCAATGTCTTGTGCGTCGGCAAGAGGAGGGTCAGGAGCCCGTCCAGGTCATGTGTCTTCGGTACCGGCAGGCCCGATTCGATCAGCAGCGCCCTCAAGTATATTTCGACGCACTGTTGACAATGAAAACAGACGCCGTCATAACACCTTGCGGCGTTCCGCATTGCAATTTGAGCGATGCCGGGATCGTCCTCGGCCATTCGCGCCCATGGCCTGGTCGCCCGCTTCATGCAGGACTTTCCCCCAGGTCACGATGTCCGTCAGGAAAGGATCACCGTCCTCAAGTCCCCGCGCCAACTGGCGAGGCGTGCGGACCATCAGGTCCATGGCAAATGGGACCGGAAACCACCACCGGATTCGAACTGCCTGGTCTATCCGGTCGCGGCACGGCATTACCACGAGGATGTCCACGTCACGGTCGGCGTGCGGATTCCCCCGGGCATGCGAGCCAAACAAGATTATCCGGTCCGGCCGAAACCGCCGCGCCACTCCGCGGGCAAACTGCCGGATCGCTCGCATTGAGACCTCGGTCCCGCGGTACCACTTCGGAAATGGCTCAGCCTGTTTCGCTTCCTCCGGCATGTCCGCCTGCCCTACCCGACTACCTTGTTCCGCCCCGCTCGCTTGGCTGCGTACAGGTTCTCGTCCGCTCGGCGCATCAGCTCCCGGGGGGTCGCGGTCCCGTCCAGCGGGCACTCCGCCACCCCCAGGCTGATCGTCAGATTGAACACCTTGTCGTCGAACCGGAACGAGTGCTTCTCGACCAGCGCCCGGATCCGCTCGGCCGCGGTCAGGGCGTCCTTCTTCCCCGTCTCGATCAGCACCAGGGCGAACTCCTCGCCCCCGTACCGGGCGAACAAGTCCTCCCGCCGGACCACCTTCTTGATGCTCCCGGCCAGCTCCCGCAGCGTGAAGTCCCCGCCCAGGTGGCCGAGCTGGTCGTTGACCGCCTTGAACCGGTCGATGTCCATCAGCACCAGCGACAACGGCCGGGCATGCCGGACCGTCCGCAACACCTCGCGCTCCAGGAACTCATTGAAGTACCGGGCGTTGGCGATCTGGGTCAGGGCGTCCACGATCGTCAGCCGGTAAATCTCCTCGTGGTAATCGGCCTCGACGTTGCCGCTGGCCAGGTAGCGGAAAATGCAGTTGCCGACGCGCAGGTAGTCGCCGTCCCGCATCGGGATCGGCTCCCCCGCGAGGGACTGCTTGTCGTTGACGTAGGAGCCGTTGGTGCTTTGCATGTCGAGGACGAAGTAGTCGTCCCCGATCTTCTCGATGCGGACGTGGCGGCGGCTGACGGAGGTGTCGAGGACGCGGATGTCGCAGTCCTCCCCGCGGCCGACGATCAGCGGCTTCTCGCCGAGCGTGTGCCGCATGCCCATCCACGGCCCGGTCGGATAAATGTGGACCAGGCAGGCCTCCCGGTTTGTCGCCTGGGGGGGCTTGTGCGCGTTCTGGACGACCGTATCGACCAGTTTTTCCATGGCTTACGAGCGGCGGAGGAGGGCAATCCGCGAGGCGGGCGTCTCGTCCGGGAAGGGTGGCGGGGTCGAAACGTCCGTCCCCTCACCATCTTACTTCATTCTTAGAGGGTGCGGCGGCAAATAGTGATGGGGCGAGAAAAGGGGTATCAGGCCCGTCAGGCCCAATGGGAGCAGGGGCGTGGCCGGTCTCATAGGACCTATAGGTCCCATAGGACCTATAGGTCCTATGAGACCGGCCACGCCCTCGGCCTTTGACCCTCCGCTGGGGGACATTCCGGGCTGTCCCCCGATGTCCCTCAATGTCCCCCGCCGACGATGTTCAGCTTCACCGCGGTCGGCTTGTTCAGGTCCACGAGGATCGGCTCAGTGCTCGTGACTTCGGTGATATTCCCCGCGGTGTCCCTGGCTGTCACCCTGAGGAAGACCTTATGCGTCGGGAAATTGGCGGGCAGCTTCCAGGCATACGACCCGCTGTTGGGCAAGCGCTTGGCCGCCCCGGAGCTGGCCCCGAGCGCGTCGGCCGCGGCGATCGGCATCCACGGGCCCCGCGGGCCGTCCGACCACTCCAGCGTGATCGGGTCGGTCGCCAGGTTGCGGTCCACGGCGGTCCAGCGCAGGACCATGGTGTCCTTCTGGGTCCGGTCGGGGACCGGCTCGAAGATCGTAACCGCGGGCGGCGTCACGTCCACATCGACACGGAGGTCCGGGGCGTCGCCCGGCTTCGGGGCCTCGCGGCTGAGACCTGCGCCGCTTTGCAGGAGCACCTTGAACCCGTAGATGCCCTCCATGTCCTTGGGCCCGTACTTGGCCAAGTCGATGGCGAGCGGCGACTCCGGCTTCTCGACGACCGTCCATTGCCGCCAGGTCCGGCCCTCGTCGCGCGTCACCCAGACTTCCGCCTTCGCTACTCCGGACGCCCCGCGATCCTCGACCTCGTAGGCCATCTTAAAGGTGGTGACGTTGATCACCAGTGGGGCCGGCAGGTAGGACGGGGCGGTCGTGCTGACGTTGAGCGCGTCGTTCTTCGGTTCGCCCGGGCCGACGGTCGGCGGCGCGCCCGGCGCGCCCGGGGGCGGCGGGAAGGTCTCGGTCCCCTTGGGCTCATTCGGCAGCCGGTTGTCCTTGGCGACCGGCGGGACGACGACCGGGGCAGGGCCAGTGCCCCCGGGGACGGGCGGCGAAGCAAGATCGGAAGTACTGCCCACCTGCGCGATCGGGTCGCCGACCGGCTTGGAGGCAACGGTAGTCCCCGCGACCGGCGACGTCGCCTCGCCAGTGTGCCCCGCGACGTCGGTCAGGGCGACGCGGACCGTGACGTTGCTCGCCCCGGTCACCTTGAACTGGGCCGAGCCGTCCGGCTCGGGCCGCGTCGGGACCGGGGTCCAGTTGGCGCCGTTGGTCGAGTACTCGAGCTTGAACTTGGACCAGTCCGGGTTCCGCTCGGTCACCTTCCAGCCAACGGTGACGTCGTCGCCGTTCCGCTGGGCCGCGGTGATGGCGATTACCGGCTTCTTGGTGTCAAAGAGCACCTTGAGTGCGGGCGTAACCTTGAACACGTCCGGCGGCTCACGCCGGAGGGCCTTGTCAACGACCACCATGTTGAACCAGTAGACCCCGTCGGCCGGGGCGTTGAACGTGAAGAAGGTGTCGCGATCGGGGGTCGCGGTCGCGTGGTGCTGCCAGGTCTGGCCCTGGTCGCTCGAGACATAGAGGAGGAGCTCCTTGATCTCGGCCCGCTTGCCCGGGTGGTAGTCGATCGGGATTTTCATCGTGGGCGAGTTCCACGCGGTGGTCTCAGCCGGGAGCTGGCCCGGGGTGCACAACAAGCCCAACAGCGTGACGGTGCCAAGGCCCATGGGTATCCCCCTGCGCTCGGGCCGCTGCCGCCTCACGCATCCCCCGATGGCGAAGCGCGGCCCCCCGTGGGTGGTCAGAAGTGGCCGGCCGATACCGGAACCGAGAAACGGTTGCAAGGTGACTTTGCCGTTGACACGTTGCGGGGCGTCGCCGGCGAACATTTCCCATTCCCCGCCCGTCCCGGGTACAGTGGTGTTCACCGTCTCCTACCAGGCCCAGCCATGCCCGACGACCCGGCCTTCATCCGGATGATCGCCGCGACCCCGGACGACGACGCGCCGCGGCTCGTTTACGCGGACGTGTTGGACGAGCGAGGCGACGCGGCCAGCGTGGCCCGGGCAGAGTTCATCCGCGTGCAATGCGAGCGGGCCCGGCTGGAGCCGGACTCGCCGCCGTGGCGCGTGCTGTGGCGCCGCGACGCGGACCTGCTGGACTGGGCCCGAAGATGGCGGATGGAGTTGCCGGCGATTGAGGGGATTCAGTTCGGCGGTTTCCTTCGCGGGTTCATCGACCACGTGACGGCCGACGCGGAACCGCTGAGCCGGCACTTCCGAGTGATTCTCGACGCAGTCCCGCTCCGCAAGTTGACCCTGGAGAAGTCGAACACGGAGATTTCGCGACGCATCGTCGCAATGTCGGAGCTGACCGAAGTCATTGAGCTGGAATTATCCCTGCAGTACCCGGTTCGCGGCGAAAACCTGCTGATGTTCGCCGATCGCGGGCCGTGGCCGAGATTGCGCCGCCTGCACGTCCCGGTACTTTCCGAACGCGGCGACCGCAGGCGCGGTCGGTTACGCGATATCCAAAAGGTTCTGTACGCCAAATTCGGCGACCGGCTGACGCTATGAGCATGAACACTCCGACCGACGACTCCGCATTCATCCGCGCCATCGCCGCGGACCCGGACGACGACGCGCCGCGGCTCGTCTACGCCGATTACCTGGAGGAGAGTGGTGACCCGTCGCGAAAGGCGCGGGCGGAGCTGATTCGGTTCCAGGTGGCCGCTGCTCGGGAGCGGCCGGACGATCCGAAGGCGGGGGAGACTGTGCCCGAGCAATTGGCTCAGACGTGGGTTCCGACTTGGAGCTATTCGTTGCCACCGATTCCGAACTGCAAGTGGGGTCCGTATCGACGGGGATTTATCGACGAGGTGACATGCGGAGCCGTGGTATTCTTCGCGTACGGTGGTCGTATCCTCGTCGCCGTCCCGCTCCGCAGAGTCCGGCTGGAGCCAGTGAGCTTCATCGAGGTTCGCCGACTTCTCTCAGGCGCCGACATTCGGGAGATCGCCGAATTATGGTTGAGTGGCTCGACCTGGGGAGTGCAAGGCGCGTTGCGGGCATTGGCAGATGCTCATCCATGGCCGGTCTTGCGACGGCTAGTTGTGGATATGCCTCAAGTTGAAGAATGGAGGTATCAGTCATTTCGGGGATTTGACGCGAGTGTTGTCCTACCACGACTCCGCGAACGCTTCGGTCTACGATTGGAATTGCCTCCCAAGTGGCGCGAGTAAGGACGTCATCCCATCGCCACCCACTTCCCGGTCTTGACCGACTCGCACTCCTTGTAGCACATGACCAGGGCGTCGCGTGCCAGTTGGCCGCTCAGCAGCTCCGGGGTCTTGCCGCTGGCGACGCCGTCCACCGCGGCCTGAAGCTCGGCGACGAACGCGGCCACCTCGCCGCCCGGCTCCGCGGGCAGCGGCGCCCTTTCAACGAGTCCGGGCGTGATCCGCGTCAGCGGGCAGGTGCCGCTCTCGTAAGTGAGCGTCGCCTTTTCCAGGTACAGCTCGTACCCGTGGACGAACGGCCGCCCACTCATCGCCAACGCCCCACTCGAGCACGTCACGCACGGTCCGCCCGGGCCGTAGTCGTAGCTCGTGGTCAGGTGCTGCACGACATCATTCTCGACCACGCCCGTCGAATAGACGCCCTTCGGCACGCCGCAGACGAGGCCGATGAAATGCGTGTCGTGGATGTGCAGATCGACCGCGGGGCCGCCGGTCTTCGCGGCGTCGCCGATGTCGGCGGACCAGTCCGGTCGCGAGATGACGCGCTTGAAGTACCCGGCCAGGAGCTTGCCATACCGGCCGTCCTTGATCGCCTGGGCCGCGTAGCGGAACTCCGGGAAGAACGGCAACACGTGGGCGACCATGAGCAACTTACCCGCCGACTTCGCGGCCGCGACCATGGCATCGGCTTGCTCGGGCGTCAGCGCGATCGCTTTCTCGACCAGCACGTGCTTGCCCGCCTTGAGCGCCGCGACCGCCGAGTCCGGGTGCAGGTGAGTCGGGTTGCAGACGTCGATCAGGTCGATGTCCGGGTCGGCGACGAGGTCGCGGAGCCGGTCGTAGGTTTTGACGCCGGACAGATCGACCATCTCGCCCGGCGGTCCGAAGTTTCCGCGGATCGACCGCCAGTCGCCGGCGAGCTTGGCCTTGTCGCGGCTGCACACCGCGGCGAGCTTGGCGCCGGTGAGGTGCTTGTAGGCGAGGTAGTGGATCCAGCCCATGAACCCGACGCCGACGAGGCCGATGCGAACCATGGCGTGTCCCAGCTTGGGGCGTGATGGAACTTCTTGTAACCCGCGGGGACGCGCCGAGCAAGGGCCCGGCGAGCGGACGCGGTGTGTCTCGGCGAGCCGGGAGCGTCAGCGACCGGAGGAAGCCGAGACACACCGCTCGCCAAAAAACTTGGACGCGCCTTCCCTCTTCGGGGCAAGGTATCATCGAGCGACCCACGAGGACGCCAGACGGTGGCCGATCCGATTGCCCGAACTTTGAGCCGCCTCGGCCGTATCGGGGAGGGGGTCGATTCTCTCTCCGATGCCGAGCTGTTGCGCCGGTACGTCGCGACCCGCGACGGCGAGGCGTTCGCGGGCATCGTCCGCCGGTTCGGGCCAATGGTGTTCGGCGTCTGTCGTCGCGTGCTCGGTCACGCCCACGACGCGGAGGACGCCTTTCAGGCGACTTTTATCGTTCTCGCCCGGAAGGCCAGCTCGATCCGTGCATCGGGTTTGAGTCGCTGGCTGTACGGAGTGGCCGTCAAGGTGGCCCACAAAGCCCGGGCCCAGCGTGCGAGGCGGCTCGCCCGCCAGGCGCAATTGACCTACGTCGCGGAGCCGGCGGTCAACGCCATGGAACCGACCGACTGGCTGCCGCTGCTCGATGGCGCCCTGGCGAAGTTGTCCTCGCGGGACCGTTTGCCGATCCTCTTGTGCGACCTGCGCGGGATGTCGCGGACCGAGGCAGCGACCGCGCTCGGGATCGCGGAGGGCACCCTGTCAAGCCGGCTGGCCCGGGCCCGCGACAAGCTCCGAACGAAGCTCGCGCGGCTCGGCCCGGTCCTGTCGCTCCCCGCGCTGACCGCGGGCTTTGCGGACCGGGCGACCGCGATCGTACCGAACGCGTTGATCGAATCCACGGTTGCGGCCGCGGCGCCCGCGGCCCGCGAGCTCGCCGAAGGAGTGTTGCGAACCATGTTCCTCGTCAAACTGTTGAGGCGGAGCGCCGTGGGCGCGTGTGCCCTGGGCGTTATTGGGCTCGGGGTCGCCTGGCTCCCGACGAACGTCGACCGTCAGGACCAGGGAAAGGCGCCTGCGTGGCCCGTCGTGAACGCGGCCCCGGGCCAGAAGGCGCCCCCCAGCGAACGTCTCCGCGAACTGCAACGCGAACGTGTCAAGGCCCTGGAAGAGCAAATGAACGGGCAGTTTGAGCGCGTGAAGATCGGTAAGGACCCTCTCATCCAGCTCATTGACGCGATTCGCGAACTGGCCGAGGCCAAATTGGACATCGCCGACACGCGGGACGAGAAGCTCAAGGTGATCGAAGAGAAGGTCAAATTGCTGAAGGATGTCGAAGAACAATTGATCGACTTGTGGAAAGCCGGCCTCCAGACGGCCCAGGGGGTCGCACAGGCCAAGGCTGCACGGATCAAAGCGGAGATCGAGGAGGAGAAGCTCAAGCTGAAAAAGTAAGCGTCCGGTAGGACAGGTTTCCCACCCTGTCCTACCGGACGCTGATTATGCCTCGATTGCCTGGAGCTTCTGTCGGACAGTTTGGGAAACCTGTCCGACGGGACTTCGCTGACCAAATTTGCGATAGAGCGCCGGCAGCAGGAACAGATTCAACATCGTCGATGTGACTAGCCCGCCCAGGATTACCACCGCCAACGGGTATTCAATCTCGTGCCCCGGCCTGTTCCCCGCAATCACCAGCGGCAACAGGGCCAGCGCGGTGGCGAGGGCGGTCATCAGGATCGGACTCAGGCGCTCCTCCGCCCCCCGAAGTACCAGCTCGTCCCCGAACGGCACGCCTTCCAGGTCCTCCAGGTGCCGGTAGTGGCTCACGAGCATGATCCCGTTCCGGGCCGCGATCCCGAGCACCGTGACAAACCCCACCAGTGAGCCGAGCGACAGAACGCCGTCGGTAAGCAATACCCCCGCGACCCCGCCGATCAACGCGAACGGGAGCGTCACCAGAGCCACAATGGTCAGACGCAGTGAGCCAAAGTCCGTGTAAAGAAGTACGGCGATCCCCGCGAGGGCCAGGGCCGCCAGCCAGTACAGCCGCCGCGTCGATTCCTCCCGGGCCGCGTATTCGCCGAGGAACTCCGGGCGGTATTCGCGGTCGAAATGCATGGCCCGGACCTTCTGCTCGACGTCCCGGGCGACCGACCCGAGGTCGCGGTCCTTGACGTTGCAGGTGATGTCAATCCGCCGGCTCGCCGCCTCGTGGCGGACCTCGTTCGGGGTCGGGTCGATCTTCACGTCTGCCACGTCCCCGAGCCGCACCTGGGTCCCGGTCGGCGTGTCGATTGGGAGGTCTTGCAACGCCGAGACATCCGTGCGCCATTTCGGCGCTGCCCATACGGTCACGGCAAATCGTTTCGGCCCGTCGTAGACCTCGCCGACCTTCTGGCCGCGCAAGAGGAGCGTGGTCACCCTCCGGATGTGCCCTGGCGTCAGCCCGAACTTGGCGGCGTCCGCCGTTCGTGGTCGCACGTCCACCTGGGGGACCAACACCTGCGGCTCGACCTTCAGGTTCGTGACGCCCGGCACGTCGGCCATCGCCGTTTCGACTTCCTTCGCCTTCGCCCGCAGCACGCCCAGGTCCGGGCCGTACAGGCGGACGACAATGCTCGCCCCGGCCCCAGTGAGCACCTCCTTGATCCGCTCCTTCAGGTACGTCTGTACGTCGCGGTAGAGGCCCGGGTAGCCGTCCACGACCTCCTGGATCTTCGCGAGCGTCGCGTTGTAATCGACCCCGTCGTCGATGCTGATCCACAACTCGGTGAAGTTGGGACCGACGACCTCGTCGGCAACTTCCGCCCGGCCGATGTGCGACCCGAAGTTGCGCACGCCGGGGATCGATCGCAGCTCCTTGCTCGCGGCGGCCGTGATCCGCTGGTTGGCCTCGATTGACGTGCCCGGCTTCTCCACCCAGTGCATCAGGAAATCGGTCTCCCGGAAGTTGGGCAGGAACTCCTGTCCGAGGTTTCGGGTCGCGGCCGCGGAGACGGCGAGGGCCGCGACGAGGAACGCAATCGCCCACCACGGCCGGGCGATGAGTACCGGCAGGACAGCCCGGTACTGCCGCTTGAGCCAGCGCGTCAGCGGCGCCTCGGCTCGCGCCCCGCGACGACTCGGCAGGAGCAAGAGGCACATGGCAGGGGTGACAGTCAGGGCCACGAGCAGCGACGCGAGGATGGCCAGGACGTACGCCTTCGCGAGCGGGCGGAAGAACGTCCCGGACAGCCCTCCGAGGAAGAAGACCGGCACGAACACCAGCACGACGATCAGGGTCGCGTAGACAACGGCGCTACGCACCTCGAGGGATGCGTTCAGCACCACGCGAAACGCCGACAGGGGGTGCGGCAATTCGCGATTCAGGCGGAGCCGGCGCGAGATGTTCTCCACGTCGATGATGGCGTCATCGACGACTTCACCCAGGGCTATGACCAGCCCAGCGAGGACCATCGTGTTGATGCTCGCCCCGGAGTAGTACAGGGCCGTCGAGGCCGCCAGGAGCGACAGCGGAATCGCCATCAAGCTGATCAGCGCGGTCCGCCAGTCGAAGAGGAACGCGACCAGAATGACGACGACCAGCCCACACCCAATGAGGAGGGCGTTCGTCAGATTCTTGATGGACCGCTCGATGAACGTCGCCGGCCGGAAGATAGTGTGATCGACGTGGACGTCCGCGAGTCCGGGCTTGAGCGTCTCGAGCGCCTCCTCCACCTGCCGTGTCACATCAAGCGTGTTTCCCCACGGGTGTTTCTCGACGATCAGGAGCAGCCCGGGGCCATCGTTGATGACCGCGTCGCCGATCGGCGGCGGCGACCCGACGTCAACCCCCGCGACGTCCCCCAGGTGGACCGGGACGCCGCCGCGGAAATCGACCACGGTGCGGGCCAGGTCGTCGGGGTCATTGACCGCGGGCAGGTGCCGCACCGACATCCGCTGGTTGGGCGTGTCCACGAATCCGCCCGAGTCGAGGACGACTGCGTCCGCGGCCGCCCGCGAGACCGAGTCGAGCGACACGCCGTGGCGGCGCAACTCGGTCGGGTCGATGTGGACTTGCAATTCTCGGTCCCGCTGCCCCCAGATGGCGACGTTCGCCACCCCGGGGACCGACATGAGCTTCGGGCGGATCGTCCACATGGCCAGGATGGTCAGGTCGCGCTGGCTGAGCTTCTCGGACCAGACGCCGATCTTCAGGACGCGGCTGGTGGAAGAGAGGGGTTGCAGGATGACCGGCGGCCTGGCCGCGGCCGGGAGCTGCCGGGACTCGGTCGCGAGCCGCTCCTGGACGAGCTGGCGGGCCCGGATGACGTCTGCGTCCTGGTCAAACAGGAGCACCACCTGCGAGAGGCCGAGGACCGACTTGGACCGGATCGTCTTGACCCCGGCGGTGCCGTTGAGAGCATTTTCCAGCGGCGCGGTCACCAACTCCTCGACCTGCGTCGCCGAGAGGCCCGGGGCCTCGGTCTGGATTTCGACGATGGGCGGGGCGAACTCCGGGAAGACGTCGAGCGGCGCCCGCTCCGCCGTCCGCGTGCCGACCGCGACGAGGACGGCGCACAGGGCCAGGACGGCGACCCGGAAGTGCAAGGACGTTGAAACCAGCCACGTGAGCATAGCGAATCGGTATCCGGCTCCCCCGGCGCCTCATTCACAAATACTGTCTACTTCCCGAACCCGACTTCCGTGCCGAACAGCTCCTGCGCCCCGACGGTCACGACCGGCTTGTCGAGCTTGGGGCCCCATTCCAGAACGGCGGTGCCCTGGGTCACATAGCGCACCTGGACCCGACGGCGGGCGTACGTCCGCGGGGCGAGCTGCTCGTACACCCACGTCCCGCCGTTGATGTCGAATACGACGGCCTTCCACGGGACGGTCAGCGACTTCTTCGGGTCGGTGAGCGGGACCGTGATCCAAAGGCCGGGAATCAGGACCTCCTTCCCTGGCTCTTTCACCGGGATTGCGACCCCGACGCGTTGCCCCGGAATGTACGATCCGTCCGGGTTCGAAAGGCTGAAGTAGAGGTCCACGGTCCCAGCCATGGGGTTTGCCGAGGGCGGGGCGACGGCCGGGCGGGCGGATCGCGTCGGGGTTCCCGGTCGAGCCGTCAGCGGGCCGACCTGTGCCTCGTCCGAGTCGAGGTCGGTCACCTCGCCGACGAACACCGGCACGCGCACCCAGATCGGGTCCAGGTTCGTCACCTCGAACAGCGTCGCCCCGGACGGCACGTTCTGCTCGGCGAGGGCCGAGACGTTCCGCAACAGGCCGTCGATCGGGGCCTCGATGGTGAGCGGGGCCGCGGTCCCCTTCTCCGCGTCCCCGGCCGCCTGGGTGAGCAGGGCCAGCCGGGCCTGCGCGGCCTCGAGCGTCTTCTGCGCCAGGTCGTAGACGGCCTGCGCGTCTTCCACGGTCTTTCGACTGGTGGCTTCCTTGCTCAGGAGTTCCTGTGCCCGGTCCAGGCCGACCTTCGCCGTCGCCAGACTGGTGCGGGCGGTGTTCACCTGCCCCTCGGCGTCCACGCGGGCGGTGGCGAGCGTCGTCCGGGCGTCCGGGGAGAGGAGCGGCAGGAATTGGAAGACCGGATCGCCCCGCTTGACCCGGGTCCCGGCCCGGGGCACGCCGCCGGGCGGGGACTTGAGAATGCCACCAAGCGGGGCGGCCACCAGGATCGTGTGCCCCGGCGGGATCGTCACCTCGCCGCCGTAGGCGCGCTCCCGGCGGACGGGCCTCACCTCGGCCTTGGCCGTCTCGATGCGCAGTCGCTTTGCGGCGTCGGCCGTGAGTGTGATGGTGAGGAGGTCTTCTTCCTTGGCGACGACCGCGGGGGCCGACGGTCTGGCCGGCTCGACCTTGTCCGGCTTCGGGCGCAAGCCCGCCCAGGCGAGCGCAATGAGCCCGGCCACGGCGGCGGTGACGATGATCCCCGTGAGCAGGCCGGCGCGAAAGGTCGTCGGGTGCCCGTCAGTGGCTTCATTTGCCATTCTTGCCTCCCCGTTTCGGGGAGGGGGACTCCGGATTGTCCGCGTCCCGTCCCGCGGCGAAGTCCCCGTCTGTCGTCTGCATTCGCCGGCCGACCGCCCGCTCCAGCTCCGCCCACGCCCGCGTCAGGTCGGCCCGGAGCTGCGCTTCGCGGGCACGGGTGTCAATCAACTGTCGCGACGTCTCGAGCACCAGCACGAGTGACGCTCCGCCCTTCTCGTACGTGGCCTGCGCGCGCCGGACCGCCTCCTCCACGGCCGGGCGGATTTCCTCCGTCCACTTCTGGTAGTCGGCCGCCGCCTGGGCGTGCTGGGCGTACGCCTGTCGCACTTCGAGAATAGCCCGGTCGCGGACCGTCCGCAGTTGCCGAACGGCACGCTCGTGCTCGACGCCGGCCCGGGAGATCGCACCCTGGTTGCCACTGAAGATCGGCACGGTGACGCGAAACTGGGGGGCCAGGTTATGGTCGCTCGGCCCGCTGGTCGCGTCCGCGATTCCGAAGAAGCGAATCCAGCCGAGCCGGGCGATCTGGACCCGGGCGTCGGCCGCCGCGATGAACCGCTCCGCGGCCCGCACGTCCGGCCGGGCCGTCACCGCCTCGGCCACGAGCGCTTCCAGGTCTTCGGCTGGCTCGTCCGGCGGGTCAACCGACTGCGGGACCAGCTCAACGCGCCATGCTCCGATGCCCATCAGGTTTCGCAACTTCTCCTCGAAGATCGGCAGGTCGTTGGCCGCCCGCGTCGCCTCCTGTTTTCCCCGCAGGGAGTCGGCTCGCGCGGTTGAGACTTCGAGCGGCGTCGCGTCTCCGGCGTTGAAGCGGTCAGTTGTCAGCCTGGCGATCCGGTCCCGCAACTTCAGACTCTCCTCGGCCACGCGCAGGCGGTCCCGGGCGAGCGCCCAGTCGGCGTGGGCGAGGCGGACGTCGCGGGCCAAGTCGAGCCCGGCCTGGACCAGACGCTCGCGGGCCCGTTCCTCTTCGGCCGCCGCCCCGCGCACGCGGACCGGGCGCAGGAGGATCACGTCGACCGGCAGGTCCACCGCGTAACTGAATGCCCTCGGACCGACCGGGAACGAGTACAGGACTTCGGGGTTCGGGAGAAGCCCGGCCTGGACGACGTCGGCCCGGGCCAGCCCGAGATCGAGCAGCAGATCCTGGAAGGCGGCGTTGTTGCACAGGGCGAGTTGGACGGCCGCGTCGGCCGTCAGCCCGTCCGCGATGGAGACGGTGTTCGGGACAAACACCCGGTCGGGACCAGAGTCAGTGCAGAGCCCGGCGCCTGTGCGCTCGCGGAGGGAGTCGGATACGGCAGCGGTGTCCGGCGTGAGCGCGTGCGAGTCCAGACACCCCGCGGGCGCGAGCAGGGCCAAGGCGACCAACACGGCCGACCAGCGTCGGAACTTCATGCTCCCTTCCGTGCCGTGCGTGGCAGGGTGGTAAACAGTGTATCGGCTGGCAAGTTGCGTCAAGTTGAGCGGTTATACCGGTTCCGCCGGAAGCCAGACGGTGAACCGGCTGCCGCGGCCGGGCTCGCTTTCGGCCGCGAGCCGGGCGCCGAGCGCCTCCGCGATCCGCTTCGCCACGGCCAATCCAAGTCCGACCCCGGGCACCCCGGCGGCCCGGGCCGCGGGCGAGCGGAAGAACGGTTCGAACACGTGCGGCAGGTCGGCCGCGTCGATTCCCGGTCCGACGTCCTCGACTTCGAATCCGACCTCGGGTCCGGCGCTTCGCAGCCGGACCGTGATGGGCGAACCGGGGGCGCCGTACTTGGCCGCATTATCCAACAGGTTGCCGAGCAACTGGGCGAGCAGCTCCGGGTGCGTTCGGACCCGCCCGGCGGTCACGCCGTCAGGCACGAAGGCGATGCGCTCACCTGCGGAATGGCTGGCC
>DATFWZ010000340.1:0-5750 GCA_035258765.1 Gemmataceae bacterium
GAAGTTGCCGCCGAACCCGCCGTTGCCGGTGTTGCCGCCGAACCCGCCGTTGCCGGTGTTGCCGGTGTTGCCCTGGTTGTTCCCGAGGATGTTGTTCACCGGCGGCCGCGGGGCCGGCGACTGAATCACGGGGCCGATCCCGAACCCGGGCCGGAAGCCCTTGTCGAAGATTGGCGGCAGCATCTTGTCGGTCTGGTGGTTGCCATTAATGAACTGGCCGGACGCGTCCTTCGTGAGCACCAGCAGGGACGCGATGCCGAGGATCAGGACGGTGACGCCGAGCACTCGCGGCAATGAATGGAACATGAGTCAGACTCCGGCATGGGTGTTGGTAAAGGGTGTCGCCGAACACGGCAGGTGGCAAGCCCGCTTCCCCAAGGGTCAACACCGCACCACATCATGATAACACTTGCCGGGGGAAACCGTTAGTGGGTTTGCCCAGATTCGCCCCGGCGAGTTACAGGCGGTCGGTCGGCGGTAGCAACCTTGCCGCGGGGGACGCCACACCCGGTTCGCCGTAGCCCGCCCGGGGGACGCGTACCGCCCCCGGCACCGGGCCGGCTCGACTTTGCCCCGATTTCCCACTTAACGGTCTTCGGCCGCCGATTTGCGCCGCAGAACTCCACTTTTCGGCAAATTTGGCGTTGACGCACTTCCGAAAGAAGGTATGGGGTCGCACCATTCGACCGACCGCGCTGGCCTGCCCAGGCCGGCCATGAGTACACGCAGGCGTCCGGCGGAAGCAGCCCGACCCGTGGTGGGGGAACCCGGGTGGGGGCCGACCGGCCGCCGAGGGGGATGCGGCTTATGCGCTACCGATGGATCACGACGGGCCTCTTGGTGGCGGCGGGACTGCTCACGAATCCCGCCACCGGCCGCGTCCAGGCCCAGCCGCTCAATTCCGAGCCCTGGGAACTCTCCGGGAACGACCACCCGCCCGTCTGGGCCCCGATCGGCACGTATCAGCACGACGGCTCGGGCGTCTACACCGCCTGTGAATTCATCCTGATGCACCAGCAGCGGGTCCTGGGCAACCAGCCGATTGCCCGCCGCGGCTTCGTCGACTCGGCTGGCCTCCTCACCGGGACCGCGGGCGCCTTCCTCGGCAGCGGCGAGGTCGCCCTCACGACCGAGGCCCTCGGCCGGACCGGGTGGTCCCCCGGCTGCCGGCTGACTCTCGGCTACAGGTTCGAGAACGGCTGGAACTTCTCGGTCAGCTGGCTGCACCTGTTCGACACCAAGTACTCCGGCGGCGCCGGCAGCCAGGGCCCGAACTTCGCCAACCCGGGCCAGAACCTCGAAAACAACTTCCTCTTCGCCCCGGTGTTCAATTTCGCGTCCGAGTTCACCGGTCCCGTGGCTCGCAATACCGACGCCACCGGCACGATCGTGTTCGGCGACATCAACGGCATCTGGAACGCCGCGACCGACATGACGATCCTGTACACCCAGCGCTTCGACAACTGGGACCTGGCCGGCCGCTTCCCCGTCTTCGAGACCGAGAACGCCCGGTCGTATTTCATGGCTGGCGGCCGGTTTTCCTGGATCTGGGAGCGGTTCCAGTGGCGGACGGTTGCCCTCGGAATCGACGTGACCGGCGTCCCCGCAGGGGCCCCACCGCAATTGATCTCGCAGCCCGACTGGGCCGCCCGGTACATCAACACGCTCTCCCAGCGGATGTACGGGCCGTTCATCGGCACCGGGCATGAGGTCATGCTCTACTCCGGCTGTGGCGGGTCCTTCGGAGTCGGCGTCGAGTGCACCGGCGCCATCCTGGTCGACATCGCCAAGGAGCGGGCCAAGTACATCCGCGAGGATCAGGCCACCCAGGCCAAGCGGTCTTGGGTGGAGAACGAGATCGTGCCGAACGCGGACCTCGCCGTCAATCTGACGTGGCAACCGCTCGAGGGGCTGACGTTCAAGGTCGGTTGGAACTTGTACAATTACTTCAACACGCTGGTTATGCGCCAGCCGGTCGGCTTCAACGTCGGCGCCATCGACCCGGTTTACGAGAAGCGATTCTACCGATGTCTGTACGGGTGTAACTTCGGCATCGGCTACACGTGGTAAGCGCGCAGCCGCCGGCTCCCCCAACCACCGCGACCCCGGGCCGCGAGCAAGTGCTCGTCGGCCCGGGGCCGCGGCGCATTCACCGCCGATTGCCGACCGCAATGCCCGGCCTATAATCCCATCCGTCGCCCGGCGCCCCGCGCGCTTCCGGTAGCAACTGAGAACCTCTCCAGGGGATACAGCATGGCCGAGGAGCGTGGGCAGGCACGCGAGTACCCCGCCTGGCGGCCCAAGCCGGCGTCCTGGACCAAACTGTTCGGCACCTTTTTGGTCGCCCTCGACCCGTTCAAGCTGCTGGTCGCCGCCGCGGGCATCCTGGCCACGGCCCTCGGCTGGTGGCTCATTTCGCTCGTCTTCTACAACGCCTGGACCGTCCCGAACGACAACTACTACGAGGACCGGGCGAGGAAAAACAGCAGCCTGACCACCGAAGAGGAGCGAGCGGCCTGGGCGAATAGCGAATACCACAAGGCGCGGGATACCTGGGCGTTGATGCACGAGCTGGCCGGGCCGACGGATCGAGCTAATGAGCTTTACGCAAAGTGGTATGCGGAGAAAACCAAGGACCGCCCACCGGGCCAAGCGCGGAACATGCGGCTCGAGGTGGGGAAAGGCGGCAAGTACCGACTCATGCCCTGGGACGAGGACCGCGGACCGAACCCGTTCCTGATGACCAAGGCAGTAGTCGGCGGCACGGGCGACGAGCGATCGCTGGTCCTCACGTGGTTCTTCTCCAACCAGGTCCCGAACTTGGTCGAGCCGCTGCTCAAGTTCCTCACCCCCGTCTACTACCTCTTCGACACCCGGGCCACGTTCTGGGTGTACGTCTACCTACTGCTCTTGATCCTTTGGCTGCTCGTGGTGTGGGCCTTCTTCGGCGGCGTCATCACGCGGATGGCGGTCCTGCAGCTCTCCGGCAAGGAGGGCGGCGGGCTGCGCGAGGCGGTCTCGTACGTCCGCCACCGGTACCTGTCGTACCTGCTGTCGCCGATCGTGCCGATCGGGCTCATCGGATTCCTGGTCCTCTGCTGCATGCTCTTCGGCATCCTGCACTGGGCCCCGCTCCTGGGCGACCTGATCGACGGCCTCTTCTGGTGGCTGCCGCTGCTCGCGGGGCTGGTGATGACTCTGTTGCTCGTCGGCATGGTCGGGTACCCGATGATGTACACCACCCTGAGTGCCGAGGGGAGCGACACGTTCGACGCCCTGAGCCGCTCTTACAACTACGTGTACGAGTCCCCGTGGCACTACCTGTGGTACTCGGCGGTCGCGGTCGCTTACGGGGCCGTGCTGACGCTGTTCGTGGTGATCGTCGGGTCTCTAACCACGTACTTCGCCAAGTGGGGCGTCGCCAAGTTCCCGGCCTGGGGGGCGGACCGGTCCCCGGAGTACCTGTTCATCTACGCGCCGGAGTCGCTCGGGTGGCGGAAGCTGATGCTCGAGGGCAGCCCGGCCGCGATCACGGACGCCGGGGAGCCGGTCAACCCGCCGGCAAACGCAGCGTACATGAACAACTACGCCTGGTGGAACCACATGGGCGCCGGGATGGTGAGCTTCTGGGTCACCCTCGTGTTCATGATGGTCATCGGGTTCAGCTACAGCTACTTCTGGACGGCCGCGACACAGATCTACCTGCTGATGCGTAAGCGCGTGGACGAGACGGAGATGGACGAGGTGTACGTCGAGGAGGAGGCCCCGGAGTCGCCGGCCGCGCCCGCGTACCCGACGCCGAGCCCGACCCCGACGCCGACCGGCCCGGCATCCGTGCCGGTGGATGCGCCGACGCTGCGCCAGCCCGAGACGCCGCCGCCGGCAGCGGCCCCCAGCCCGCCCGCGCCGCCGCCGGAGGATCGGCCGCCGACGGAACCGTCGGGCGACGGGGCGAAACCGGCCCTGTGACGCCCTGGTAGGAAGCCATGCCCCGACCCGTCTTGCTGTTCACGAACGGGTGGACCGACCTGGAGCTCGAGGACCTGGCCGTCAAGGCCGAGGAGTGGGGATACGCCGGCCTCGAGCTGGCCTGCTGGGGTGACCACTTCGAAGTCCAGCGGGCCCTGAGCGAGTCCAACTACGTCGCCGGGCGACTCGACCTCCTGGGCCGCCATAACTTGCAGGCCCCCGTCCTCAGCAACCACCGCACCGGCCAGGCGGTCTGCGACCCGATCGACTCCCGGCACAAGGCCCTCCTGCCCGACTACGTCTGGGGCGACGGCAAGCCGACCGGGGTCCGCCAGCGCGCCGCGGAGGAGTTGTCGGCGACGTTCCGGGCCGCCCAGCGACTCGGGGCAACGGTCGTGAGCGGGTTTACCGGCTCGCCGCTGTGGTCGTACGTCGCGGGCTACCCAGGGCCGACGCCCGACATCGTCGCGGCCGGCCTCAAGGACTTCGTCAAGCTCTGGAACCCGGTCCTCGACGTGGCCCGCGACGAGGGGGTCAAGTTCGCGTTCGAAGTACACCCCGGGCAGATCGCATTCGACCTGTACTCGGCCGAGGCGGCCCTGGACGCCCTGAACGGCCGGCCGGAGTTCGGGTTCACGTTCGACCCGAGCCACCTGCACTGGCAGGGGGTGGACCCGGTGGAGTTCGTCCGCCGATTCCCGGATCGCATTTACCACGTACACGTCAAGGACGCGGTGCTGACGCTCAACGGCCGCTCCGGCGTGCTCAACGGCTACCTGCCGAGCGGCGACCCGCGGCGCGGCTGGCAATTCCGCTGCCCGGGCCGGGGCGGGATTGACTGGGAGGCGGTGATCCGGGCCCTGAACGACGCCGGGTACGCCGGTCCCTTGAGCGTGGACTATCATGACCGGGGGATGGACGCGGACTACGGCGCCCGCGAGGCATGTGAGTTCGTCAAGCGCCTCGACTTCGACTCCGCCACCCCGCCGAGCGGCGCCGCCTTCAAGTAACGTGTTCCGCCAACCAAGACCTCGTTTAGCGGTGAACCGAAGGTGAACCGCACCCCCCATGCCCGCCGCCAACCTCGAACTCGCCGAAGAACTGCGCCGCCTCTGGACGGACCGCCTGGTCATGCCCAAGACCGACAAACCCGAATTGAAGCGCTTCGAGGGGAAGATCGGGCGAGTGGTGACGGTGAACTGGTCGGGCAAGGCGCTGGTCGATTTCGGCGACGGGGCGTGGTACGACGTCCCGGCGAGTGAGGAGTACCTGACGACGCTGGCGCCCGACGACCCGAATCGATCCAAGTACGACGCGAAGGCGAATAGTGCGCAGCCGCGGCCGGAGCGGCAGGGCTAGGGACGGATCCTATGGAGCCGTGAACCAAGCCACTTCGCCAATATTCGGCTCGCGGCCCAGCGCGTTGGACGTCGCTCTACTTCTTGTGGACCAGCTTGCTCAGCGACGAAATGTCCCAAAGCTCGAATGAGCTATTAAATCCTCTCTGCGAGACGGCCATCAGCTTTCCGTCTGCACTCAAGTCCAGTGACCAAATGATGTCGTTCAACGCCTCGAACGACGCGATCCGCTTCCCCGAGGATGTGTCCCACACCGTCACGTGGCCGGGCGACTTGTCGGCACCGCCGCCGGCCGCATAGAGCATGCGCCCGTCGGCCGAGTAAGCCACGGTCTCAATCCCCCCCCATTCGACCTTGTAGGTGTCACGCCGCTTGTTGGTCGTGGTGTCCCAGAGCCAGACCTCACTGACCCTTTTCCCGAGC
>DATFWZ010000341.1:0-3031 GCA_035258765.1 Gemmataceae bacterium
AACGCGCGCCGACGAGAGGCCGGGCCGCCGGTCCCCGTCCCATTCGACCCGGAAAACCCCCCACCTCCCCGACGGCCCGACCAGCCCGCACCCGTCCGCATCACCGACAGCGGCCGGGCCCTCCCCGAGCTCGGAGAGACCAGCACGAGCGCTCTCGACATGGCAATCAAGCGCATCGCCGTGCGCATCGCCTCGGCCATGGAACAACCCTGGTAGGATTGTGCGAAGGCCGAAGCGGCACCCGCTACTGTTCCGCCACGGCCGATTTGGTGCCGGGTCACCCGTGTGGCGCCGCGCGACATGAGGGGCGGCGACCGCCTTCCGGCCGGGCGCGAATTCGTGCCCCCGGGCGGCCGGTCGTTTCTCAGGCCGCCAATTGCGACATTCTGGTGCCCGGACGAATGGGCGCAAGTCCTTACCAGAACAGGCGGCCCGTCAGGCCGCCTCAGGCCGCCACACATGCACACCGAGTGGCGGCCTGAGAAATTCTGGACACGTTTCGGGGGATCCGACCTTGACAACCAGGCCCACCGTACTTCCCCGCGCGTCGGACGGACCCGCCAACTGAGACCGGGACGCCGACGGCGTTGCCCGATTGAGCTGCAGCGGACCACTGCGGATACAACGCCTCCAAGGTGTTGGTCCGGTTCCAGGTACCACATTCTGATGATCTGGTCATTTCGCGACCGTTCGGTGACACTCGGCCGGCGGCCGCTGGTCATGGGCATTGTCAATGTCACCCCGGATAGTTTTTCCGACGGCGGCCGGCATTCGACCGCCGACGCGGCGATCGAGCACGCGCTGCGGCTGGCCGCGGACGGGGCGGACTTCCTCGACGTCGGCGGCGAGTCGAGCCGGCCGGGAGCGAAGCCGGTCTCGCTCGACGAGGAGCTGGCCCGGGTCGTGCCCGTGATCCGCGGCGTGGTGAGGCAAACGGACGTCCCGCTCTCCATCGACACGACCAAGGCAGAAGTGGCCCGGCAGGCGCTGCAGGTCGGGGCGGCGATCGTGAACGACATTACGGCGGCGGGCGACCCGGGGATGGCCGAAGTCGTCCGCCAGTTCAGTGCCGGGATCGTCCTCATGCACATGCAGGGCACTCCGGAGACTATGCAGGCGAATCCGACCTATCAGGATGTGGTGTCGGAGGTCCGCGACTATCTCGCCGGCCGCGTGGCGGCCTTGGTGGCGTCGGGCGTTCGGGCCGAGCGGCTCGCAATCGACCCCGGGATCGGCTTCGGCAAGACCTCCGCGCACAACCTGACCCTGTTGCGCGAACTGGGCCAGCTTCAAGTCATGGGCCGGCCGGTGGTGCTCGGGGTGTCGCGAAAGGGTTTTGTCGGGGAGATTGCCCGCCGACCGGTCACGGAGCGGCTGGCCGCGTCGCTGGCCGCCGCGTGTTATTGCGCTGCCCAGGGGACGGCCCAGGTTCTTCGCGTTCACGACGTGGCCGCGACGGTCGATGCCGCGAAGGTGATCGGGGCGATTGCGGGATAGCGGCAACTTCTCCGGCCTGTGCCGGCACTCTTCCGACGAGTCGGGGTATTCTGCACAAGGCCGGAAATCTGTGCCCACTTCCTCGACTTCGCCGCGCCGCCGCGTTGTCCGGACATTTCACCCGACGTATAGAATGGCGCCGCACACACCCGCTGGACTGTGCCGTGACACCCGATCACTCACTCTCTGACCTCTGCCGGGACCTCGCGACTCGGGCCCGGGCTGCCGCGACTGAGCTTGCCGCGATCACGCGCGGCCCGAAGGATCGTTGGCTGCTACGGTCGGCCGAGGCGCTCATCAAAAACACGGACTCGATCCTCGCCGCGAACGGCCGCGACCTCGCGGCGGCCGCCGAACTCTCGAGCGCTTCCCGCGATCGCCTGAAACTGACCCCCGCCCGGCTCGCGGCCGCCGCCGAGGGCCTTCGTCAGGTGGCCGCACTTCCCGACCCGGTCGGGCAAGTGCGCGAGGGCGGCGTCCGGCCGAATGGGCTGCAGGTGCAGAAGGTCAGCGTGCCCCTCGGGGTCATCCTTTTCCTCTACGAATCCCGGCCGAATGTCACCGTCGATGCGGCGGCGCTGTGCGTCAAGTCGGGCAACGCGGTCATCCTCCGTGGGGGAAAAGAAGCCCTCCACTCGAACACCGAGCTCCACCGCGTGCTCAGTGACGAGCTCGCAGCCTGCGGACTGCCCCGCGACGCCGTTCAGCTCGTACTCACGCTCGATCGCGAGGCGGTCGGGCACCTATTGAAATTGAAGGAGTCCATCGACCTGGCCATCCCGCGCGGGGGCGAGAGCCTGATCCGCCGTGTCGCGGCCGAGGCCACGATGCCGGTGCTCAAGCACTACCTGGGCAACTGCCACGTGTACGTGGACCGGGCCGCGGACCTGGAAATGGCCGAGCGCATTGTGATCAACGCCAAGTGTCAGAGGCCCGGGGTGTGCAACGCGATGGAGAGCCTTCTGGTCCACGCGGACGTGGCGGCCGCATTCGTCCCGCGGGTCGGGGCGAGTTTGCGGGCCCGCGGGGTGGAGGTCCGCGGCTGCGAAATCACGAGACGTTACCTACCTTCCGCTGTCCCGGCGACCGACGCCGACCACGCGGCTGAATTCTGCGATTTGGTCATGTCGATGAAGGTCGTGCCCGATACAGAGTCGGCGGTTGACCACATCCGCCGGTACGGTTCCGGGCACACGGACGCGATCGTCACGGCGGACTTGCAGGCGGCCCGGTTCTTCGTCCAACGGGTGGATTCGGCGGCGGTCCTGGTCAACGCCAGCACCCGGTTCAACGACGGGTTCGAACTCGGGCTCGGGGCGGAGATCGGGATCAGCACCGACAAGTTCCACGCCCGCGGCCCCTGCGGCCTGAACGAGCTGACGAGTTACAAGTACGTGGTGTACGGCGACGGCCAGGTCCGGGAGTGACCGGCCGACGGCCCCAGGGAGCCAGGATGCTCGTCCCCGCCCTGCTGCTGCTGCTCACCTTCGGGGCCCTGATCCTCGTCGCCCGCCGGGCCCGCCGGACGGCCCAC
>DATFWZ010000342.1:0-11799 GCA_035258765.1 Gemmataceae bacterium
GTCGATGATCGGGGTCGAGGGCGGCCACAGCATCGATGACTCGCTCGGTGTGCTCCGCATGTACTACGACCTCGGCGTCCGGTACATGACCCTGACCCACTCGGAGACACTCGACTGGGCTGACTCCGCCACTGACAAGCCGAAGAGCAACGGCCTCTCCTCGTTCGGGGAGGAGGTAGTGCGGGAGATGAACCGGCTCGGGATGCTGGTGGACCTGTCGCACGTGTCGGCCGACACCATGCGGCACGCCCTGCGGGTCACCAAGGCCCCGGTCATTTTCTCCCACTCGTCAGCCCAGGCGATCGCAGACCATCCGCGGAACGTTCCGGACGACGTGCTCAAGCTCATGCCCAAGAACGGCGGCGTGGTGATGGTGAACTTCTACAGCGGGTTCGTCGTCCCGGAGGCGGCCCGGCAGCGGAAGGGGATGTTCGACGTGCTGCGGGACCTGAAGGCGAAGTACCCGGACGAAAAGGAACTCCGCGTGGCCCTGGAGCAGTGGCGGAAAGACCACCCAATACCGCGTGGGAGCATTCACGACGTGGTTGACCACATCGAACACATCATCAAGGTCGCGGGCATCGACCACGTCGGCCTGGGATCGGACTTCGACGGCATCGACTCGACGCCGGAGCAGCTCGAGGACGTGTCGAAGTACCCGCTGATCACTCAGGAGCTGCTCAATCGCGGGCACACGAAGGAGGAGATTGTGAAGGTGCTCGGGACGAACCTGATGCGGGTGTTCAAGGAGGTCGAGAAGGCGTCGGGGAAATGACTGGGGAGATGCGGATTCACTGTCCGAAGCGCAGGCCGCCGCGCGCTTGAAGATATTCCGGAATCCGCCTATACCCAGAACGGCGAGCCGGCCGAAGGTCGTTACGAGTCGTCGCATGATTGGGACTCGAGAAATGGAGATGACGGCGGGAGTCTGACGTCTGTTCGAGCCCGGTTCGCGCTCCAGGAACGCAAATTCGGCCCAGGAGGGCCCATGTCCGCCCCGCCGTCCGCCGCACCCGGCCCGGTCCAGGTCGCCCCGCGGTCCGGTCTGGCCTTGGCCCTGCTCCTGTCGATCAACCTCTTCAATTACATCGACCGACAAGTCCTTTCCGCCGTCCTACCCATACTGGAGTTTGACGCCGCACTCTTCCGACCGGACGACCGATGGCTGCCGGTCAAGCTCGGGTCACTTACCACGGCATTCCTCGTCTCGTACATGTTGTTCTCACCGGTCTTCGGGCGGCTCGGGGACACGCGGTCGCGATGGGCACTGGTCGGGATCGGTGTGATCGTCTGGAGCCTCGCCAGCGGAGGATCGGGACTGGCCAGCAGCTTCGCGATGCTGCTACTGACGCGCTGTTTAGTAGGAATCGGCGAGGCGGCGTACGGGCCGATCGCCCCGGCCATGTTGTCAGACTTGTACCCAGAGCGGCAGCGGGGCCGCGTCCTATCCTGGTTCTACCTGGCAATCCCCGTCGGCAGCGCCCTCGGGTTTGTAATCGGCGGGGCGGTGGCAGTCACCGCATGGGGGTGGCGCGGGGCGTTTCAAGTCGTGGTCTTGCCCGGGCTGATCCTTGGGGCCCTGTGCTTTTTCATGCGCGAGCCGCCCCGAGCGGCTCGGGAAGCAGCCGCCCCGTCCGAAACGTGGGGCAAGGTACTGAAGGAACTCCGAGGGATTCGTTCATTCGTCCTGTGCTGCGCCGGGATGACGTGTACCACGTTCGTCCTAGGCGGGGTCGCGGCCTGGGCCCCGTACTACATCTTCGAGCGCGAGGCCCGGTTTCAAGTCACCCCGGAGGCCCTCGACCGATTGGCCGAGAAAACGTTCTCGGACGGCACCCCGGTGGTGCCCCTTGAGGTGGTGAACAAGTTGCGGGCACTGGTCGGGCCCGACGTTCTGAACACGGCCGCGCTGAAGAGGAAACTGGCGGACAGCTCGCTGACACAAACAGAGCGCGAGCACTACCAGTCCCGCATCATCGATGCGGTGACAGCGGAAGGATCGGCTACGCTGGGCACGATCGGCCCAACGTTCGGCGGAATCGTGGTCGTGTCCGGTCTGGTGGCCACCCTGTTCGGCGGGTGGCTTGGGGACTACCTGCGCGACCGGGTCAAGGGGTCTTATTTTCAAGTGTGCGGGTATGGTGCCCTGGCGGCATTCCCTCCATTCGTGGCCATGCTCTATGTCCCGTTCCCTTACGCCTGGGGATGTTTGTTCCTGGCCGTGTTCTTCCTGTTCGTAAACACGGGGCCGGCGAACGCCATTCTTGCGAACGTTACCCACCGCCGGATCCGAGCCACCGCGTTCGCGATCAACATCCTGATTATCCACGCCCTCGGTGATGCCATCTCCCCGATTCTGATTGGCGGGATCACCGCCCTGTCGGACCTCGGTACGGCCTTGCTGTGCGTGTCCGTCTTGATTTTGGTGGCCGGGATCTTGTGGATTGTCGGTGCCAAGTATTTGGATGAAGAGACCCGCCGGGTGACCGACATCGAGGTCTCGGCGGCCGCGCCAACCAACCTGGTGACTCCGCCGTAACGGCGGCGGCGCGCAAATGTCCTGTAGGTTGGGCCTCGCTTGGCGAGGCCCAACCTACAAGTCTCGGGCCGCCCGCCATCGAATCATCTCCCACGTCATGACGCCGACCGCGACGGCGGCGACAATCGCCCCGATCCCGAGCAGCCCGCGATGAACGAAGATCGCCAGGAACAGGCTGACTACCGCCAGGATCAACCCAAGCCACCGGGCCCACTTGATCCAACGTCGAGGATCCGGCCCGCGGACCACCGGCAGGCCCGCGTCCTGCCAGCCCAGCGTGCCGCCTTCCACGACCACGACGCGGGCGGTTGGCACGGCGGCGAGAATCCGCTCCCCCGCACGCCGGCCGCGCGCGCCGGCACGGCAGATCAGATAGATGGGGCCGCTGTCGGAACCGGCGAGCAACTGGATCGGGTCGAGCGCGTCGAGCGGGACGTTGGTCGCCTCGGGGGCATGGACGCGCTCGAACTCTTCGGTGGTACGGACGTCGATCAGCCGCACCGGACCACTCTTGATCAGTCGCCAGAGGTCCTTTGGCGGGATTGTCTCAACGGCGTCGGGCATGACGGGATCGTTTCGGTGCTCGGTCATCGGTCACGCGGGAGCGGCCACGCCCCTACTAATGGTTTGTCACTCGACATCGACCACGGCCAGCCTCCCCTCATCGCCGCCGGCCACCACGGTCAGCCCATCCGGGGCGAAGGCGACGGCTCGCAAACCACCTATTCCGACGTCCAGGGACGACCGGGCGGCCCCGGTGTCGGGATCCCAAAACCGGAGTGTCCCGTCGTCGCCGACGGACGCCGCGGCCCGGCCGTCCGGGGAGAACGCGACCGCCCGGGCCGCCCCCTTGTGGCCACGGCAGATGAACGCGTCTTCCGGGACCGGTCGGCCGCTCGCGGCGACGCGCCACAGCAGGACGGTGTTGCCGGCCGCAACGGCCAGCTGCCCGTCGCCAGTCCGTAGCGCCAGCGCTTGCACCGGGGAGCGGAGGGGGATCGGTGGCGGCTGCTCCTCGCCATCGCGGAGGGGGTGAATGGCGACCGTCCGGTCGGCCGAGCCGGTGAGCAGGACGTCCGGACGGGTGAACAGGACTGTCCCGACTTCGTTGGCGTGGGTGTCGATTCGGTGGGGCGGTCGCCAGGTGTCCACCGGAACAATCAAAGCGCATCCGCGTTCGTCCCACCAGCCCCCGCCGAATGCCAGTCTGTACCCGTCCGGGGAAAAGGAGACGGCCAGCATGGGTCCCTGCTGACCCGGCAACTCGATCAGGGTCCTGCGAAGACGCTGTCGCGTGTCCCAGACCTGGATCACCGGTCCGTTGGCCGCGGCGAACCGCTGCCCGTCCGGGTGCCACGCTACTTGATTGACCTTGTCTTCGGCCGGAATGACCGCGAACGGGGACCGGCCCTCGACCACGGCGGGCCAGGTGGCCAGTACAATTCCTCGCTGCCCGGACGCGGTGAGATAGGCGCCGTCCGGGCTGAAAGCCGCATGCGTAATCAGTCCGATTGTGGGGTCAAGGATCCGCATCAACTTCCCGCGTAACGGGCCGTCCAATCAATCGAGGTCCCACACGGCGATGGTGCCGGCGTCCCCGGCGGTGGCGGCCCGCATTCCGTCGGGAGATACCGCGAGGGCCGTCACGCGGTTGCCGACCGGCCAGTTGTAGCTCGCCCGCTCCGCCTCGCGATCGAGGTCCCACTCGCGGACCACCCGGTCCCACCCGCCGCTGAACAATGTCCGCCCGTCCGGGGAGAACGCCAGCCCGCTGACCGTCCCCTGGTGACGCCCGACGGTGGTCGGCGGACTCGGCCAGTGCTCGGCGTCGAAGAGGAGGACATCCCAGTTGGACGACACGGCCAGGCGCCGGGCGTCGGGCGACAGGGCGATCGCCCGGCAATCGTTTCGCAGCGTGACGACCCTTCCCGGCGGACGGGTGACGTCCTGGACGCGAAGGAGCTTGTTGTCGGTGGCCCACGCGCCGATGCGCCGGTCCGGGGCGGCAGCCACGGCCCGGATGCCGTTGACGACGTCGAACCCGAGCCGGCGAACGGTCCCGGCCGGCAGCTCCACGAGGAACAGGGTCGCGGGCCGGGCCACCGGGTCCGGCCGCTCGCCGATCCCAAACACGACCGTCTGCGGGCCGATGAACGCGACGGCACTGACCGCGTGCGGCTGCGGCCCGGCGGCAGCGACGACGCGCCGGTCTGCCACGTCCCAAATGTAGAGCAACTTGTCGGCCCCGCCGGACGCCAGGTAATGACCATCCGGGGAGAAGGCGAGGGCCAGAGCGGTGTCGGTGTGTGATTCGAGGGCCCCGGCGTCGTCGGGCGGTTGCCAGAGTCGAATGAGGCCGCCTTTGCCGGCGCTTGCGAGGGTTCGTCCGTCGGGCGAAAAGGCCACGGCGGTCACAGTCCCCGGGTGTCCTTCCAGCGTCAGCATCGGCGGGTCCTTCCAGGGGCTCCGGGACGTGTGCCGGGCGGGAGGGACCCGCCGCGTAGGGTCATTATCGGCATGCGGAGCGGCGGACGGCCATCGCCCCGGCCCATTATGGTTGGCTCGGGAAGGTCACGGCGCGGTCTGGGGTTACGCCCATTGAGTACCTCACCGTCACACGATCTCCCATCTACAATCCCCTCATGCTCTTTGACTCGCTCACCATAGTCGGCGTGGGGTTGATCGGTGGGTCGGTCGGGCTGGCCGCGAAGGAGAACGCCGCCACCCGCCGCGTCGTTGGCGTCGGCCGCAACCCGGACACATTGGCCCGGGCCAGGGACCTCGGAGCGATCGACGAGTTCACCACCGACCTCGCGGCGGGAGTACGATCCGCCGACGTGGTCGTGTTCTGTTCCCCCGTCGATCGGATCGCCCGGCAGGCCCTGGAGGCGGCCCCGTACGCCCGGCCTACGGCGCTGTTCACCGACGCCGGGAGCACCAAGGCGACCATCGTCCGCGACCTGGACGCGGGGCTCCCGGCTCACATCCGGTTCGTCGGCGCGCACCCGCTGGCCGGGTCTGAGAAGCAGGGCGCCGAGAACGCCCGGGCCGACCTCTTTGACGGCAAGGTCTGCGTACTCACCCCGACATCGAGGACTAACCCGGCGGCGCTGGAACGAGCCGACCTGTTCTGGCGGGCCCTCGGTTGCGAGGTGCGGCGGCTAACGCCCGAGGAGCACGACCTGGCCCTCGCGATGACGAGCCACCTGCCGCACTTTGTCGCTGCGCTGCTCGCGGCACAGCTTCCGGACAAATGGCGGCCGTTCACGGCGACGGGCTTCCGCGACACCACGCGGATCGCGGCCGGCGACCCCGCCCTTTGGGCCGCGATCGCCCACGAAAATGCCCTGGCCCTGGCCCACGCCCTCGATCGGTTCGGCGAGCAGCTGGTCGAGTTCCAAGCGGCGGTTCTGGCCCGCGACACCGTCGAAATAACCCGAATCCTGGCCGACGCGAAGAGGGTGCGCGATGCTCTGGGAAGTTGAGATCCGTCCCCTGGGTCGCGATGCCGAGCGGGAGCGGGTGTGCGACGAGTTCGACCTGTTGACCCACTCGACTCGCGGCGCGGACCTCGTCAAGGCCTCGGCCCGCGGGTTCCTGGTCGAGGGCCAGCTCGGACGCGAGGCCGCCGAGCGCCTGGCCGTGGAGCTGCTTGTCGATTCGGTCGTCGAGTCGTTCACCCTCTCCGAAGTTGGTGGGGCGCGCGGGAGCGAGACGGTCACTGTGTTGCTGAAGCCGGGGGTGATGGACCCGGTGGCCGAGAGCGTCCTGATCGCGGCCTACGACCTGGAGATACCCCTGTCGGCGGTCCGGACACTCCGCCGCTACTTCAGCACGCCGGAACTGGTGGGCCCGGACCGCGACCTCCTCTTACGCAAGGTCCTGGCCAACGACGCGATCGAGCAGATCGTCACCGGTCCGCTCAAGGCCGAGCACCTGGCCCTGGGCCGGCCGTACACCTTCCGGAAGGTTACGGTCCCATTGTTGTCCCTGGACGATGACGGCTTGATGCGGGTGAGTCGCGACGGGCAGCTCGCACTCAACATCGATGAAATGCGGACAGTGCAGGCGCACTTCCGCGAGCAGGGCCGCGACCCGACCGACGCGGAGCTCGAGACCATCGCGCAAACGTGGTCCGAGCACTGTTCGCACAAGACGCTGAAGGGCCCCATCGATTACACGGAGACGATCGACGGGCAGAGCCGCACCCGGCGGGTCAACAACCTCCTCAAGGAGACCATCTTCGGGGCCACGCAGGAGTTGCGCCGGCAGTTCGCGGCCGACGACTGGTGCGTGAGCGTGTTCGCGGACAACGCCGGGGTGGTCAAGTTCGACGAGAACTTCCACGCCTGTTTCAAGGTCGAGACGCACAACCACCCGTCGGCGATTGAGCCATATGGCGGGGCGAACACGGGGATCGGCGGCGTGATCCGCGACCCGCTCGGGACGGGGCTCGGGGCCAAACCGGTTTGCAACACCGACGTCTTTTGTTTCGCCCCGCCGGACTACCCGCCCGAGGAGTTGCCCCCCGGCGTCCTCCACCCGCGGCGAGTCATGATCGGGGTTGTGACCGGGGTCAAGGACTACGGCAACCGCATGGGCATCCCGACAATCAACGGGTCCCTGGTGTTCGACGAGCGCTACCTCGCGAACCCGCTCGTGTTCTGCGGGACGGTCGGGCTCATTCCCGTTGGGCGGACCGAGAAGGCGGCCCGAGCGGGCGACCTGATCGTGGCCGTCGGCGGCCGGACCGGCCGGGACGGCATTCACGGGGCCACCTTCTCATCGCTGGAGCTGACCGAGGCGTCGGAGGCGGTCAGCGGCGGGGCCGTTCAGATTGGGAACGCGATCACGGAAAAGAAGGTACTCGATGTCATCCTTCAGGCCCGGGATCGCGGGCTGTACAACGCGATCACGGACTGCGGGGCCGGCGGCTTCTCGTCGGCCGTCGGCGAGATGGGTGCGGACCTCGGGGCAAACGTTGGACTCGAAAAGGCCCCGCTCAAGTACGAGGGGTTGAGCTACTCGGAGATTTGGATCTCGGAGTCGCAGGAGCGGATGGTCCTCGCCGTCCCGTCGGGCAAGTGGAAGGAGCTGGAGGCCCTGTGCCGCAGCGAAGGCGTCGAGGCGGCGGTGATCGGGACGTTCGAGATGCCCGGGCGGCTAAAGCTCAGCTACGAAGGTCGGCAGGTGGCCGACCTGTCAATGGAGTTCCTCCACGAGGGACGGCCATCAGTCGTGCGACGAGCAGAGTTCGGATTTCGGAATCCCGATCCTGTCAACCGCGGCATGCAATCCGCAATCCGCAACCCGCAGTCCGCAATCCTGGCGATCCTCTCGACCTACACGGTGGCCTCGAAGGAGTGGGTAGTCCGGCAGTACGACCACGAGGTGCAGGGCGGGAGCGTCATCAAGCCGCTGACGGGCGTTGCCAACGACGGGCCGTCGGACGCGGCCGTGCTCACGCCGGTGCTCGGCTCGTGGAAGGGCCTGGCCATCGCCAACGGCATCAACCCGCGGTACGGGGACATCGACCCCTACTGGATGGCCGCGGCCGCGATCGACGAGGCGGTGCGGAACGCGGTCGCGGTCGGGGCGGACCCAAAGCGGACCGCCATCCTGGACAACTTCTGTTGGGGAAACGTCGGCGACCCCGCGGGCTTGGGCTCACTCGTCCGGGCGGCCGAGGCGTGCCGCGACGTGGCGATCGCGTTCGGCACCCCGTTCATCAGCGGCAAGGACTCGCTGAATAACGAGTACCGCACCGCCGACCGACGCATCTCTATCCCCGGGACGCTCCTGATCTCGGCGATGGGCCTCGTCCCCGACGTTCGCCGATGCGTGACGATGGACTTGAAGGAGCCTGGGAACGAGTTGTACGTCGTCGGGGCGACCCGGGACGAGTTCGGCGGATCGCACTACCACCTGGTCACCGGCGAGACGGGCGGGGCCGTGCCGCGGGTGGACCTGGAACTGGCGCCGAAGGTATTCGCGGCAGTCCATGCGTCAATCACGCAGGGGTTGGTTCGGGCGTGTCACGACCTGAGCGAGGGCGGGCTCGCGGTGGCCTTGGCGGAGATGGCGTTCGCGGGCGGCGTCGGCGCGGACGTGGCGGACCTGAAAGCCGTTGGCCCGGGCCTCTCCGACACGGGCCGCCTCTTCAGCGAGTCGCCGACGCGGTTTATCATTGAGGTGCGCCCGGCCGACACTACGGCCCTACGAGAAGTTTTCGCCGATCTACCGCTTGCGAAGATCGGAACAACAGTGCGGGAGCCGCGATTGAGGATCGCAGGGGAGTCGGGTGAGTGGTTGATCTGGTCGAAGTTGGACGAACTGAAAGACGCGTGGCAGAAGCCGCTGCGGTGGTAAGGAAAGCCCACGGACGCACGTCCGTGGGCTTTCGATTGCTCGCTACTTGTCCTCCGCCGTGATCGCCACGCAGAACGGGGCGGCCGCCTGCTCCGGCTTCGTGGCGATGAAGTCGATCGTCACGACTCTCTTCTCCGGCTTCGGGTTCTCCCAGCTCATCAGGTAGAGCTTGATCTTGGCGTCGAAGCCCTTGGAGGCCTCGTTCTCCCCCTCCCAGGCCGTCTTCCCCTTCGTCGGGCCGGGGCGGTCCGGGTAGGCCCACCAGTCCACGACATCGCGGCCGAAGGCCACCTCGACCTCCGCCGTCGATTTGTCCTCGTAGTTGATGACGTACTTGGCGATCACCGTGTCGTCGTCCGTGCTGTACCCGGTGGCGTGCAGGAAGTGGAGCTTCTTGAGCGTCCGACCGACCTTGATTCCCTCGATCTTATTCGGCTTGGTGGTCACGTTGCTCGAGCCCAGCTGCATTACCCCGTCGCCGATCTCAAATTCGACGTCCCCGAGCTTCTGCTTGCCGGTCGGCAGGGACTTCAGATTGTTGTTATCGAAGCGGTCCGAGTGCAGGTTCTCGTCCATCTTCACATTGGTGTGGCCCTTCAAGCTAATGAACTGGCTCGGCTCGGTCTTCGGGGCCGGGGCGGCGAGCAGGCTGGCCGCGGCCACGACGCCGGCCGCAACGGAGAACAGGGATCGGCGCACGGGAGACCTCCGGGAGAGCTACAGGGACGATCGAACAGGGCCGGGCCGCCCCGGAACCCTAGCATCTCTCAGACGCCGGCCGGAATCAAGGCATCACGGTTTCCGTTACAATTCCTCGCAATGCCCCCCGTCCTGGTAACCGACCGGCTGGTCCTCCGGCCGTTCGTCGAAGACGACGCCCGGCACCTCCTGGCCCTGGACAGCGACCCGGAGGTGATGCGGTACGTCGGACCGTTCCGGCTGCCGGACGAGGCTGCCTACCGGGCCCGCATCCGCGACTACTTCCTGCCCAGCTACGAGCGGCACCCGGGCTACGGGTTCTGGCCGGCCGAGGAGCGGGCGACCGGGACGTTCGTCGGCTGGTTCCACCTGCGACCGGCCCTCGATTACCGGTTCGCGGCCGAGGCCGGGTTCCGGGCCGGGGAGTATGACGTCGGATTTCGGCTCGCGCGCCGGGCTTGGGGAAAGGGTTACGCCACGGAGGTGACCCGGGCGCTGGTCGGGCGGGCGTGGGCGGATTCCCGGGTCGAGGCGGTGGTGGCGTGCGTGCTCGTCGCGAACGCGGCCTCGGTCCGGGTGTTGGAGAAGGCGGGGCTGTGTAAAGTGCGCGAGTTCGTGCTGCCCGGGTTTGACGAACCCGCCGCCAAGTACGCGCGGGTGAGGGCGGCTAGCCTTTGACGACCCACCGGGCCAGGTCCTTGAGCCGCGCCCCCTTGCCCTGCATCAGGATTCCGACCCGGAACACCCGGCCGGCGGCCCACACGCAGAACGCAGTCGTCGCCAGGGTAATGACGATCCCGGTCAGCATCTGCCAGAGCGGCACGCCGGGCGGCGCCGATTCCCGGGCGACCAGCAGCATCGGCGTCGCGAACGGGAAGAACGAACAGGCGACCGCGATCTTGCCGTTTGGGTCCATCATGATCGGGCCCAGGGCGAAGAACGGCAGGGCGGCGAAGAGCATGAGCGGCGTCAGCATGGCCTGCGTGTCCTTGATGTCCCCGGCCGCGGCGCCGACGGCGATGAACAGCGACCCGTAAATTAGCAGTGACAGAACCAGGAACACCGCGAACCACGCCAAGAGGCCGGGGGTGAGCAGGTCGGTCAGGTCGTAGCGGGCGGCGACGAAATATCCGCCGACCAGGTACACCGCGGCCATCGTCAGGGCCACCCCGACCACCCCGAGCAGCTTCCCGGCCATGAGCTGGAACGGGCTGACCGACCCGAGCAGCACCTCCGCGATCCTCTGCCCCTTCTCCTCGACAATCCCTTGCATGGCCGGCGTGGCGCCGACCATCAGAACCATGAACATGAGGGCGATGAGCACGCCCGGCAGGAAGAAGTTGGCCAGCCGCTTCTCGTCGGCGGCGTCCTCGATCGCGCCGGTCTCTTTGTTCTTCCGGGTCAGCCCCTTCGGCTTGAGCGGGACCGTCTGCTGCAGAGCCTGGACGATTGCCGGGTCGTAGTTGGCCCGGGCGAACCGCTCGCGCTGGACTGCGTCGTTGATCCGCCGTTCCAGCCACCGGCCGGTAAACCCCTCGTTCGGCCGCTTCGCCTGCCAGCGGAGTGCCTGGGCGTCGTCCGCGGACTCCGGGTTCGGGTCCTTGCGCAGGTCGTACACCTCCGGCCCGATCTCGATCACCGCCTCGAGCTCGTCCTTCTCCACGCGCCGCGACAACTCGTACCGCTGCTGCCGGACGGCCTCCAGGTCGGAGGAGGACGGCGTCACGACCTCGATGGCCATGCCCGGGTGGATGCGCTCCCCGGTCTTCGGGTCGGTGATCAGGTGCTCGTTGTAGACTTTCTCGTCTGCCTTCAGGGCGGTGGCGATCTTGCCGCCCGGCGACCGGTCCACGACGGCGAACTTCTTCTCCGTCGTGTCCTCGAATTTCTTGAACAGCAACTGGACTCCGATACTGGCCGTCATCAGGACCGGCATGAGCACCATGGTGACGAGGAACGCCTTGGACCGGACGGCGGCCCGGTACTCGCGGGCGGCGATCACGAGAATCTTGCGCATGGCGGTTCGGGGAAGCCGGGGAAGGGTCGCAATTATGCTATTTGGCTCGGGACGACGGGAGCTGGGTAATTCCGCCCTCACGAGCGATTGCGATTGACACGGCTCGGCTTGTGGCCTACCCCTCGGGCTGATTCGGGGGAATCACCAGTCCGCTAACGGGGGAGAGATGACATGT
>DATFWZ010000343.1:0-4045 GCA_035258765.1 Gemmataceae bacterium
TTGGCCCGGCCGACGAAGCCGGTCTGGGCGATGCGATTCATGTGCGGTTTGTGGGCGGCCTGCAAGGGCGTCCGACCGCCGAGCGCTTGCTGCGGTTCGTCGGCGCATCCGTCCGGGATGATGATGGCGTATTTCATGGGGACAGTTTATGAGAGCGCCCCGGCCGTCCGATGGTTCGCGCCGGGTCATAATTACGCTGACGGCGTTGCCTGATCGCGCCGGGTGTTCTACGGTTGGCGCAAAGTTCCCGATCGCGCCCCCGAAAGACGGACCCGTTATGAGTCCTCTGCTGTTCGCCCAGGCCCAGTCCGCCCCCAGCCTGAATCCTGGACAGAAGACGGGGGTCGAGCTCTTTTACATCCTCATTGTCACTGCCTTGGTTCTTGCCGCAGGGGCCATTGTGATCAAGATCGGGGCCTCCAGGGGGCACATCGTGCTGGGAATCATAGGGGGCCTGTGCTCGGCCGGGGCGGTGGCAGTATCTTCCTTTCTCTTTGCGGCGAACCCCCTTTTGTACTTTCTTGCTTGCGGGGGCTTACCGGTGGCCATTGTCTTCGGCATGATCATCAAGTTCCTGCCGACGCCGAAAAACCAACCGCTGCTGACGAGGGCCGAGATTGAGGCGGAAACGAGGCGGGCCCGCGGATTCTGACCGCGAGCCCGCTCGGCCGCGCGGGGACCGGAACAGCCTCGCGCGGCGTTTTCATTCCCGCGGAATCAGTGCTCGCCTTTCTTCCCATCCTTGGGTTCCTGAACCGACCCGTGCGAGTCGGCCGCGTGCTCATCATGGGGCGGCTCCATCACGTAGGCCGACCCGGTCAGCGCGAGCCCCAGCACGCAGGCCACGATCCCGCTGAGCCAAAATGCCCGCCGCTTGGTCAGCACCGCGATCGACCCGAGCACCAGCCCGAGTTCGACCGCGAGGTGGCCGATGTCGAGCCGGTTCGCCTGCCTGTGGACGAAATGAGACTCGTGCAACTTGTCCTCCGCCTGCCGGTCGAGCCGCTTCGACTCCTTCTCCAATTCGTGCCCCTTCGCCTCCATCTCCGGCAGCTCCTTCTCGTACTTGGCCACGTCGGCGGCCCATTTGGCCTCGGCCGACTTGCGGGCCGATTCCTGGGCCGGGTCAATCGGTAGCACGGCCAACACCCGGAGGAACGACTCGGACTGGGCTTGCCGCTGTCGCTTGGCCTGGTACCAGGCGAACTGGTTGCTCGTCTCCACCCGGGCCGCGGCCGCCTCGGTCCGCAGCCGGTTCGACTCGGCCTGGAGGCTCAGCACCTGGTTGTGGGCCCGGTGCCCGAGGACGGACACCCCGGCCAGCGCCGCGGCGATGACCGCGATGGTCATCACCACCTTCCGGTCGAAACCCGAGAAGGCGTGCTGGGCGTGCTCGGCTTGCTCGAGGTGCTCGTGGGTGTTGCTCAAAGTTGGCCCTCCAGAAGCGCGTTGGCCGTTTGCGATTTATTACCGACTCGATCACGAGGCGGCGACCTCCCGTCGGGCAGGTTTACCCGTAGCCCCGCGACGTGTCGTCCGGTAGCATCGCGGCACGCCCGCTCCCGGCGACACTCCCATGACCCGACTCCGCTTCAGCGCCATCCTTTTGATCATCACCCCGGCCCTCTGCGCCCAGCAACAGAAGGCCCAGCCGCCGAAGGTGATCCTCATCGGCGACTCGATCCGCATCGGATATGCCCCGCTGGTCGCGCAGAGGCTCGCCGGGCAGGTCGAGGTGATTAGCGCGGAGGCGAACGGGGGCGACTCCGCGAACGTCCTCAAGAACTTCGACGAGTGGGTCGTGAGGGCGAAGCCGGCGCTGGTCCACGTCAACTGTGGGTTGCACGACCTGAAGAAGGCAAAGAAGGACGGCACCTATCAGGTCCCGCTCGAGAGCTATGAGAAAAACCTCCGCGAGCTCATCAACCGGCTGCGAAAGGACACGCAGGCGACCATCGTCTTCGCGTCCACGACGCCGATCCTCGACGACCGGCACGCGAAGCGCAAGGCGAAGTTCGACCGGTTCGAGGCGGATGTCAAGCGATACAACGAAACTGCGTTCAGAGTCATGGCCGAGCTCGCGGTCCCGGTCGATGACCTGCATGCGGTCGTGACCCATCGCGGGGCGGAGAAGCTGCTCGGCGCCGACGGCACGCACTACACCCCGGCCGGATACGAGGCGCTCTCGGAGGCGGTGGCCAACAGCGTCACGCGGCACCTGGAAATCCGACAGGCCGCACCGTGGAAGATGACCGGCGGCGGGCCGAAAGACACTGCGGCGTACCAGAAGGCCGAGGCCGCGGGCGACGCGCTCGTCCCGGACTATTTCAAGAAGATCAAGGCGCCTGAGTTTCCGGTGCCGGCCACGGAAGCCGCGTGGGACAAACAGCGACCGGGGGTCCGCGAGAAGGTCCTCGCGTCGCTCGGCGACTTGCCGCCGCGGCCCGCAAAGCCGAAGGTGCGGACTGTCTCTTTCGAGAAGCACCCAGGCTATCGACTCGAAAAGGTCCTTCTCGACAACGACGCGGGCAATGAGATCTCCGCGGTCGTGCTCGTCCCGGACGGGTTAACAAAACCGGCCCCGGCCGTCTTGTGGCTGCACTCGTCAAGCCAGGACACGACCGGGATGCTCACCCCGAACCGCAACGGCGGCGAGGAGCCAATTGGGGTGGCATTGGTCAAGAGGGGCTACGTCGTCCTCGGGCCGGACAACTGGTGGCACGGTGACCGGGCCGGGACCGGGCCAGCCGGCTCGCGGGAGAAGGCGAACGAGGAGCAGCAGAGCCTGCACAAGCTGAACCTGTGGCTCGGCCGCACGCTGTGGGGGATGTTCGTCCGCGACGACCAGGTGGCCCTCGACTACCTGTGTGCCCGGCCGGAGGTCAATCCGAAGCGGATCGGGGCGACCGGGATGAGCATGGGCAGCACGCGGGCGTGGTGGCTGGCCGCGGTGGACGACCGCGTGGCGTGCACCGTCGGCGTCGCGTGCCTGACTCGGTACACGAACCTGATCGCCCACGGGCAACTGCGGCAGCACGGCGTCTACTACTTCACCTACGGGCTCCTGAAGCACTTCGACACGGAAGGGGTGATGGCCCTGATCGCCCCGCGACCGTTCCTGACCCTGACCGGTGAGCTCGACGCCGGCTCCCCGGCCGACGGAATCGCGGTCATCGAGGAGAAGGTGGCCGGGGTCTACCGGGCAGTGGGCGCGAAGGACAAGTTCGCGAGCATCCGCTACCCGGACACCGGGCACGTGTACACCACAGCGATGCGGGATGAGACGTTCAAGTGGTTCAATAAGTGGCTGAAAGACCAGTGACCCGCCCCCGCGGATTCTTCCATTGCAATGAAGTCGAACGTGCCCCAGGACCCAACCGTCGATGCCCGCCCGGCGGACCCGGACGTCACCGGCCCCCAGTCTCCAGTCGCGGACGCTTTCGCCCCGCTGGCCCGCCGATTCGGGGACTACGAGCTACTGGAAGAGATCGCCCGGGGCGGGATGGGGGTGGTGTACAAGGCCCGCCAGGTGTCCCTCACCCGCGACATCGCCGTCAAGATGATCCTGGCCGGGAAGCTCGCCTCGGAGGCCGACATCCAGCGGTTCCGGCAGGAGGCCGAATCGGTCGCCGCTCTGGACCATCCCAACATCCTGCCCATCTACGAGGCCGGCGAACACGAGGGGCAGCACTTCTTCTCGATGAGACTGGTGGAGGGCGGGAGCCTTGCCGACCTCCTGGCGCAAAGCCCACGGCCGTCCGTCCGCGCGTTCGTGAACCTTCTCGCCCAGGTCTGTCGCGCCGTCCACTACGCACACCAGCGGGGGGTGCTGCACCGCGACATCAAGCCGAGCAACATTCTTTTGGCAGGAGCCAGCCCACTGACTCCTGACTCCCATTCCCTGACTCCATTGGTGACCGACTTCGGCCTCGCCAAGAAGGTCGAGGGCGAAAGTTCGATCACCCACACCGGGGCGGTGCTCGGCACCCCGTCGTACATGGCCCCGGAGCAGGCCCGCGCCGAGCGGCAACTGACCACCGCCGCG
>DATFWZ010000344.1:0-16086 GCA_035258765.1 Gemmataceae bacterium
TCATGACCCGCCTCTCGTTCGCTGTCGCCCGCGAGAACGGGCAGACCACGATCGTCCTGAAGACGCGGCCGTCGAAGTTGTCCCCCCCGGTGCTGCCGCTCGAGAAGGCGCACGGTTTCAAGGCCTACTGGAAGCTGCCGAACCTATTCCTGCCGGTCGGACGGCGGCTCATGCCGACCCTGCGCCGTGACGCGGTACGCAAGCTGCTCGCCGACGACCCGGCCCAGGTCGTCTGGCTGATGCCCCAGGGGGACGGCGCCAGGTTTACCCCGGAGGTCCTCCCCGACGACGCGTTCCGTCCACTGGAAGACTGGATCGACTACGTCATCGACCATGAGCATCAGCCCTTACAGTCCTGGGTTCAGGCGACGCATTTCGATTTCGACCACTTCGTGTGCAAGGAGGAGCAGCCGGACAAGCCCAAGGGCCCGCCGCCGGAGAAGCGGAAGGGCAAGAGGGGCGACCGGGACGAAGGGGCGGACGAGGAATTCGAATTGCCGGCCCCGGCGTCGAAGGGCGGGAAGAAGAAAGCTTCGGCCGTCGCGGACGACGCCGCCTTCGCCGTCCCGGTCGAGGCGATCCGGCCGAGCGAGGTGAAGGTCAAGCTGCGCGAGCTGGAAAAGGAGTTCCTGGCGTTGCAGGGGCCGCTCGACGCGCCCGAGCGGCAGGCCTTGTGGCCGCAGCTCGCGCGATTGCACGCGCTCGACGGGGGCGTGTCCGAGGCTGCGATTTGCTGGACGAACGCGTTTTGGGAGCTGCCCGAGGTCCCGGCCGAGGGTGCCTGGGCGTGGTTGCGGAGCGAGGACCGCGGGGCCCATAAGGCTCCGACCGCGGAGGAGTTCGACGCCGCGCTCGCCGACCGGTCCCCGTCGCCGCACGAGGCGCGGGCGTTCGCGGCCCGCATCGTCCACGCGTGCCGGCAGGAGCCGGTCCCGGCGTCGTTCCTGAACCGGCTGCCCAGGGTCCGCGAATACCTCGAGCGGCATGAGGGCGTTCTCGGCGTGCGGGTTGTATGGCTGGCGTGGGTCCACCTGGCCCGGGCCGGGCACGGGCAGGCCGACGTCCTCGGCCTGGCCCGCGTACGCGACCGCCTGCTGCAGCGGCTCCTCACCGAGGGCCTGAATAAGGAGCGAGACCTGCCGCACTTCCTGCGCACGGCCGGGGAGCAGAACAGCGAGCGAATCCGCCTAGTCCGCGACCGAGCGATGAAGGTCCATCGCCTGGTCGAGAAGTGGCACGCCGGCGAGGACGTGAAGGTCAACAAGCCGTACGTGGACCTGATGTTCGCGTTCGGGATGGCCAAGCTCGGCGAGGTGACGACGGCCCGCGACCTGATGAAGGCGGCCCGGGACAGGCTGATAGAGCCGGCGGGGCCGAAAGGGGCCCCCGATCGGGCGCACGAGTTCCTGTGCCGGGCCTTCGAATGGCGGATCGAGAATGCGCTGCAGGGGAAGCCGCACACCGGGCCGTTGCCGCCGGAAATCATGGATCGGCTGGAGTCGGTCGACGACGGGCGAGTCAACACGGCCAGCAAGCGGTACGTCGTCGACCGGATGCGGCAGCAGTCCTGGATCTTGGAGCCGCACGAAAAGCTGGACCCCTACGCCCCCTGGAAGAAACACGTCAACGAATTGCAGAAGACTCTCTCCGACCTTGGCAATCAGAAGGATCCGTCGCGGCTCGAGGACTCGATCAAGAAGCTCATCCGGTCGCACCCGTCCGCCGGCGACCGGCTGCTCGTGTTTGCCGAGGCGGTCCAGTTGGCCCCCCGGGTCGGCGAGGACTTCGCGGTCGCGCTGGTTCGGCAAGTCCCGGCCGTGCTCGACTCGGCCGGCACCATCACCAGCACCCCGGAGTTTCTCGCGGGGATGCGGGAGAAACAGACGCAACTTCTGGAGCGGTCCCTCTTCCTGGCAGGCCACTACGACCGGACAGAATTGGTGCAAACCCTCTTTGCCCGGTTCCTGGCCTACGTTCAGGCCCGGTCCGGTCAGGAGATGTATGACACGATCAACAAGATCGCGCGCGAGTGCCTACGAAGCCTTCGCAAGCTCGGATTGAAGGACGAAATCAGCCGCTTCCTGACTCAGATGACCGACTTGGTCGTCCAGGGGAAGACTCTACCGGTGCTCCGGAACACGTCCGGGGCCGCGTGGCCGGACGTACTCGGCGCCCTCGTGCACTTGGCCGAAGGGTGGCTCTTCTTCGGGGGCTACGACAAGGCCAAGCCGTTCTTGGACGAGGCGCGGACTACCCTGTTCGAAAACGCGAAAGCTGGGAAGGACCGGGCGCTGAAGGCGGACAAGGTTACCAAACTGGCGCAGACCTACGTGACGGCTCTTGGACAAGGCCCCGTGGATGAGGCACTGAACCGGATTGAGGAGCTCTTCCAGCGATTGGAGAAGCTCCCGAATACGTACACGACGGCGACCCACTTTAGCCGGTTGCATCTCAATGTGATCGAGGACGTCGTGCGCTCCCTGGTCAGCGACAACATCGCCCTCGGCGACCAGGCCCGGCGGTGGCTGGACGACGACGAATACCTCGTCCGCCGCCGGATCCACGCGGACATGAAAAAGATCCTCGCCCAAAGCGGCCTGTAACGCCGGTTTCCCAATCTCCTCCCGTCCATACTCTGACGGCGAAGTCTCGCCCGACGGGAGCCGACCATGTTCAGGCCCTGCCTCGCCACCGTCCTCTTCGCGTTGATCGCCGCGACCGCGGCGCCGGCCCACTTCGTCTTCCTCATCCCCGTGGACGCGACCAAGGGCAAGGCCGTCTTCAGCGACACCCTCAAGCCGGACGACAAGGGCGTGCCCGTCGAGCGGATAGCGGGGACCAAGTTAACGCTGATTGACGGCGGGAAGGCGACCGACCTGGCGTGGACTCACGACAAGGCCGCCAACTGCTACACATTTGAGGTCCCGGGGACCGGGACGCGGATCGTCGTCGGGACCACGGATTACGGTGTCTCCCAGCGCGGCGAGTCGAAGGCGATGTGGCTGCGCTACTTCCCGAAGGCCGTCTTCGGCGACATCCCGGCTCCCGAGAAGGCGACGGTCGGCGACAAGGCGCCGTTGGAGCTGGTCCCGGTCGTGGACGCCGGCAAATTGCGGTTCAAGGCGGTCGCGGGCGGCAAGCCGATGGCGAAGGCCGACGTGACCGTGCTGGTCCCCGGGGAGGAGAAGGGTAAGGTCGTCGCGACGGACGCGGACGGAATGACCGAGGGCTTCGAAAAGTCCGGCCTGTACGGGGCCCAGGTGCGGCTGGTCGAGGAGAAAACGGGCGAGCGGGGCGGGAAGAAGTACGAAGAGGTCCGGCAGTACGCGACGCTCGTTGTGGCCTTCGCGAAGTGAATCTCGGCCGGTCTTGTTCAATTCGGACTCACATCGACTCTTCACAGCTGCTTCACTCGGCGTTCGCCGACAGATCGTAGCATTGAAGCACCCCATGCTCATGGATCTGCCAGCTGTGCATGATGCACTCGTCATCTCCGACCTCCACCTCGGCAGCGACAATTGCCAGGCCCGTGCCCTGCACCGCTTCCTCGACGACATCCACGACGGGCGAATGCCGACGCGACAGCTCATCCTCAACGGCGACGTCTTCGACTCCATCGACTTCCGCCGCCTCAAACGGCACCACTGGAAGGTGCTTTCGCTGCTCCGCAAGCTGTCGGACCGGATCGAGATCGTCTGGATCAACGGCAACCACGACGGCCCGGCGGACATCATTTCCCACCTGCTCGGCGTCGAGGTCCGCGACGAGCTGATCCTCGAGAGCGGCGGGCGGCAGATCCTCCTGCACCACGGCCACCGGTTCGACAGCTTCATCGACGACCACCCGATCCTGACCGCGATCGGCGACCTGGTCTACCGCGGCCTGCAGTGGCTCGACTCGTCGCACCAGTTCGCCCGGACGGCCAAGCGGAAGAGCAAGACCTTCCTCCGCTGCGCCGCCCGGATCGAGGCGCGCTCGATCGACTACGCGCGCAAGCTCGGGTGCGACGCGGTCTGCTGCGGGCACACGCACCTCACCGCGGCGAACGAGGCCGGCGACGTCGCCTATTTCAACAGCGGCTGCTGGACGGAGAAGCCGTGCCACTACCTGGCGCTCCGGGACGGGGTGGTCGCGGTGTGCGAGTACGATTTCGCCGAAGCGGTCGAGGTGGCGCTGGTCGCCTGACCGCGGATGCGCGACAATGGCGGAATCGCCGCGTCCCCGCCGCCGCCATGTCCGACCCCCTGGTCCGCACCACCGGCCTCTGCAAGAACTACGGGTCTGTTCACGTCCTCCGCGGCGTCTCCCTCGACGTTGCCCCTGGGGAGCGAGTGGCCGTCCTCGGCAAATCCGGCTCCGGCAAGAGCACGCTACTACACCTGATCGGCGGGTTGGACGTGCCGACGGCCGGCGCCATCCGCGTCGCGGGCCGCGACCTGGGCCAGCTCTCCCGCAACGAGCGGGCGGAGTTCCGGCTGACCACGGTCGGCATCATTTTTCAGGCGTTCCACCTGGTCCCGAATCGGACGGCCCTGGAGAACGTGGAGCTGCCGATGGCGTTCGCCGCAGTCGCGAAGCGGGTGCGACGGCGGCGGGCTGCGGCGGCCCTGGAGGCGGTGGGCTTGGGACACCGGTTGCGACACCGGCCCGCGGAGCTCTCGGGCGGCGAGCGGCAACGGGTCGCGGTCGCCCGGGCGATGGTGAACGGCCCGCGGCTCTTGTTGGCCGACGAGCCGACGGGGAACTTGGATTCCGCGACCGGGGCGGAGGTCGTGGAGGAGGTGTTGCGCCAGGTGAAGTCGGCCGGGTCGGCGCTTGTGCTGGTCACGCACGACGGGGACCTGGCCCAACGGTCGAGCGACCGGGTGCTGCTGATGCAGGACGGCTTGTTGGTCTAAGGGACCAGACAATCCACGCAAGCAACGTGAGCGCTGCGTGGGCTTGCGGAATCAGGGCCCGATACGGGTCCGAGATCGGTCGCGGGAACCACAGGGCCAGCGGCACCGAGAGCAACAGGAGGTAGGCTCCGCGGACCCAAATCCTCTCCCACAGCGGCCGGTCTGTAACCGCCAGGGCTGCGTGCGCCGCAACGGGCGCGAGGAGCATGTAGGTCGCCGATTCGGTCGCGGGGCCGAAGAGCGTGCACCAGACGAGCCCGAGTCCGGCGGACGCTTGGATTTGCCGGTCGCGATCCCAGCCACTTCGCCGGCCCCACCAAATGAATCCGGCGAATGCGCCCGCGGCGATCACCTCCAGCCCGCGATAAGTTGAAAGGTCGGTCGTCACTCCCCAGCGGCGCAGCACCTTTTGGAAGTCGTGATACCCCTTCTGAATCGGCTGCTCGGTCCGGTCGTCGGCGCTGACACGATCCATCCAGTCCTCGAACTGCCGCGACACGTAATCCGGTGACTGCAGTGCGAATGGAATCGCGCCGCCGATGGCAACCGCGAGCAACAAGCGAGGCCCAAACCGCCGCGGCTCGACGACGCACAGCAACAAGCCGAGGCTGATCGGGTAGACCTTAAACAATGTCGCCCCGACAATCGCGGCCGCGGCAAGGCCGTAGTGCTCGCGGGCGAACGCCGCGACCCCCGTGAGCATCAGCGCACACACGAGCGGATTGGGCTGGGCGTTGAAGATGTTCCCGATGACGAGCGGCAGAGTCAGAAGCGCCACGGCCGGCGAGGGTACCGCCGGGACCGCGACCCGCGACCACGCCCGCAAGGCGAGCAAGAACAGGATCGCCTCCAGCCATCGCCAGAGAATCGCACCGACCGGGATTGGCAGCGCGCCCCACGGGGAGAACGCGGCGGCGACCAGCGGGCTGTAGCGGTATTGGTCCTGCCCCTCCGGCACCGGGCCGTAGATCGGCTCCGCGTCGCGAAAGTGCTGACCGGCCGCCAGGAAGGTCGGATACAGCTTGCCCGGCCGCGCCCACACCGCGATCGCGACACCAACCAGGACGACCGCCCAGGCACCGAGAGCAAGCCGGCGAAGGGAAGACGCAGTCATGCCGCGTGGCTCGTCCGCGGAGCCCGGGGGACGTCAGAGGCGGCTCGTTCGTCCGAAACCTCGCGCACCACGTACAGCGGTCGGCCGAGGACCTGCTCGTGGATGCGGGCCAGGTACTCGCTGAACGCGACCAGCGCCACCCACATCCCGGCCCCGCCGAGGTGCACGCCCGCGATCAACGCCAGGATCAGCCAGCCGAGACTGCCGGCGGGCCGGCAGAGGAGCCAGGTCGCGGTTGTGCCCAGGAAGCTCGCGAGCAACAATCCCCCCGCGACGATCAGGGCCGCGTGAAGTGGCACGCGCGAGAAGGACAATAGCCCGTCCCGGGCGAGGCGGATCATTCGCACCAGTGTGAACTTAGACCGGCCCGCGAATCGCGGGGGTGCCACGAAGCGCACCTCCGCAGTCGGGAACCCCAGCCAGTGGACCATCCCGCGCAGGAACCGGTGCCGCTCCGGCATCCGTAGCAACTCGTTCAGCGCCCGCCGCGACAACAGCCGGAAGTCAGCCGCGGCGGGCCGCACGTCCATTCCGCTACAGTACCGCATCGCGATGTAGAAGAGCCGCGACGTGAGCTGCTTGAACCACCCGACAGCCCCGCGATCGTCGCGGAGTGTGACCACAACGTCGTGTCCCGCCCGCCACTCGGCGAGCAGCAAGCGAATGACGGCCGGGGGGTGCTGCAGGTCGGAGTCGAGCGAGACGACGACGTCCCCGCGGGCGTGCTCCAGCCCCGCCGTCAGGGCCGCCTGGTGGCCGAAGTTTCGGCTGAGTCGCAAGTATCGGACCCGCGAGTCCTCGGCGGCCAGCCGGGCCAGAATCTTCGGCGTGGCGTCGGTCGAGCCGTCATCGACGTAAAGGATTTCGAGGTCGAACTCGTCGCGAACGGTGACCAGCACCCGCACCAGCTCGTCGTGAAACGCGGGGAGGACGGCCTCCTCGTTGTACGCCGGGGCGACGACGCTTAGCAAGGGCCGGCGGGGAACGGGCGGCATCAAGGACATCCTGTCCGGGCGCCGGGCAGCGCGGACGGGCGGACCGGGACCAGGCCCGCCCGCTCGATCGCGGCCCGGAACGAGGGCGAGCGCAGGAGGGTGGCTTCCCGCGGCCGTCGCAGCAGTCCGTCGCCCGCGGGGCAGTCGCGGCCGACGAGGGATTCGTCGCGATGACCCGGGTGGCAGCACAACTCCACGCTGCCGGAGGGGCCGATCGCGCTTAACCAACGGTCCCAGAAACGGCCCTCTGCAACACACCCCGCGTCAGTCACGCCCGCGAGCCAGTCGCACCCGGGCAGCCCGTGCGCCACCGCCCGGCGGGCAGCGCGGCGCCCGAGGAAGGAGAGGACCGTTCGCTTCAGCCGCGCCCCGGGCACGCCAGCCAGGACGCCCGGTCGCTCGACAACCCGCCGCACATACGGACGCACGTTCGCCTCCCGGAGGACCTCCATCAGCGCGACGTCACACGGCGGGAACAGGCTCACGTGCTGGTGACTGTTCACGACCGCCGGCGGCCGGCCGGCAAGGTCAATGAACCGCCGGTACTGCGCCTGCCATTCCGCTTTAACATCGGCTCTGCGGATCAGTCCAAGCCCCATGCGTCGGAGGAAGCCGCCGAGCGGGCGGAACGACCCGTCCGGTCCGACCAGCGACCGCACCCGGCGCGGCGACAAGACGGGCCGGTCGAGAGTGAGATTCGGGTGCCAGCCCAGGTCGGCGGGGGGGTTCGCGGCCAACCAGGCCCGGGCGGCCCGGGCCGCGTCCGGGGCGTTCACGATCAGGACCGCGGCGGTGATCCGGCCCTCGCAGGCCAGCTCGAGGATGCCGCGAGAGGTCTCGGGGCCGATCCCGTAGTCGTCGGCGACGATGGTGGCGGGGCGAGACAAGGCCGGCGGTCCTGCCTGGGCGGGGGAATCGTAAACCGAATCGCCCGACGGGGTCAATGCGGAGTGGCCGGCCACGGATTCGGACGTTTGCGAAATCGTGTTCTACAGTTGAACGCCCTCTCTCCCCGTCACCGCCTCAGGACATTGCCGATGAATCCGCCAGCCCCTGGTTTCCAGGTCTCCCAGCAGCCGCGCCTTCAGCTCATGCGCCGCGACTTCCTATATGGCTCGATGGCCGGGGCTGCCGCGACCATAGGTGCCGGGTTCCTGACCCCGCTGAGCTGGCGGCTCCGCACGCTCCCGGACGGCACCAAGGTGTCGTACTCCCAGGCGGGGGAGGACATCGTGGCCCTGACCCTGCTGAAGGGCCTGCACGTGGACAAGCCGAGCTACCTCGACGTCGGCGCGTTCCTGCCAATCCTCGGCAACAACACGTACCTGCTTTATCGGGAGGGTGGTCGCGGAGTGCTTGTCGAGCCGAACGTGTCCTGCATTCGCGAATTGGAACGGAAGCGGCCCGGGGACACCGTGCTGAACGTCGGAATCGGCTTCTCCCAGGAGGAGACGACGGGGGACTATTATGTCCTGAATTTCCCGCAGATGAACACGTTCGACGCCGATGAGGCCAAGCGGCGGGAGCGGGACAGCAACGGGAAGACCGTCATCAAGGAGATCGTCAAAATGCCGCTGGTCCCGATCAACAAGGTGATCGCGGAGAACTTCGGCGGCGGCGTCCCGGACTACCTCTCCATCGACGTGGAGGGGCTGGAGTTGACAATCCTCCAGACGCTGGATTTCGAAAGGTACCGTCCGAAGCTGATCTGCGCGGACACGCTGACGGACGGGGGGCTGAAGATGAACACGGGGACGGCCGACTTCCTGTCCGGCAAGGGTTACGCGATTCGTGGCATGACGCCGGCCAACACCCTCTTCGTGGACCAGAGGCTGCTCGGATAGCCTTCCCATCGCCTCGCGCCACAATCGCGGGGCCACTTTTCTGATCCTAACTGACAGCGCACTTCCCCGCGCTTCTTGCCCGGGTTCGGCGGCGGTCAGCCTGCGGGATCGCGCAATCGATCAGAGCCGCGCACGGAGCGCACCGGAGTAAGCGGCCACGCTAGCGGCGCAGCGACAGGCAGTCCCAATACCAATGGCCTGCCGGCCGCTTACTCCGCTGCGCTCCGTGCGCGGCTCTGACACACTCGCCCAGCGCGGACAGGTCGGCCTAGCCCTATTAGCTGGCTGCCGCCGGTCCTACATTGATCATTGGTACCTGTCAGCCGGCCCCCCGAGTTTTCTGGATGTCCATCGCCGACCCGACCGTCATCGAGTTCGACGTCCGCACCGACGAGATGCTCGTCAACATGGGCCCGCAGCACCCGAGCACCCACGGCGTGCTCCGGCTCGTGCTCCGCACCGACGGCGAGGTCATCTCCGAAGTCACCCCCCACCTTGGCTACCTGCACCGCTGCGCCGAGAAGATCGGCGAGAACGTCACCCCCATCCAGTACATCCCGTACACGGATCGCATGGACTATCTGGCCGGGATGAACATGAACCTCGGCTACTCGCTCGCGATCGAGAAGCTGTGCGGGTTGAAGGTCCCGGAGAAGGCCAACGTCATCCGTGTCCTGATCGGCGAGCTGAACCGCGTGGCGTCGCACCTGGTCGGCATGGGTGCCTACGGGCTCGACCTGGGGACGTTTAGCCCGTTCCTCTACGCCTTCCGCGAGCGGGAGCATATCCTCGACTTGTTTGAGGACGTGTGCGGGGCCCGCCTTACCTACAGCTACCTGACGATCGGCGGGGCCCACGACGACCTGCCCGCGGGCTGGCTGGAGCGGGTGAAGAACTTCGTCGCCTACTTCAAGCCGCGGATCGCCGAGTACCACGCACTCCTCACGGACAACCACATCTTCGTCAAGAGGACGGCCAACGTCGGCGTCCTGTCGAAGGAGACGGCCCTCAGTTACGGCTGTACCGGGCCGATGTTGCGGGCGTCGCTTGACCGGTCGAAGGGCGACCCGGACTGGGACCTGCGGAAGCTGGAGCCGTATTCCGGGTATGAGACGTACCAGTTTGACGTCCCGCTGCCGCCGTACCCGGAGGCCCCGGCGGACGCGGTGATCGGCGACTGCTGGCACCGGTTCTACATCCGGATGCGCGAGGTGCTGGAGAGCCTGAAGATCATCGAGCAAGCGGTCGAGCGCTACCCGACGGCCCAGGGCTCGCACCGCGTCGAGCCGCCGCGGACGCTGACGCCCGGCGAATGCTACGTCGAGACGGAATGCCCGCGGGGACAGATGGGCTTCTACGTGGTCGGCCGCCCGGGGAAGGAGGCGGTCCCGCTCCGCGTCCGGGCCCGGTCGAGCAGCTTCTGCAACTTGAGCGTGGCGAATGAAATCTGCCGCGGGTGTCTCATCGCCGATGTCCCGGCGATCATCGGGTCGATCGACATCGTGATGGGGGAGATTGATCGGTAACGCGCCCGCGAGTCGCTCGGCCTTGAAGTTTGGCCGATGACGCTGGGAGACACAATGGACAAGCTCCTTTCCCGGGTCCCGTCGCCGATGCGGGAACGAACTCGCGAGATCGTCGGACTGACCGACACCTTCTGCCAGGCCCACCTGGATGCTGAGTACCGGGACGTCTGTCGAACGGTGGCGGTCGCCGCCGCGGAGGTAGGCGTGCCATTGACCAGTGGCAAGGCGGCCGGGTGGGCGGCGGGCGTGGTAGCGGCCGTCGGCTTCGCCAACTTCCTCGGTGACCCGACGCAATCGTTCCACATGACCGCCGAGGAGATGGCCCGCAAGATCGGTGTTTCTCCGGCCACCCTGCACAACAAGGCCAAGGCCATTCGCGACGCGCTCGAGATTGGCCGTTTCGACCCGCGGTTCACCACGCGGGCGATGACGAACCAGAGCCCGTTCACCTGGATCCTCATGGTGAACGGAGTTCCCATGGATATTCGCACGGCGCCCAGGGAGGCCCAGGAGGAAGCGCTGCGCCGGGGGCTCATCCCGTACATCCCCGGGGATGCGGAGCCGGCAGGTGAGGGTGGGGGCAAGCCGGCCGCCGTCGGGAAACGCAAGTCGTCCCGTCGGGCAGCGCCCGCGACCCCGGTCCCTCGTCCGGGCAAACCCCGAGTCTATACCCTCAACGTCTCGTTGCTCAGCGGTCAAATAACGACGGACTTTGCGAAAAAGAACAAGTCTGTGGTCCGCACAATTCAGATCCGCGGTGACCAGACGCTGACAGTGCTGCACGCGGCCATCTTCGGCGCGTTTGACCGATTTGACGAACACATGTACGAGTTCCAGATGGGCAAGGGGCCGATGGACCCCGACGGCCCGCGGTACGTCCTGCCCATGGCCGCCGAGGAAGACTTCGGGCCGCCGATCCTCGGGACCGTTGACCAGGTCACCATCGACTCAATGGAACTGAAAGTCGGCCGGCAATTCGGGTACTGGTTCGACTTCGGGGACGACTGGCAGCACCAGATCAGCGTTGAGGGCATCGACGAGCGGCCGGCAGAAGGTGAGTATCCGCGGGTCGTCCGACGCGTCGGCGAGAGCCCGCCACAGTACCCCGAAATGGATGAATAGTTCAATCGATCGGGAACCGCGGGCGCGGCGTCACGACTGACCAGTCACGGCCTCCAGCCCGTGCCGCTCCATTAACTCGGCATTCCGCATCAATTCGGCTGGGCCCTCCGCCACGACGCGGCCCGTGTCAATCACGATCACCCGCGAACACGTGTCGCGCACCAAAGCCAGGTCGTGCGAAGCGATCAGCTTCGTACCGGGCAAAGCGTTAATCAGCCGGATCAGCTCGCGCCGGCCGCGGGCGTCGAGAAACATGGACGGCTCGTCCAGCAGCAGTAGGTCCGGGTGCATCGCCAGCACGCCCGCGATCGCCGCTCGCCGCTTCTCGCCGCCGGACAGGTGAAACGGCACCCGGTCGTCCTGGCCCGTCATCCCGACCCGGCCGAGCGCCTCCGCGACGCGCTTGCGCACCTCGTCCGCGGGTAGTCCAAGGTTCAGCGGCCCGAATGCGACGTCGTCGCCGACGGTGCTACTGAAGAGCTGGTCGTCCGAGTCCTGGAAGACGACGCCGACGTGCGCCGGCAGCTTCTTCCGCTGGGCGGGGTCGGACGGATCAAGGCCGGCGACCGCGAGCGAGCCCGGACGCGCCCGCAATACGCCGCACAGGCACAGGAACAGCGTCGTCTTCCCGGCCCCATTGGGTCCGATCAGGCCGACCGCCTCGCCGGCCGCGACGTGGAATGACACTCCGGCCAGCGCCGTCCGCCCGTCCGGGTAGGCGAACCGCAGGTCGCGGACGTCGATCATCCGCGCAAATCCCACGCGACGATCCCCCCGGCAATGCCGACGATCAGGACGAACATCAAGACGTCCACGGGCGACGACCGGTACGCGGTCAGGCACCGGAAGTGCCCGTCGAAACCGCGACAGCGCATGGCGTGCGACACGCGCTCGGCCCGGTCGGCCCCGCGAACAATCAGCGTCCCGGTTACCTGGCCGACGGTCCGGTAGGCGTGCCCGGTCATCGCGTTGCGGAACCCGCGAACCCGCAACGCGACGCGCAGTCGCCCGAATTCGTCAAGTAGTAGGAACACGTAGCGGTAAGTCAGAAGCGTCAGGTGAACAAGCAGCCGGGGCACCCCGAGCTTCCCGGCCGCGGCCAGCGTGACATGAAGTGGTGCCGACGCCAAGAGGGTCAGCGCCAGCGTGACGAGCGCGACCGTCTTGGCGGCGAGCGTAAGCGCAACAATTAACCCCTCCTTGGTGACGTGGAGAAACCGCCATTCCCAGACGCGATCGCCGCGATCGATTGTGAACGGGACCACGACCAGGAACGGGGCGAGGGCGATCAGGAGCACGCCGATCCGGGCCGCGTACCACCGGTCGGGAACGCGGCCGACGACCGCCAGCGCCAGCGCAAACACCAGCGCGGCCAGCGACGGCAGCGGGGATCGCAAGACGGCGACTGCGACCACGGCAAGAGCAAAGGCGGCCAGGCGCCAGCGCGGGTCGCGGCGGGCGAGCGGGGAGTCTCGCGGGGCAAGGTGCTCCGGGTTCCGTGTCATGGAGTTGGCATACGAGCCCCCGCCGCGACCCGCTACGGCAGCTCCCCGACCTCGGGCGGGTGCCCGACCCAGCGCCCCTGTTCGTTGCCGTTGGCGTCGAACAGGACGAACGTCGGCGTCTGCACGACACCGATTTGCTCCGCGTACTTCTTACTCTCCGCGGCGAACGTCAGGTTCACCCGGACGATCCGACCTCCCTTCCAGGATTCGGTGAGCCTGCTCACGGCAAGGATTTGAATCGTTCAGGAGAACCCGAAGTCGGTGTAGAATTCGACGAGCGTGGACCGGCCGCCTGAGTCGGCGACCGCGCCCGCGATCGACCCCGCCGCCGTCCACTCCTCGGCACCCTCGCCCGCGAGGAATTGCACCTCTCGCACGTCGGCCGGGGCGGCCTGGAGGATTGAGGTGTCCGGAGTGCGCAGGAGTGCCAATCCGGCCACCGCGGCGCCGCACCCGGCAATCCAGGCGACCCACCACCGCCGGCGCGCCCGGCGGTAAAACAGCAGACCCGCGAACATTCCGGCGAGCAGGGCGGGGGCCCAGAGTAGGGCGTAACCGTTGAGTAGCTGAAAGAAATGCGTCATCCGCGTCTCCCGTCGGGCATCGCCACATAATCCACCACGAGAGCGGCTCGGGTCTATCACGGGGTTGTAACGAGTTGACCGTGCCGGGACCCCCGCCCGCGTGCTAAACTCCCACCCATGCGAACCACGATCCCCATTCTCGCTCTCGCCCTTGTCCCCTCTACGCTCCGCGCCGACCAACCCGTGACCAAGCCGCTCGACGCCAGCTTCCTTCGCCTCTACTCCGAGACCGGCGGCTTCCTGCTCGGCCGCCCGGCCAACCCGAAGCCGACGCCGGACGGGAAACACGTCCTGTTCCTGCGCTCCCCGGCCAAGAGTCGCAAGCGCAGCCTTTTCGAGTTCGACGTCGCCACGGGCAAAACCCGCGAGCTGTTGACGTCGGACGCCTTGCTCGGCGGGGCCGAGGAGAACCTGACCCCCGAGGAGAAAGCCCGCCGCGAGCGGATGCGCGTCACCGCCGGCGGGTTCGCCGACTTCCACATGGATGAGTCCGGCCGGTACCTGATCCTCCCGTTGTCCGGCAAACTTTTTGTCTTCGACCGCACGACCGAGAAGGCCCGTGAGCTGAAGACCCCGCCGGGAACGATCCTTGACCCGAAGTGGTCGCGCGACGGCAAGATGATCGGCTACGTCCGTGACAACGACGTGTACGCCTACGAACTGGCCACGGACAAGGAGACCGCGGTCACGAAGGGCGGGACCGACGTCAAGACGAACGGACTGGCCGAGTTCGTCGCCCAGGAGGAGATGAACCGGTTCTCAGGGTACTGGTGGTCGCCGGATTCGAAGTTCATCGTGTTCGAAGAGGTGAACCACGAGGGCGTGGAGACCTGGTACGTAGCCGACCCGTCCAAGCCGGATCAGAAGCCGCTGCAACAGTTTTACCCCCGACCGGGGAAGAGGAACGTGAGCGTGCGACTCGGCATTGTCCCGGTGACAGGCGGTGAGCCGGTATGGGTGGACTGGGACCGGAAAGAGTACGAGTACCTCGCGGCGGTGCGGTGGGACAAGCACGGCCTGCTCACGATCCAGGTCCAGGACCGCAAGCAACAGGAGATCGTCCTGCTCCGAGTCTTTCCCGAATCGGGAAAGACCGGCAAGCTACTGGCCGAGAAGGACGTCGCGTTCACGAACCTGCACCAGGACATGCCGAAGTGGTTGCCGGGTGGCGACGAGTTCGTCTGGATGAGCGATTTCCTCAAGGGCCCGGGCCTGGAGCTGCATTGGACCGACGGAACGCTGGGCGACATGGTAGTTCCGTTCGACGAGGGGCTGATTTCGGCCGTTCACGTCGATCCCGAGCGCGGCGAGGTCGTGTACATCGCCTCGAAAGACCCGACGCAAGCCCAAGTCTACGTGCGTCCGTTCCAGGCGCGGGCAAAGCCGCGTCGGCCGGGGTCCGACAAGGCCGCGCGCCTCGGCGACGGGCCAGGGATCGAGTCGGTCGTCTTCTCGGAGAACAAGAATGCCTTCGTGCTGACCCAAACGTCCCTCGGCGGGATGCCCCGTTCCTTCGTCCACACCCGCGACAAGCTCGTCGGCGAGCTGCCGTCCGTGGCCGAGGAGCCGGCATTCGTCCCGAAGGTTGTGATCGAGAAACTCGGCGGTGACGAAGGCTTCTACACGACCATCGTCCGACCGCAACAGTTCGACCCGACGAAGAAATACCCGGTACTCCTGGACGTCTACGGCGGGCCGCATCACTTGCAGGTCAACCAGGCGATGCGGAGCTGGCTGGTTGCGCAATGGGTCGCCGATCAAGGATTCGTAGTCGTGGCCGTGGACAATCGCGGCACCCCGGGTCGCGGCCGCGACTGGGAGCGGGCGATCTACGAGAAGTTCGGAACCGTCCCGCTCGAAGACCAGGTGAAGGGACTCAAGCTCCTCGGCGACAAGCATCCGGAATTGGACCTCGAACGCGTCGGCATCATCGGCTGGTCGTTCGGCGGGTACATGGCGGCCCAGGGGGTTCTCAAGCGGCCGGACATCTTCAAGGCCGCGGTCGCCGGCGCTCCGGTCACCGACTGGGAAGACTACGACACGCACTACACCGAGCGCTACCTGGGCCTGCTGCCCGAGAACAAGAAGGTCTACGAGGAGGCCTCACTCCTGACGCTGGCCGGGAAGCTCGAACGACCCCTCCTGCTCGTCCACGGCACGGCGGACGACAACGTCTACTACCGGCACACACTCCGGCTTTCCGATGCCCTGCTCCGGGCCGGGCGGGACTTCGAGGTGATGCCGCTGCCCGGGATCACGCACATGGTCAACGCCGACCCGACCGTCTACGAGCGATACATGACCCGCGCGGCCGGGTTCTTCCAGAGGCACCTGGGAAAGGCGAAGTGAGCCCATGACGGACAGGGAGTGGCGGCGAACGAACCGCTTCCGGGACATGATCCGGACGCTGCTCGAGCGCCTGCCAGTCCGGCCGCGAACAGTAGCGCAGGCGCTTCAGTCCCAGATCGGGCAGTTGGTCCGGTCGCGGGTCGGCGCGG
>DATFWZ010000345.1:0-13149 GCA_035258765.1 Gemmataceae bacterium
TGTCGCAGCCGTGGGGAGACTACCTGGCCGGCCCCGGGTACGAGTATTCGCCATTCGTGTTCGCCGACACCCTGTTGCGCGCCGGGTTGCCGTTCGCGGGGATCGAGCTGGAAATGTTTTGTGGCACGGCGCCGCGCGGGAGCTATTGCCGCGACCTGCTCGAGGCGTCGCGCATGCTCGACCTGTTCGGGATGCTCGGCGTGCCCGTGCAAGTCTCCCTGGCCTACCCGTCGAGCGACCTGGCCGACCCGAAGGGGGACCCGGACGAGCGCATCGAGGGCGCCGGGCAGTGGCGCGACTTTTCCATCGCGACGCAGGCCGACTGGGCAACCGCCTTCACCGCGCTGGCCGTGTGCAAGTCCTATGTGGTCGGCGTCTTCTGGGACCACCTGTCCGACGCGGAGCCGCACCGGATCCCGAATGCCGGGCTCGTTGACGCGCTCGGGGCGATCAAGCCCGCGTTCGACCGGCTACGGTCATTGCGCGAGGACCATCTGAAATGACGGGGCGACGGCCCCATCACACCCACACCATCAGCAGCCGCTCCAGCGTCGCCGTCCAACACTCGACCGCGTCGTCGGCAGTCAGCACGGTCGGCTCTTCGAAACCGACTCGCAGCTCGGGTCGCGGGCCGTGGACGGTCAGGTCGGTCGTCACGGCGAGCTCCGTTCGTAAGTCCACACCGGCGGCGCTGACCGCGAGCAGGTGGCACAGGCTGCGCCGGGCCCGCCGGTCGGCGTACGGGCCCGGGTCCTCAGCGAAATGCCGGACCTCGACCGTGTGGTTCTCGATCTGCTCGCGAAACAGCATTTCCAACAGGGCCCCCTCCTGCGCCAGCGGCTTCGACTCGTTGTCCTGTACGAGCAGGAACTCGAACTTGAGCGCGTCGGTGCTCAGCCATTCCGACAGCTTGCGAATTGCCGTGAGCAGCAAGCCCAGGATCATCACGATCCGCTGAACCGGCAGGTCCTGGTCCTTGAACCGGGCCTTCATCAGGTCGGGGTACAAGGCGAATACGAACGTCCGCCGGCGGCGGAGGAACTGGTTCTCGTCCCGCGAATAGTAGTACAGCTCGTCGCGGAGGAATTTAACGTCGAACAGGTCCGGGCGGAGGTCCGGGTCGCGCTCCATGTAGGCGAGCTGGGAGTGCAGGAGGCTCTCGACGCTGCCCTTCGTGGAAATCGACGTGAAGCCGCCGACGGGGTAAGTGTCCTCGTCGAGGACGCGCGTCGGCACCTCTTGCCGCCCCGCAAGCGGCTTCACCTTGTGTCGTGGCAGCCCCGCCTCCAGCCGCCCGGCCGTCTGCAAGACCTGCCGGTGGGCCACATATTGGCCCATGTCGGCCAGGGCGGTCCGCTGTTCCAGGGCGATGACGTCCTCCAGGGCAAGGACTTCGGCCATGCGCCGGGCCGCGGCGATCAGCGACTCGTAAAGGTCGATCAAAAGTGGCATTGGGCCGTGAGTGGTCAACGAGTCCCACCCGCGGCGCAAGAGGTCGTCCGGTTGGCTTTCGGCGAGGGACCGGATGATGCCGGGCGACATCTCGACGCCGCCGTAGCTGCCGCGATCGCGGAACTGCTTGACCACGTAGGCGAGTCCGCGAGCCCGGTCGCGGCCCTGGAAACGCCGCATCGCGTCGCTCGCCCGCTCGAACGTCCAGTCCGAATAGATCTTGCCTAGGACATGGTCCTCGTAGGTCCGCATGCGGGCCGGGGGCAAGCCGGGGATCGCCAGGTGTTCCCGCGGGGCGCGGGCGTCGCGATCGGCGCCGTAGGCCGCGTGGCCGAGATCCGCGACTACGCCAATCGGCGGCAGCGGCTGACCCCCCGCCGCGATTTCCAGGGCCCACTCCAGGACGTGTTTGACGGTGGAACCGACGGCGGGGACGGTGCGCTGCAGCCAAAGCCCCTGCAGCAGGAACCGCTGTGCCTCGTCCGCGTCGCGGAGGATCGTGACGTTCATAAACCTCGCCGTCGGGCGCATTCGACCCCTTTTCTTATAGCAGCCTACTTTGCCCGGTTGAACGTCGGCCCGGCAAACCCGCCGGCATAACCGGTGAAATCGTCACGACCGCTCAAGTTTGCCGGGCCGAATGCCGATCAGACGAGGGAGAACCGTCATTAGCGTCCGGTTCGCCGTGCGCCCACGGCCAGCGAGGCAGACCATGCGCGGAATTCGCCAGTGGCTCACGAGTGTAGCCCTCCTCGCCGGGACGGGGATCGGGGCCGGGCAAACCCCCGCGCGATTGCCGGCGCCGCTGTCGCCGCCACCTCCCATTGCCACACTCCCCGGCGGAACGATCGTCGGGTCCAGTGTGTTAACGCCCGCGGCCCCGATTGCCACGGTCGAGGTGCAGACGCCCATGCCGCTGCCGCCGGGCACGCCCCCGATTGCCGGCATTGTCCCGCCACCTGCCGCGCCCCCGGTCAGCGTGTGTCCGGGCCCCGGGTGTGTGGCCCCGGCGGGGACACCGCCGCTCGCGCTGGTTCCGGGGGTTCAACCCGATTGCTGCGGCCCCGTGGGGTCGCACGGACCGCTCGGCCAGGAGGTCTATTTCCGGGTCGGCCCGAGCGTGCCGCTCGGGGAGGGCATCTTCGTCAAGAACCTCAACGTCGGCTGGGTGGCGCAGGTCGGTGGCCGCGCACAGTTCTTTGACCCGCCGGGCGACTCCGCGTGGGTAGTCGATGCCCACTTGCACTACGAGTACAACGACGCCGGCGGCCAGGATACGTCGATCTTCCGCGGGACGCCGGTGACGATTCGCAGCCTGTACCGGTGGGCCGTCGGCCTGGGCGCGGGTCGCGACTGGTACCAGCACTCGCCCGGGTTCGTCGCCGGGCTCTACGACGCCAACTTCCGCTTCGGCTGGGACGTCGGCGGCCGCTGGGGCACAGGGCATGTGGAGATGAACCCGATCCTCGAAACCGACGGCTTCCGCCGGCACCACGACGTGTTCGGGCAGGCGTTCGTGGGCCTGCTCGCGACGATGGAGGTGCCGGTCGGCGGGTGGAGCTTCGTCTGCGGCGGGCGGCTGGAAGCGGATCGGACCTTCTCCGACTTCCTGCCCGGGGGCAGCTTCTACGACTTGAGTTTTCTGCTCGAGATTGGCGTGAAGTACTGATCGTCGCCAGGCCGGGAGGCGAGGTCGAGGACGAAGCGCGCGGCCTTTTCACAGGCGCCCGGCTGGGCCACTCGCTCGCACAGCGCGTCCAGCTCCCGTTTCACGGATTCACGTTTCTCCGGGTCGTCCAGCCATTCCAGGACCCGGGCGGCGACACGGTTTGACGGGTCGCGGTCGGTCAGGAACTCCGGGTAGACTTCCTTGTCCGCGAGCAGATTCACCAATGTGATGAAGCGCACTTTCATGAACACGTCTGCAACTTTCCGGTCGATCCGCCGTAGACGGTAGACGATGACGGCCGGGGTCCGGCGGTACATCAGCTCCAGGCTGACCGACCCCGAGACCGCGACGCAGCACTCGGCCAGCTCGATGATCTCCGGCGTCCGTCCGACGCGGACTTCGATCCGCATTTGCCATCGAGCCGCCTCGTCGCGGGCGATCGCGGCCTGGTGCTCGTTGAACGCGGCCACGAGGAAGCGCGTGTCCGGCCGGGCGTCGTGGATGATCCGGGCCGCCCGGAGCATTTCGGGGATATTTCGCGTCACTTCCTGGTTTCTCGAGCCCGGCAGAATGCCGATGATCCGTTTCGGCCGGGCTCGCTCCGCGGCCAGGAACGCGTCGTTGAGCCGCTGGTCCGCGAGCTCATCGAAATACGGGTGGCCGATGTAGGTGGACCGGACGCCGCGTTTGCTAAGCCATTCGTGCTCAAAGGGCAGGGCGGAGAGCACGTGCGTGATCAGCCGGCGCATCTTCTTCACGCGCCACCCGGCCCATGCCCAAATCTGCGGCGGGACGAAGTAGACGACCGGAATCCCCTCTGCCTTGGCCCGCTCCGCGAGCTTCCAGTGGAACCCGGGGTAGTCGATCACGACCACGACGTCAGGCCGCTGTTCGCGGAAGAACCCCCGGGCCTGGTCGAGCAGCCGAATGAACGTGAAGATCTGCTTGACGACGTGAAGGAACCACATCACCGAGTGCTTGCACAGCGGGTAGAGGAGCTGGCAGCCGGCCGCGGCCATGCGGTCGCCGCCGAACCCGCTCAGGCGGACGTCTGGGTCGAGCTTTTTGAGTTCGCGGATCAGGTTCGCGCCGTGCAGGTCGCCGCTGGGCTCGCCGGCGCTGATGAAGACGTGCATCGAGCCAATCCCCAGTCGTCCGTCCTCAGTTGAGAATATGAGACTGGAGACAGAGGATGGAGGACTGCGGACTATCCCTTCGGGGGCGCATCGCGCTTGATCCCCGGCAGGTCGCCCTCAGGGGCCACCTTGCGATAGCCGAGGGAGATGAGGACTTCCAGGACCTCACTCCAGGTCGGGAACGGGCGGCGGTTCTCACGCTTGTAGCGCTCCATCGCCCGCATGAACGAGGTCTCGTCCTCGTTGTAGTCGCGCTCGCAGGTGGTCGGGTCAATGAGGCGGCGGCGTTCGCTGGTGCGCCGCTTCTCGGCCGCATTCTGGCGACGACGGTCAACGGCGACGGGGATGTTCCGCTTCCGCCGGTCGGCGGGGACAATCTCGGGGGCGGCGGCCGAATCGGTGGTCGGAGACTTCTGGCTCATCGCAGGGGTCACTCTGGTCGAGGGACAACCGACGGGTATCTGGCCCGGGCACGGAATTGCGGCCCGGCCGGAGGACCCGGACGACGATCACGTTCGGTAAAGTACGACCCGTTCGCTTGTTCGCTTCTAGCGTAACCGCTGGAAATCGGGAGTCAAGCAACCCGGGACCAAGCTTCAGAAAAAACGGTGGATTATGGTCGCCTTTTCCTTTTCGGGCCGAAAGGTGTAACGCCTCGGCAAAATGCGCCGGCCCGTCACCAGCCGGGCGGCCGCTGCCACTGGCTCCGGGTAGAACGACGCGACATCGACGTTTTCATGGCGGGGATAGCGTCTACCTAGCCCGACTCCGTCGGGGTGATGCGATGGGCCACCCGATGACCGCGGCAGGTGGTTGGCGGCCAGGGCCATTTGGCAACCTGAAACGCAATTCGCAAGGGCCCTCCGCCGAATGAGAACCGGGTCAGGTTGCCGCTCAGGCTGCTAATTCCACGCGGATGCGCGCCTTGCCGCCTGGGCGTCTGCCGAATTCCGTTGCAAGTGCGCGCAGCTCAACTGAAGTGGTTTTTTTCGCACCCGGCCGTCGGCTCCGCCTCGGTGAACGGGCACATGACCGAAGGAGCGACATTTGTTTGAATGTAACCGAATGGCTGAGGAGAGGGGGGCACGTCCAGTCTGACCGGGATAGTCAATCCATCTGCCAGACTGAGGTGCGACTGTCACTTGTCCTTCTTCGGCAGGCACGGCTTGGCCATCACCGCGATGAACAGCTGCTGCTTTTCCATGCCTTTGCCAACGTAGTGCTGCGTCGCCATGGAGAAGAATTTGTCGCAGGCGCATTCGTAAGTGATCTGATCGAGCTTTGGCGGCTTGATCGTCAGTGTTACCCGCCCCTTCTCGTTCCGCTCCTTGTTCACCGTCACCTCGACGACCTGCCCATTGACCAATGGGAACTTCCTGGTCTGGCCGAGCTCGAGGCTCTCCGCAGTCGTCCGCTCGAGCCGAAAACCAGTCAGAGAGGGGTCCTTCTTCAGAACCTCCTTGGCGAATTCCTTGAGCTTCGGGTGGACGTCGGTGTGGTGTTCACTGACGAGGATGGCCAGCACCTTAACCTCGATCTCTTCGGCCCGGGCCGGGCCGGCGGCGAGACAGGCCACGACGACTGGGAGCGCGAGTCGGGAGAGGAGCGACGACCAGGGCATGACGGTCACGGGGCGCGGGGGGTCCAGATCATCGGGGCTTCGGTGGACGACGGGTCGGTCGGCACCTCGGGGAACCGGCCCGCCAGGTCCGACCCGACCCCGTGGAACTCAATTTCGTCCGCCCGGGCCAGCGTCAGCAGCGAGTTGCCGAGCGGGTGCTCGCCGACGAGCAACAAGGTCGCGGCCGCCTCCGGCAGGCTCAGGATCCGAACGTCGTCGGCCTGGGCCATCGCGTACGGTGGCTCGTCGGGCTCGCCGGGCGGGGCCTGCACCGGGCGGGCAACCTCGGGCGCGACCGGGCGATCGGGGGGCGCCCCAGTACTCACCAGAAAGAGCACCGTCGCCGCCGTGGCGACCAAGCCCAATGACCCGAGCCACCCGACCCGGGACGGCCGGGCAGGGAAATTTGCCCGGGATTCGATGCCCTTGTAAGCCTCGGCCCACTGCGCTTCCGACGGCGCCGGCGGCTGGACCGATTGCCACAACTCGACATTTCCAGGCCCGACGGACTCCTGGGCTTCGAGGAATTCCGCCCCCTCGGGGTGACCGGCGAGCCAATCCTCGACCCGGGCCCGTTCGCGCGGGGACAGCTCCCCGTCCGCGTACGCGGCCAGCAACTCCGGTGGCAGGTCGTCGGGCAGGGGGGTGGTCATGCTTGCACCCGCGTGGCGAGCATCCCCTTAAGTTTTTGGCGGGCGTAGAACAGCCGGCTCATCACCGTACCGATCGAGATCCCCATCACTTCAGACACTTCGCGGTAGCTCAATCCACCGTCCACGTGCAAAACGAAAGTGCGCCGCTGGGCCTCCGGGAGCTCGCGGAGGGCCTGGCCGAGGGCGCGGCGCAAGTCAGCCTCTTCCGCCTCCCGCCCGGGGTCGGCGTGGGCGGGCGTCATCCCGCCATCGACCGCCGCGCGCTCGGTGACGGTTGCGGACAGGTCGTCGCGCCGCCGCCGCTGCCGGCCCACGTCCAGCGCCGCATTGCTAACGACCCGCAGCAGCCACGTCTTGAACGTGCACCGGTGCTGGAACCCGCGGAGGTGCGTCAGTGCCTTGATGAACCCGTCCTGAACCGCGTCCAGGGCGTCGTCCGGGTTGCCGAGCAGCCGGTAGGCGACACTGTAGGCCGTCTCGCGGTAGCGGCGGAACAATTCCTCCAGGGCCGATCGGTCGCCCCGGGTATAGCGGGCGATCAATTCCTCGTCCCGCTCGGGGAGCGTCGGGGCCGTGACGGGTCGCATGGCGCGGCGTACACTCCATTGGTGCAGACGGCACGGGGCGACTTCCTATTCGCCACCATTCTATCCGGTCCCGCCCGCCGGACGAAAGTCAGAACTCCGAACCGCCATGATCTCCCTCTACCGCTGGCAGCCGGGGCAAAAGCACGGCGACTGGGTCGATTTGCCCGAGCTGCCGGCGAACGGTGCCAAGCTGCCCGAGGGCGAGGTGTGGTGGCTCGACGTGGAGAACCCCTCCGAGGAGGAAGAGGCGCGAGTCTTTCAGCGGTTCCTGCCAGTCCACCCGCTCACACTGGAGGACATAACCCTTCCGCGGCGCGACCCGGACCGGGCCCCGCACCTTCCCAAGGTCGAAGAGTTTCCCGACTACCTGTTCGTGATCGCGACCCCGCTCAAGCCGGGCGCGGACGTTCCCCCGACCTCGCACGTCGGCCGGCTCAGCCGTATGGTCGTGCAACTCAGCGCTGTGCTGACCCACCAGGTGCTGATCACGCACCATTACCTCGCCCTTCCCACCGTCACGGAGGCCAAGCAATTCCTCTGCCGGCACTGCGAGCAAGCCGGACGGGGGCCTGACTACCTCTTCCACCTCGTCCTCGACCGGATCGTGGACGAGTACGCGCCGGAAATCGACCGAATCGTCGAGCGGCTCGACGACATCGAGGAGAAGGTGCTCGCCACGGCGTCGCAACAGCTGCTCACCGAGCTGATCCACCTGAAGCGCCGCGTGATCGCCCTGCGGAAGACCCTGATCCTGATGCGGGAGGTGCTAGCCCGGTTGACCCGCGGCGAGTTCGAGCTCGTGGACGTGCGCGAGATCGCCTACTACCGGAACGTCTACGACCACCTGGTCCGCTACACCGAGCTGATTGAGGGGGCGCGCGAGATGGTCAGCGACCTGATGCAAATGCACCTGGCCGCGACGTCGAACAAGCTGAACGGGATCATGAAGACCCTGGCGATGGTCTCGACCGTCATCCTGCCGATGTCGCTGATCGCGAGCATCTACGGAATGAACTTCAAGAAGAACATGCCCGAGCTGGAATGGGACTACGGCTACCCGTTCGCACTTGGCTTGATGTTCGTGGTGGCGGGCATCGCGGTCTGGCTCTTCTACCGCATGAAGTGGCTCTGATTCGAGCGAAAGGCGGTCTCCGACCTGCGCGCCGGCCTCAATGGCGGTGGGCGGCCACCCACAGCATGTAGGCAACGCGCTCGCGGAGCCGGTGGTTTGGGCCGCGCAGCTCGTTCAGCCGAATCCGGTGCCAGGCGGCGTAGATTCCAGAGATGCCGATCGCAGCTAAAGGACAGAACAACATCTGAAGCGGCACCATTAAAGTGCAGCCTCCCGGGGGGAGGTCGATTGGGGTGGGACATTGTCAGGGCGGTAGGGGGATGTGATCGAACTCGACCCCGCCCTCGATTCAAGCCTAGACCATGCCCCCGGGGCGGTCAACTCGGGAAAATGCGATCGGTCGCGACAGATCGGCGCTTCGCGTCAGGCCGAAACCCGCTCGCCGCGCAGGCCGGACAGGCCCTCGCTCCCCAGGCGAATTACCTGCCCGCCGACACTGACTTCGAACAGGTCGTCGAGCTCCTGGTAGCTCAAGATTTCGACTTCGGCCCCGGGCGTCAGCCCAAGGGAGCTCCAGCGCCGCAGCCGCGCCGGGTTGTCGTCGGCGACCTCGCGGATCACGACGCGATCGCCGGCCCGGAAGTCGCTGAGGCGCTTCAGGTCGCGCAGGCGCATCTCGCCGGTCGATGTCGGGATCGGGTGCCCGTGCGGGTCCTCCAGCGGCTCGCCCAGGTGTGCCGCCAGGGCCGCCTCCAGTCGCGGGGAGATGGCGTGCTCGAGCGCCTCCGCCTCCGCATCCACCTCGCTCCAGTCGAGCCCGAGCACGCGGGTCAGGAACAGCTCGACCAGCCGGTGCCGGCGGACCACGCGCCGCGCCTCGGCCAGCCCGCGCTCAGTTAAACGGGCCCCGTTCCCGGACTCGTAGTCGATGAGGCCGTCCTTGGCGAGCCGCTTGAGCATGCCGGTGACAGAGGGGGCCCGGACTTCGAGGGCGAGGGCAATCTCGTTCGGAAAGGCGACGCGATCCGCCCCGCCGAGCGCGTGGATGGCCTTCAGGTAGTCCTGGACGGCCGGGCTAAGCGGCTCCGTCATGAAGGAGGACCGGGACGGGGTGTGGGCGGGCGGGCGACAGTAGTTCGAGCATAGCCGCGGGCGTGTCGCTCGCCAACGGGGGAGACGCGGCCCCAAAGTGAACCGCCCAGGCGACCCAGAGGATCAGCCCGAAGACGATCCGCAGCCCGGCCTGGGCCGACATCCACCAGAGAGTCCGATGCAAGAGCCCGCGCCCCTCCTCGACGGCCTTGCGCACCTCGACTGCGACGATCTGGCGCGGGTTGATGTACCCCAGGGTGACGACATGAATGATCGGGGCCTTCCACGACGTCAGCCAGTGCTCGGCCTCGTCGAGGTACTTCTCCGTCTCGCGCCGGTCGAGGGCGCCGACGCGGAGGATGAAGTACAGGTCCACAGCAAGCATCCCCGCGGCCGTGACCGCGACCGCCGGCAAGAGCGTCCATTCGGCGAGCAGATCCCGGAGGGTGAGGTTGGCGGTCGGCCAGATGAGCCGCGAGCAGACCATCTGCGCGAGCAAGAGGCCGAGCGCGACCGCCGCGGGCCGCAGCGTCGCCCAGGTGAGGAACATGATCCAATGGCTTTTGATCTGGGCCAACACCCGCGGCCACCGGCCTGGGGCGGCCACCGCGAGCTGCGCGACGTCGTGGTACTGCCGCAGCCGCCGCCAGGTGCTCAGGGCGAACGCAGCGGCGAGGTAGAACGTGAACAGGTGGATGAGATTCAGGCCGAGCACCTCGTCCATCACCGCGCCATCCCCGGGATCTTGACTCCCATCGGTAATTCGCCAAGTCTCGCTGGTTGTTGTCGGCCCGACCCGCGCGGTTCGCCGGCCGCCCGGCCAGCCGGACCGTTACAGCCATTATGACCGGTTCGTATTGCCCGCTCACCGCATTTTTTAATTGGCGGGCGAGCAGGGCGTGCTTTGGCGAACCGGGAGCGTGAGCGACCGGAGGACGAAGCTTGGCGAACCGGGAGCGTGAGCGACCGGAGGGCCTTCCTCCGGTCGCTCACGCTCCCGGTTCGCCAAAGCACGCTCCCGGTTTGCTGGCCCACGCCGCTCAGTTGGACAGGCCCGTCGCGTTGGAGAACTGGAACGTCTTGGTCTTCACGAAATAGATGATGGTCGCCGCCGATTCCGGTCGGCCGGCGATCCCCTGGCCGCGGAACCGGGTCACCACCGCCGGGTTCTGGTCCGTCCCCTTGAGGGTCAGCGTGCCCTTAAGCTCGCTGTACATTACCTGGTCGGCGTCGCCGAAAAACTCCCCCTGCTTGCGGACGTGGACGTTGCCCTTGGCGATCATCTCCTGGTAGGCCTTGTCCACTTCCTTGCCGTCCTTGTCCTTCTCGCGCTGGGGGGTCGTGAACACGTCGAGCCAGTCCTGGGCCTCCAGGTAGACGGCCCCGACCGGGATCTCGCCCTCCCGGACGTCCACCGGGACGTTCGGCGTCTCGGCCGCCAGGTGAACGGCGCGGACATTGGTCCAGAATTTGGCCCGCTTCCGGAAGTCGTTGGCGATCATCTTCCCGCCGAAATGGACGATGGTCAGCTTCATCTCCTCGTCCGGGCCCAGCTCGCCCTTCTTGCGTGGCGGCGTGTCTTTCTTCGGTGCGACGTCCTTCTTCGGCCCTTCCTTCACCGGAGTGTTCTCGGCGACGGCGTCCTTCGGCCCCGGCTGCCAGATTCGGGTCATGCCGGGGTGGATGTTGGTGGCGACGGCGGTGATGTCATGCCGCGTCTTCTCCTTGGGGTCCTGACTCGGGGTGTTGACCGCCTGGACGTCCTCCGCCGCAATGCCCTGCCACCGGATCAGCTTGCCATTCTCCTTCACCTCCTCGATCACGGTCACCGGCTGATACGTCTTCTGGCGGGGCGCGTCCTCGTCCATGGGCGTGTTGTGACAGATGACCATGTCGATCTTCGGCGAATCGTCCTCAGCCTTCTTGTCCCCGGCCTTCTTGCCCCCCGGGGCCTTCGCCTTCGGTGGCGTTTTCGGGTTGGCGGCCTGACTGAGGAACACCGGCCTGTCGAGCACCACTTGCATCCACTGGCACTTGAGCTTCGAGGCCTCCTGGTACGCGTGCACGTCGCCGTGGTAGTAGATCAGCTTGTCCGGCCCCAGGAAGTCCATCTTGTGGCTCCAGTTGACGTACATGGTCGTCGGCTTGTCGAGCGGCTTTCCCTCCATGTCGCTCGCGGTGAGCACCTCCATGCTCCCCTCACCCCGGACCCGGGCCGAGTTCGACCGCTGGTCGATGACAATGTCGAAGCCGAAGAGCGTCAACTTGTCGTACTTGACAATGCCCCATTTGGGCTTGGAGCGGTCGGTCGCGTCGCCGGTGACGGCGAGATGGTTGCCCTCGGGGTACGTCTTCATGTCCACGGTCTGGCCGGCGATGTCGGTCCCGAGCTCGTCCTCGCGGGCCGGGTCCTGGTGGACTTCCACCTCGCCGTCGGCGCGGACGCGGTCCACTTCATTCTGCCCCTGCGGGTCCCGGTTCACCCAGACCTCGATCGTCCGGGCGACCACCACCATCGGCTTCTTGGCCGACTCGTCCTTCTTCGCCGCGACGTCCTTGCCGTCCGGGTCCTTCCGCGGCAACTCGTGCGGCTGCGGTCCGGGCTCAGGAATGACCTTCGCGGTCTCCTTGCCGACCTCTCGCGGCGGCGGCAGTTCGGATGTCGCCTTTCCGGCGGCGTCCTTCGGATCGGTTTTGGGAGGTTTCACCAGCTTGGGGACGTCCTGGAACCAGACATTCAAGTAGTCCGTGTGCTTGACGATGACTTCGGGGGACGTACTGCGGACCTCGCCGACCGCCTCCATCCGCAGGGGCTTGGCCGACTTCGTCGCGTCCAGCTTGCCGGCGTCCTTGTCCTTTTTTTTCTCGCCCTTCTTCACCTCTTGTTTCGCCTGCTCCTTCTTCGGACCCTCCTTGTTTGGGGCAATTGTTTTGCCGTCTTTCGGAGAGTCCTTCGGTGCGAGCCACACTTTGAGCTGATGCGCCTCGACCGTCTTGAGCTCGCCCGACGACGTGTCCTTGAACACCGCCTTGCCGCCGTCCTTCCCGAGGAAGGTGAGGATCTCGACCGGTGGTTTGTCTTTCTCGGTCTGTTTCGTGTAGACAAGGCGGTCGGTCCAGGTCGCGAGCTTCTGGTACTCCCCCGACTTCGCGTCGATGTCGCCGAACCCAAAGGACCCGGCGCCGAGGACGTGGGCCTGCGAGACCTCTTGACCGTCGCCGAACAAATGCAGTTCACTACCGCGGAGGAGGTTGCCGTCCTTCACCGCCTGGACCGGCTGTCGGGCGTCACCCTTGAGGACGGTCGTTCGGGATTCCGCGTCGTGGACCATCTCGACGCCGGTCGCGTGCAAAAGTTCGGAGTCAGACGTGATGACGACCGTCTCGCCCGTCGCGCGAATGGACTTGATGGATAGGTCGCCGTCGCCCGCGGTCGCGTCCTTTTTGGCATCCGGCGGCGGGGCGGGCTTCGGTGGGAGGCCGTCTTTCGGTGGTGTGGGCGGCGGCTTACGCACGAACTGCACGTCGAGGACTTCGCAATCGAGCATGTCCTGGCCGACGGTCCGGCCGGCGCGGGTCACCGTGACGTGTTGGTCCTCGACCAGGCCCGGTCGCGGGACGGGCGGCCGCTCGAAGTGCGCTACCTCGCGGGTCGGGTCGTAGCGGAAGGGGCCGTTCGTGCGAACCTGGAGCAGCCGCTTCTCGGGCGGGGGGCCGTCCTTCTTCGCGTCGACCGGTTTCTTCATGGGGCCCGCCGGGTCGGTGCCCGGGGCGACGAACGACGCGTTCGCATCCGTCCACAGGTTCAGCTCGACCGTGTTGTCCAATTCGACCAGGTCAACGCCCGTGATGCCCGGCTTGTCCTTC
>DATFWZ010000346.1:0-3244 GCA_035258765.1 Gemmataceae bacterium
CCCGCCGGCAAGGCCGGCGGGTTCGTTTTCCATCCGCCGCTGATACACTGGCCGAATCCCGCCCCGCGAGCCCCGCCATGCTGGTCTTCGACGCGCACCTCGACCTGGCCTGGAACGCACTCGACTGGAATCGCGACCTGCTGCTCCCGGTGAAAGAAGTTCGCAAGCGCGAGCTCGCGGAACCGGAGGTGGACTTCAAGGCCCGCGGGCGGGGGACCGTGTCATTTCCCGAGCTTCGTAAGGCGAAGGTCGGCATCTTCATCGCGACACTCCTCGCTCGCCTCTTCCGGCCGAGTCTGAAGCCGCCGATCCAGCGGTTCGCGTCGATGGACGCGGCGTACGCTTGCGCGATCGGCCAGATGGCCTACTACCAGGCCCTGGAGAAGGCCGGCCACCTGACGTGGATCCGGACCGCGGTCGAGCTCGACCGGCACATGACCGCCTGGCAGACGGGCGAGTCGCGTGAGCCGCTCGGGTTCATTCTCAGCATGGAGGGGGCAGACCCGGTGCTGTCGCCGCACCAGGTCGAGGAGTGGTATCACGCGGGGCTACGGATCATTGGCCCGGCCCATTACGGGGTCAGCCCCTACGCCCACGGGACCGGCACCGTCGGCGGCCTGTTCCCGCCGGGCAAGCCGCTGCTCAAGGAGATGGAACGGGTCGGGATGATCCTCGACGTCACCCACCTCTCCGACCAGTGCTTCGACGAGGCGCTCGACAACTACGGCGGCCCGGTACTTGCGAGTCACCACAACTGCCGGGCCCTGGTGCCCCAGCAGCGACAGCTCACGGACGAGCAGATCAAGAGACTGATCGCTCGCGGGGCGGTGATCGGCTCGGCGCTCGATGCCTGGATGCTCTACCCGAACTGGGAGCGGGGGAAAACTCAGCCGAAAGAGGCGAACGTTTCCCTGGCGACGTATGTCGATCATATCGACCGGGTCTGCCAGCTCGCCGGGAACGCCCACCACGCCGCGATCGGCACCGACCTCGACGGCGGCTTCGGCACCGAGCAGACGCCGTACGACTTGGACACGATCGCGGACGTTCAACGGGTCCCGGAATTGTTGCGGCGGCGCGGCTATGCGGATGCGGACGTGAGGAACATCATGCACGGCAATTGGGCGCGGTTCTTCCGGACGGCATGGAAGAAATGACGCAAGCGCGGCTGCAATTGACAGCCTTTCCGCCCCCGCTACAATCGCCGTTCTTCCCCGGGCTCACACCTCGACGCACACCCGAACCCCGCGAGCCACCGTGTCTTCCGACTCGACGACCCCCGACCCCGATACCGCCGGCGACGCGCACGCGAGCCGCGTGGAGAAGCTCCGCCGGATCGAGGCGCTGGGCATCGACCCCTGGGGGGGGCGCTTCGACGGCCACACGTCCATCGACCACGTCCTCACGCTGCCGGCCGACCTGCCGGAGGCCGAGCGTCCGCGGGTGCGGATCGCGGGCCGGGTCGTCGGCCGGCGCGTGAAGGGCAAGATGCACTTCCTCGACGTCTGGGACTCGTCCGGCCGGCCGACGACGCGACAGACCAAGGAGGTCGCCGGCAAGCGGGAGGCGGGGGAGGTGTCCGGTCTCACGAGCCAGGTCCAAGTGATGATCCGCCCACAGGGGGTCGGGGAGACCGGCTGGGCTTTGGCTCAGGAATTGGATCTCGGCGACCTGATCGGCGTGGACGGGACGTTCGGCCGCACAAAGATGGGCGAGCCGACGGTCTTTGCGGACGGCCTGACATTCCTGACCAAGGCGCTCGAGCCGCCCCCGTCGAACTTTTACGGGATGCACGACGAGGAGTACCGCCTCCGGCACCGCTACCTCGACCTGATCTACAACCCGCAGACGCTCGAGCGCGCCAAGCAGCGCGTCAAGATCGTCCGGACGATGCGGAACTACCTGGACGAGCGCGGCTACATGGAGGTCGAGACGCCGACACTCCATTCCATTGCCGGCGGGGCAGCGGCCCGGCCGTTCGTCACCCACCACAACGCCCTCGACATCGACCTGTTCCTGCGGATCGCCCTGGAACTGCACCTGAAGCGGTTGCTCGTGGGCGGAATTGAAAAGGTGTACGAGATCGGCCGCGTCTTCCGGAACGAGGGGATCAGCCGCAAGCACAACCCCGAGTTCACGATGTTGGAGCTGTACCAGGCGTACGGCGACTACCGGTCGATGATGGACCTGACCGAGGGGCTGATCGTCGCCTGCGTGGACGCGATCGGCGGCGGTCGGGTGCGGCCGTGGGCGGACCAGACCGTGGACTTCAACCCCCCCTGGCAGCGGGCCCGGTATTGCGACCTGTTCCAGGAGTACGTCGGCTGCTCGATGTTCGACCCCGCGGCCGTCCTCGCCGCCGCCCAGAAGCACCAACTCCCGACGCAGGGCAAGGAGCACGAGGTCCTCGTCCACAACCTGTTCGAGCACGTTGTCGAGGAGAAGCTGGTCGGTCCCGTGTTCGTCCACGACTACCCGGCGGGGCTGTGCCCGCTCACGAAGCGGCAGTCGGGGAACGCAGCCGTGGCGGAGCGGTTCGAGTTGTACGTTCGTGGAATGGAGCTGGCGAACGCGTACACGGAGCTGAACGACCCGGTCACGCAGGAAGCGACGTTTCGCCGCCAGCTCGCCGGGCTTCCCGAGGACGACTCGATGGCCAAGATGGACCACGACTTCATCCGGGCCCAGCGGCACGGGATGCCCCCGGCCGGCGGGCTGGGCATCGGCATCGACCGACTGGTCATGCTGTTGACCAATACGCAGACGATCCGAGATGTGATCCTGTTCCCGCTATTGCGACCTGAGGCCGAATAGCCGGCTTGCCGTTTCGCGGCCCAACGGTCAAGGATGACCCATGTACAAAGCCCTCCTGTGCTGGCGCTACCTCCGGACTCGCTTCCTGGCGTTCGTCTGCATCGTGAGCGTGATGCTCGGGGTGGCGACGCTCGTCGTCGTCAACAGCGTCATGGCCGGCTTCAGCACCAAGCTGAAGGACCGGTTCCACGGGCTCCTCTCGGACGTGATCATCGAGTCGCCGAGCCACGCCGGCTTCCCGATGGATACCGACCTGATGCTGGCGAAGATCAACAACTCGCCGACCGCCGAGCACATCGAGGCGATGACCCCCACCATCGAGGTGTTTGGGATCGTCATCTACGAAGTCGGGCCGAGCCGCGAGCGGGTCATGATCCCCGTCCACGTCATCGGGATCGACCCGAAAGGCCGGGCCGCCGTCGGCGGGTTT
>DATFWZ010000347.1:0-7307 GCA_035258765.1 Gemmataceae bacterium
AGAACACTCGGACGCGGCTGACCACGCCGCCGACCTGACCAGCCGGGTCGGTCGAGACGACCCGGGGGCCGTCCACGTCGAAGAGGGCCCGGGCCGCGTTCAACCGGCCGCTGGTCGCCACGCGGCCCTCCAGGCCGGGGACATAATCGACAGAGTTGAGTACCTGGTCGATCACCTGGCGGTACGTCCAGTCCGGGTGCAGCCCGCGGACCAGGGCGACCACTCCGGTTACTTGCGGGGTGGCCATCGACGTCCCGCTGTACGTCCCGTACTGGCCGTGCGGCAGCGTGCTCAGAATGTCCACGCCGGGGGCGGCCAGATCCACGGTCGTCGGCCCGTAGTCAGAGAAGAAGGCGAGCTGGTCGTTCGCGTCTGTCGCGGCGACCGAGACGATGTTGTCCGAGTCAAATCCGGACGGGAAGTGGCCGGTCAGGTCGTTGTTGCTCGAATTGTTGCCGGCTGCGGCGACGAAGATGTGGCCGACGTTCGCGGCGTTTCGAATGGCCTCCTCGAACAGCGGGTCGGCCGGGTCGGGCTCGGCACTCCCGTAGCTGTTGTTCGAGATCTTGGCGCCCATTTGGACCGCGTAGTTCAGCCCGAGGATGGCGTTCGCGACCGTGCCGTTGCCGGAGGAGTCAAAGCACTTGACCGCCATGATCCGGACGTTCCAGTTGATGCCGGTGACCCCGAGGTTGTTGTTTCCGACCGCGCCGATGATCCCGGCCACGTGTGTGCCGTGGTTGTGGTCGTCCATCGGGTCGCCGTCGTTGTTGACGAAGTCGTAGCCGTGGACGTCATCGACGTAGCCGTTGCCGTCGTCGTCGATCCCGTTGCCCGGGATCTCGCCCGGGTTGGTCCACATATTTGCCGCGAGGTCGGGGTGGTTGTAATCGACCCCGGTGTCGATGACGGCGACGATCGTTGAAGACGACCCCGTGAAGATGTCCCACGCTTCCGGGGCGTCGATGTCGGCGTCCGGTGTGCCGCCCGTCTGGCCGGTGTTGTTCAACCCCCACTGGTCGGCAAAGCCGGGGTCGTTCGGGATCTGGCTGAGGCGGAGCCGGTAGTTGAACGACGCGAACTGGACGACCGGACTCGCCTGCGACACTGTCAAGGCGGTGGCGGCCGAGCTACCGGCGCCGAGTTCTATTTGCCACAGTCCGGGAACGAGCGCGAGCGGGCGGGCGCCGACTGCCCCGGGGATGCCCAGCGCGTTGGGGTCAATCGGGCCCGGTTGAAGTCGGACGAGGATGGTCGAGGAGTCATAGCTGCTCCTATCGACGGCGAGGGCGTCGAACGGGACGATCGCGGGGACGGCACGCTCTTCGAGCGGCTCGATGCGGATCGTGCGGCGCGCCCGGAGGATCGGGCGGGCAGCGGGAACCAAATCAAACGGGTGCCGGCGCGACCTTCGGCGCAGCATGGCAGGGCCTCTGCCCGCGGGGGTGCGGAATGGAGATGGTGGACGTGCCGAAGGGGGATATCCGGGGACGGGCTGTGAGCCGGCGGGCCGGTGGCGCGTTGTGCGTGTAGCGTAACGGACGAACGGATTACCCGCAACTTACAATTCGAATTGTCTAGCGCACTCTCCGCCCGATTCAGGACAGGCTTGAGAGGGGTTCGCGTGCGGGCGGAGCCCGACGCGCGAAGCGCGGGCGAGGCCGGCCGGGCGCCGGGCGAGCCGCCCGCGGGTTCGGCGTCGCCCTCGCTTCGCGCGTCGGGCTCCGCCTCACCTGATACGCGCGGCTGGCAACCTGCCGTCAACTCCGGGGTGCTTCAGCTGGAGGCCTCACCGCAAGATCAGCCCCTCCGCGACCAGGCCGGGGCCAAAGCCGACGGCCACGCACGGCCGCGGGGCGTTGGCCTTTCGCAGCTCGTTGAGGATGAATAAGACGGTCGGGCTCGACATGTTTCCGTGCGCGGCCAGCACCCGCCGCGACACGTCGGTGGCGCCGCTCGGGAGGCCCAGGGTCTCCTCCACCGATGTGAGGATTCGCGGCCCGCCCGGGTGGACCGCCCACGAGCCGACGTCCTGGATCGTCAGCCCGTTTCGCCCCAGCCAGCTCTCGACCCACGGCCGCAGGTTGCGGGCGATCAGATTCGGCACCTTGGTTGACAGTACCATGTCGAACCCGTGGTCGCCCACGTGCCAGGTCATGGCGTGTTCGGAGTCGTCGAACAGACACGACCCGCCCGCGACGACGCGCCAGTCCGTCGGCCTGGCGTCGGTCGCTGGCACCCCGACAACGGCCGCGGCCCCGTCGCCGAAGAGGGCGTTGCCGACCATCTTTTTCGGGTTCCAGCCGTAGTAATAGTGCAGGCTACACAGCTCGACGGCGCACACGAGCACGCGGGCGTGTGGGTCGGACCCGGTGTACGCGGCGGCGGCCCGGAGCCCGTTGATCGCCCCGTGGCAGCCCATGAAGCCGACGTTTGTCCGCTGTGCGGTCGGCGGGAGCTTGAGCGTCGTCATCAGGCCGACGTCCACCCCCGGGGCCGCGAAGCCGGTGCACGACACCGTCACTAGGTGCGTGATGTCGGTTGGCTTGAGCCCGGACTCGGCGAGGGCCTTGCGCGACGCCTCGACGGCGAGCGGCAATGCCTCCTTGTTGTACCGCTCCATCCGCTGCGAGGTCGTCGGCCCGCGATCCTGCCTGCCGTTCGGCATGAAGACCGAGTCGGGCTGGCCGCCCTGAACGGCGGCATGCACCTTTTCCGCCTGGAACACCACGTGACGCGTCTCGATCTCCGTCTGCCGGTAGAGGACCTCGAGCAGGCGGCCCTGGTCGTCGTCCTCGGCGCAGAACAGCTTGGCCGCCTGGGCCGCCTCGCCCTGCACAAGGCGAGTGTGGGGTAAGGCCGTGCCCAGTCCCCGGATCGCAAGGCTCATCGTGACCTCTCCTAGTCGCGGTACATGATGCGGAACAACGGGCGGGCCACCCAGGGCGTCAGACCCAGAACCTGGACCATGGCCCGGGTCGCGGTCGGGCGGCGGAGCACGCCGGCAGTCGCCCGGCAGACGATCTGGCGGCGCGTGACCGTGCGGTGGTACGCGGCCCGCCAGCGGACGAGCAATTCGGCGTCCCAGTGCCTCGCGCCCCGAAGGGCGAGCGGGGCCACCAGCGACGCCCCGGTCAGGGCCCAGGCCATCCCTTCCCCGGTGAACGGCTCGACGTAGCCGGCCGCGTCGCCGAGGACGAACAGCCGCTCCCCGCCCAGCCGCGGTGCTTGCCGCGTCAGGTGCGGCGTTCCCTTCCACGGCATTTGGGCGAGGCCCGGGATCGGCGGGAATCCAGCCTGATCGAGGATCGCGACGGCCAACTCACCCGGGCCACCGGCCCGCTTCACGGCCTGCGGGTCGAGGGCCGCGGCTACGTCCAGACGACCAGCCTCGACCTGCGCCGCACCGACGTACCCGTCGGCCGCGCACGCCATGTAGATGACGTGCGGTTCATACCCGGGCGGGCAACTCGAGACCATTACGCCGGCGCCGACTCGCGATCCTGGCTCCCACTCCGGGGCGTCGTCGGTTGTTTGGTGCCAGTCGCCGAGCTTCCCTCCGAGGCCGTTCGCCGCCAGGACGACCCGGCATTCGACGCTGTGGTCGCGGCCGGCGTGCCGCAGGCGCAGCCCGCGCCGGTCGGCTAAGCTGGACAAGGGTAGCACAGTCGCGGTCGTGGCGGGGAGGAACGCCGCGCCCGCGGCCACCGCTTCGCGGACCAAGGCCGCGTCTAGCGCCTCGCGCGAAACGCCCGACCCGGTCGGGAGCGCAACGTCCGCATGGCGTCCGCGGGCGGCCAATCGGAATCGCGTCAGTGGCACGCCGCCCAGGTCGGCGGTCAGCTGGCCGAGGCCGGATTTCTCGAGTAGTCGAAGCGATCGCGGGTTCAGGCAGCCGCCGCACACCTTGTAACGCGGGAATGGCGATCGATCGATCAGCAGGACTGACGCCCCGCGGCGGGCCATTTCTCGGGCCGCCATCGCCCCGGCCGGGCCCGCGCCGACGACGCTGCAATCCCATAGCCTGCGGCCGGACTGCTCGGGGGCGAGCGTGGGGCCGACGTTCACGTCCGTCTCCACGACAGCAGGTACCGGAAGGGGAATCTGCTCCGCACCTCGGCCTCGGCCATCCCCGCTCGCCGGGCCAGCTCCAGCGCCTCGGCCGGCGTGAACGCCGCTTCCACCGAGAGGAGGGCGTCCACGTGTACGACCGGCGACCGGGTCAGGGCCCGCGAACCGAAGTACGCGGCCAGCCAGCCGGCCTTCGACCGGTTCAGGTCGTTGACCAGGACCATTTGGCCCGCCGCGTCGCGCATCTTCGCGAGCACCGACACCGCGTCGGCCTCGTCCAGGTGGTGCAGAAAGAGTGAGCAGGTCACCACGTCGTACCCTGCCGGGATCGGTTCCGCGATCACGTCGCGGGTGAAGAACGACACGTCCGCCCGCCGCGCCGCGGCCCGCTTCCGGGCGTGCTCGAGAGCGAACGGGCTGAAGTCGCACCCGGCCACCTCCAGGGCAATACCCTTCCGGCGGGCCCGCCGCCACATTCGGATTGCAATGTCACCGCCACCGGAGGCGACATCGAGGACGCGAACCGGCCGGCCGTCTCCGGCTTGCAACCGCTCACGGCACAGCCGGCGGATCGGCGGCCAGAGCATGAGCGAGCTGGCGCTGATCCAGTTGATCCGGGCGAGCGCGTCGAGGGCCTGTTGGTGTCCGCCCGCATCGAGGCCCGGCTGGTCCATGACCTCCGGCTGGCGGTGCCGGTCCTTCAGTTGCCGAAGCACGGACATCACGGCATCTCCGGCCCGGGGCCGGATCGGGCTCGTGTGGGAGTCGAGGGAAATCGGGTCCGGCGCGGCTCAAGGGAGTGAGCATCATGAGCCGGATCGGAGTTTGGCAGCGGCGGTGAACTGTGATGAATATACGAACTTTCAGTTAGCGGGAAGGAAGAAGATGAACGGCGCGAAGAAATGGCGGGCGGAGCGACGGCGAGAGACCGAGAACTTTGGGGAGACAGCCAGGAGCGACATCGGGGGAGGTTTTTCGGCGTCCCCACAGTTCCCCCGATGTGCGCCGAGCACGGGACACGCGTGCTCTACGATGCAACGTGCATCGGAATGTGAGTGTGTCGGAGAGCACGCGTCTCGCGTGCTCCTGGATGAAACGCGGGACACTTTTGGCGTATTTTGGCCACCTGGCCAACTTTGGCAGTGTGGGACGCATTCCGCAACTGCTGTCCACCATGTGAGTACGGGATCAGGTTGCCAATCAGGTTGCCAAATCCGCGCGCACACCCGGCCTGCAGATGTCAGCCTTGCAATGAAATCCCCGAACCAGCCAGAGCACGCACGACGTGTGCTCAACGGACTTACTCCGGCGGCTTGTAGCCCGGGGGCGGGACCACGACCTCGAAGTCCGACCCTTTCACCTTGCGGAACTCGTCGTGCAGGACCGGGATCCGCGGGTCGGGTGTGCAGGAGATCGCCCACTCGATCCCGTTGTCGGCCACGAACATGCCGTACTTCTTGAGTGCATTCAGGATCGCCTGCGCTTCGGGTGAGAACCCGGACACGTCGAAGTCCTTCCGCAGCCGTAGCCGCTCGCCCATTCGCGGCAGGTTCTCGTCCTCCAGGCGGCTGGCGTAGTGCGTGGCCGGGTAGACGTACGCCCGCCGCGTCTTCCGGACGGTCACGCGGAGGGCGTGCTCGACCGCCCCGCGCTTCAGCTCGTCGTGCCGGACGACCGCGGGCAGGATCGGCAGCCCGGCGGCGTCGGCCGAGGTCCACCCGTCGGCCCGCAGCTTGTTCGACTTCAAGTCGAACACCGACGCCTGCGCCGCCTCCCACCCGCCGTCAGTCCGGCGGAGCTGGAAGAACTCGTAGAGCATCCGGCTGGTCGGGTCGAGGACGATCCCATGCCGGTCGGCCTCCTCCTTCAACACATTTCGCTGGACATCCTCGAGGGTAACTTTCTTGTCCTTGTAGCCCACCGGCCAGCCCTCGATGGGGACGTTATCCGGGACCGGGAACGGCCCCTTGTCGGACTCGTGCGGGTACTCGACCACCTTCACGTCCACCTTCTTGAAGTCGGGCGGGACCAGGACGAATCCCATGTCGGGGTTGTAGCGCAGCGGCTTGTCGGCCCCGATGCCCGCGACGATCTGCTTCGACGCGGGGTGGAGCGGCCAATCCTCGACGACGAGGTTGAACGGGTTGTCCGGCGGGAACACCTCGAGGGCGGACATCACGGCGTCGGCCTCTGGGGTGTCGAACGAGATCGGGGCGGTGACCGGGGGCATCTTCGCAGCCCTGATCCGCTCCAGCCGGGCTGGATCGCCCTTCACTGGGACGCGGGTCGCGGGTGGGTTGCTGGATTTCGGCGGCTCGAGCGGCGTGATCGTCAGATCGACATCCACGGTGCCGACCTTGCCCTTGATGCGGATCCCCCCCGCTGGGATGAGCGGTCCGATCGCGGGCATCGCGGCGCCGCCACCGCCACCAGCCGCCGGGGCCCCGGACGCCGCATCGCCCCCCTCGAGGTAGATGTCGCCGAAGTAGAGCGTCGGGCCCTTGTTGCCGGGGTCGCTGATGTTCCACCGCTGGACCTTGGCCAGGTCCGGGGCCGAGCCGTTGACGTTGGTCATCTCGTCGATGCCGATTTTGACCTCCGTCTTGCCCGGCTTGAGCTTGATCGGGAAGACGACGCGGGTCTGGTAGCCAGTAGTGCGGGCGTGGGAGACGTTTAGCTCCAGGTCAACGGGGTCTTTGCCCGGGTTGAAGGCGTCGAAGCGCAGCGCGGCGAATTTCTTCCAATTCTGGTTGAGTCCCCCCCGGCTGCCGAACGCGTCGCCGGGCGAGAAGGTGACTTTGAGGGCCTTGGGGCCGATGTCCTTGACGTCGGTGACGGTTTCGAGCTTGCTCTTGTTCTCCTGGGCGGTGTCCGGCGGGAGCTGGCCGGCGCCGACGTTGAGCAACACGAGCTTGGACGCGGCGTCCTGCCCCGGGGAGGGGCCGGTCAAGAGGATCAGGCAACCGGCGAGCAGTCCGGCCGCCAGGACCGGGCGGTACCTCATGGTCGTGCTCCTTGCACATGAGTCGGAACGGGGATCGGGCGGTTGGTGTTTCGCGAGGGTTCCGGGGCGTGGGCTACCGACGGACAGGGTACGGGCGGTTGGGTGCGGCGGCTAATGAAGCGCTTGGGTCGGCGACGGAGTGCAAGGGGAATGCCAGGGGGAGAGAAAAAGCAATGTACGGCTAAAGCCGGAACACGGAGAAGCCCCGTGAACGGGGCTCCGGAAACAATTT
>DATFWZ010000348.1:0-15452 GCA_035258765.1 Gemmataceae bacterium
GGGTCACCGGGAATGTCGCCGATGCCGACGACGCCTTCCAGGCCACCTTCCTTGTCCTCGTCCGAAAGGCTCGCACCGTCCGGCCGCGGCTGCTCGGCCCGTGGCTGTACGGGGTCGCGTACCGAACTGCCATGAAAGCCCGGACCACCGCCGCCCGCCGCCGCGCCCGCGAGGCCCCGCTCCCGGACGACCTGCCCGGGCACCCAGCCGGAGCCTGCGACGACTCGGGCGCCGCGGTGGACGAAGCGCTCCGCGCCCTCCCGGCCCGGTACCAGCGGGCGATCGTCCTCTGCGACCTGGAGGGATTGAGCTACCGCGAGGCGGCCGACCGACTCGGGGTGCCGGAAGGTACGCTGGCCGGGCACCTGTCCCGCGGCCGACGGCTCCTGGCCGGGCGACTCCGCCGTCGCGGGGTGGCTGTGCCCGCCGCGCTGGTCGTGGCTGTCCCGGCGGCTTTGCTCAAGTCTACCGTCTCGGCGGCCACGGGTCGGGGGGTCTCCCCGGCCGTCGCCGCCCTCGCACACGGAGTGTTGACAAACATGCTGCTCACGAATCTGCGCCCGGCCGCAACCGTGCTGGTGCTGGTCGGAGCCCTGGTGCTTACCGCGACCGCGTACCGCGGCCAGGCCGCGCCGGGTAAGCCCGCCCCGGACAAGCCGGCCGCCGCCAAGGGCGGCGATACACCGAAGGCCATCGACGAGTCCCTGGCCGACTCGGCATTGTTCCACCCGCGGGTCTGGCTCGAGCTGAAGCTGTCCGCGGAGCAGCGGGACGAGATCGACCGCCTGCTCGACGCGGACGAGACGCGCGCCACGGAGCTGTTGAAATCGATGCGCCAGGCGAACGGGGCCAACGATCCGCGAGCGGCGGCGGAGGCGAGGGAGCGGGCCCGGATGCAGATCATGAAACTTCCCACCGAGACCGCGGTCGCAATCCAGACCAAGGTGCTCAAGCTCGACCAGGCCAGGCGATTGCGACAGATCGCATTGCAGGCCAAGGGGCCGGGCGCCTTCCTGCGGGACGACGTCAAGGCGGCCCTGAAGTACACGCCCGAGCAGGAGAAGGAGTTGACGCAGGCGGTGGACGCGGCCTGGGACCGCATCCGGATCGGTGATCAGGAGACAGCGGCCGAGGCCTATACCGGGGCCATGACGAAGTTACTGGAGGGACTGACGAAGGAGCAGCAGAAGGCGTGGGACGACTTGACGGGCAAGGCGTTCCCGATGCCGGACATCGTCGTCCGCAAGATGCTCAACCAACATGCGGTCGCCACTGGGGGATTACCCGGCGTTCCGGGCATCCCCGGCGGCTTCGCCCCGGCACCCCCGCCGGCCGGAGCGTTCCCGCCGCGAGCGGCCCCGCCAAAGCAGTAGCCCGTCCGCGCTGAACGACCGGTCCGTCCCGCGAGGCGTTCCTCGTCCCCGGTACGGACCGGCCCGCCGGAACATCCCAGTTTCCCTCAACCGACGAGCGCAAACAACTCGGCCGCGAGTCGATCCAGCTCGCCGCTCGGCGCCCCGGGATGGTGAAACGCGATTACCTCGCGCAGCGCCGCCCGGAACTCGTCGCGGGCGGTTGCGTAGTCGTGGTGCAGCTTGGCCGCGTCCTCGCCCCAGAGCTTGGCGATTTCCCGGATCGGCAACCCGTCGTGGAACCGCAGCCGCAAGAGCTGCACGCGCCGGACGGCCGCGGCCCCGCATCGCACGGCGGACGTCTGCTGGACTGCGGCGGCCTCCCGCAAGAGGGCCCGGGCCCAGGCCCGGTCGAACGCCTGGTCCGGCCCGGTGTCGTCGGCCGGCAAGCCGTCCGGAAGTGGATGGACGGGCCGCCGCGGAGTCTCATGCCGGTGGGCGACGTTGCGGACCGCCCCGAGGAGGAATGCGCGAAACCCGCCCGGCCGGTCGGCCGCGGCCTTTTCGAGCAGGCCGCCGGCCTTGAAGCACTCGACAAATACATCCTGTGCCGCGTCGTCCACCTCCCGCCCGTTGTCCCGCCAGCGGGCGGTGATGTAGGCCTTCACGACGGGCAGGTAGACGCGGGCGAACCGCTCGCGGGCGGCCGGGTCGCCGCCGGCCGCGTCGCGGATGAGCGTCCAGCAGGTGGCGTCGGGCGACATGGCCGGGTACGTTGAGGTTCCACACGCGGCGGACGAGTGACCACGACTCTATTCAGCTCACAGCGCTCGGCAAGCGGAACAGGTCGGCGACCGGCACACGGAAGTCAGGTAGCACCGGGTCACCCGTCAAAGTGTCTGCGCCGCGAAAACGACCGACGGTCCCGTCGGCCCAGTGGGCGTGCACGGTTTGCTGAAGTGGATAAACGATCCAGACCAGTTGAGCCCCGGCGTCGAGCCATTCAATGAGCTTGGCATTGACTTCATCCGCCAGGTCGTTTGGCGAGACGACTTCAACAACCAAGTCGGGGACAACCGTGCAATGGCCCTCGGCTCGCGCTTGCTCGGCAGTGACCCGGTTGAGAAAGTGATACGCAGTGTCGGCGCGGCGGACTCGGTTCTCGTCGTCAGGAAAGCAGCGGAACGATGTACCTTCAGGCGATACCCAGCCGAGGCGACGCGGCCTGACGAAATCGCGGATCTGGCCGTAGATTTCGCCGGCGACGAAGCTGGAAAGGAAGCCCACGTTCAACTCCTTCAGTTCGCCATCGACGAGTTCGAACCCCCGCCCCTGGTCCGGCATGCGGAGCAGGTCGTCGGGTCCGACGGCGGCGGGCGATGGAGTCAACGCGGCACTCATTCGGAACCTCCTCGGACTTCAATCTAGCATAACGCATGCGATGCGTCACTTCGCGCGCGCCGCATCGCCGATGAGCGTCAAGCCAGTGCTCCCACGATCCTACCACGGCGGCTTCCGCTTCACCTCTTGCGATCGCGGGGCGGCCGCGGGCGCGCGCATCGCCTTTTCCGTGGCGTCTACTTCCGCCCAGTACTTCATCCATTCGACGCGCTCATCCGACGGCAATTGCAACAGAGACCAGGGCGACCGGACCCCGGCGAGGTCCGGATCGGGCTGAACCGTCTCGCGCAGGAACTTCCGCAGAGCTGCCCGCTCCGCGTCCGACTTCGCTCGCGACGCGCGGGCGGCCAGATCGGCTCGGAGCCAATCAAGGGCCTGCTTTCGGAACTTGGCCCGGACGTCGGCCGGCGCCGGTTCGGCAGCCGCCCGGGCCGCGGCACAGGCCGCGTTGTAGCGGTCCACCCCCTGCGGGTGGTCGGCAAGCGCCGGCTCTTGCTGGAACGCCCGGGTGAAGAACTGGACCGCGTTCGGATAGAGCCTCTTCGCCTGACATAGACGGGCGAGGCCAATTGCTTCTCCCGCCGAGGCCGGTTCGGCTCGCCCGTCGCGGAAGTCGGCCAGCCGTTGCTCCAGGTCGGCCTGCCTTTCCAGGTACTTCAAATGCGGGCCCCACTTGGTCCGTTGGGAATCGCCCCCCGGGAGCCGGTCGTACCAGGTCTTGAACACCTGTAGCTCTTCGCCGGCCGCCCCGGTCCGGTGGAGAAGAGTGAGCAGCCGGTTCCGGACAACCTCGTGACCCGGGGTGAGGCGGAATGCCTCCCGGAACGCGACGGCCGCTTCTTCCGGCCGATCCAGCTTGTCGAGGCAGTCTCCCAGGTAGGCCCAGGCCAGCCACGACCGGGGCGCGAGCGCGGTGACCTTGTGGAACTGCTCGGCCGCCCGGTCGAATTGGTTCTGCCGCAGGAACATCTCGCCCAGGTCCCGTTGGACGCCGATGTCCTGGGGTAGCTCGCGGGCGAGCTGTTCCAGATCGGCGGCGTACTGTGCCCGCTCGGCCGGCTCGGCGTGCTGGATCAACATCATCCGCGCCTGGAAGCAGTGGCCGTTCAGGTTGACGGATCGGCGGAAGGCGGCCATCGCCTCCGCCTCCCGGCCGCGGGCCATCAGCGCGTTCCCGAGCATGGTGTAGGCGAGCGGCACGTCCGGCCGGACGGCCAGGGCGGCGGTCAAGAACCGGATGACCTCTTCCGTCCGCGGCGGGTCGGTGGTGGCGTAGACCTCGGCGAGGGTGAAATTCACCCAGAAGTCGTTCGGGTGATGGTTGTGGACGTCCCGGAGCAGGGCGGCCGCCCGGTTCGGGTAACTCGTGCCGTGGTCCCACAACTGCCGGGCCAGGTGGACCGCGGCCGTCGGCCGCAGCGTCCGGACCTCCAGCGCGCGGACGAAGTCGGCGATGCCACGCCCGTCTTTCTTCTCCATTAGCACGGCGAGCCGCGCGCGCGGGGAGTCGGGGTCGGCCAGCCGGGCGACCTCGCGGATCCGTTTCTTGGATTCCACGTCCGGATCAATCTCCGCCCACGCATCGAGGGCGGCGGCGAGTTCAATCCGCAGCCCGGGCCGGCGTCGGACGGCCTCGGCCACTTCGTTGCGGTCCTCGCTGATGACATTTATCCCCGCGTTGCGAAACGCATCGGCGTAGACCGGGGCCGCCAGCGCGCGATCGAACGTCCGCTTCTCCGCAGTCACCTCGGCCTGCCGCAGCCAGGCCGCCTCCAGGTCGATGAGCAATTGCAAATCTCGTTCCTGATCCTCGAGCTGGGCAATTGTCGCGCGGACGCGGTCGCGACGGTCCGCGCCGCCGACGCCCAGGCCGAACTGGGCCTCCGCGGTGCGGGCGGCCGTCAGAGCCGCCCGGGTCGTCGCCAGCCGCTGGGCGGGCTGACCGTTCGCGGTGTCCGGGATCAGTCGTTCGGTCTCGTTCCAGGCCCGGTTAAGTTCGGCCGAGCGAGCCGAGCGATCGGTGACGAAACATGTCCCAGCCGTCGCGCCGACGGCGAAAGTCAAAAGAATGGCCCCGGCCAGGGCCCGTTGTGCCCGCTGTCGCTTCCGCCCCTCGGTCTCACGGGCCACGGCGGCCGCTCGATCGACCTCGGCGCAGTGGGCCCGCTCCTCGACGCCGGCCAGGTACGCCGTCACTGCCGCGGCCACCGCCGACGCGTCCCGCGGCCGGGCCTCGCGGTCCGGATCCAGGCACCGCTGACACAACTCGACCAGTTCGCTATCCGCACCGCAACCGGCGAGCCGGAAGAGCGCGCCGGCCAGGTCACCCCGGATGGCCATCGCACGGATGGCCTCGGTGGAGTCGGCGACGTACGGCGGCTGGCCGGTCAGGACCACGCAAAGCATTGCCCCAAGGCCGAACACGTCGGCGCGCTTGTCCACCTTGTCGATCTCGCCGCCGGCCTGCTCGGGGGACATGAACGCGGGCGTCCCGAGGACGCTCCCGGCCGCCGTCTCACAACCGACGGAACCGACACGACTGGTATGGACGACGGTTTGTTCAGATCCCGCCGGTTCGTCACGCAAAGGGCTCGCCGAGGCTGTCCGCCCTTCACCCGCGCTGCGCCCCTGGGGGAGCACCTTGGCGAGGCCCCAGTCCATGACCTGTACTTCGCTGAATTCCCCGACCATGACGTTGGCCGGCTTCAGATCGCGGTGGATCACTCCCATCGAGTGCGCGTAGGCGATCGTGTGACAGATCTGCTCGAACACCTTGAGGAATCGTCCACGATCGGTGGCCGGGTCCTGGCGCTCATGTAGGAGATCGGCGAGCGTGCGCCCGTTCACCAGCTTCATGGCGAAAAAAGGTCGGCCGTCCGCGGACCGTCCCAGGTCGTAGATCGGGACCACGCCCGGGTGCTGAAGCTGCCCGGTCAGCCGGGCCTCCTCGAGGAACCGTTGCTCGGCCGACTCGCTCCCGACCAGCTCCGGCTTGAGCACTTTGACCGCGAGGTCGCGGCGGAGGTTGGGGTCACGGCCCTTCAGGACGATGCCCATGCCGCCGCTTGCGATTTCTCCTAACAGCTCGTATCGGCCCGGATCGGCCTGGGGTAGGTCCGGGGAGTTCGAGCGGACGAGCGGGTTAGGGTCGGTCGCATTGCCGTCCTGCACAGGGGGCCGTTGCAGCAAGCCGCGTCGGACGTCGTCCGGGCCGAACGCGACAGCCAGGCCGGCGTCCAGGGCTGAGTCGTCCGGCGGGATCGGGACGTGGGTTTGGGTGCGGTCCGGGTCGGGGTCCATGGCCTGCCTCCGGTGGGAGTTCACACAGGTTCCCGCGCCGACCGGCTTTCGCGGAAGAAAAATCAAAAAAAGCGGCAGACCATGGCATCTGTCTGCCGCCCGTTACACTTGTCTCTCGTGTGTTTCGTAGTCTCTACCCGCCTTGGGACTCCGGCCGCAGGCCCCGGACCTGCTTGCCGGCCTGCCACATCTCGCTGTCGGCGATTGCCATGAGCTCCTTCTCCAGTTGCTGCCGGTAGTCCGGGCGGCTGTTCGCTTCGAGCGTGCGCCGCGTCTCCTCGCCGGTTTCGACCGACTTGTACAGGGCCTCGAATACCGGCTTCGTCGCGTCCCGGAATTTCTTGAACCAGTCGAGGGCTCCACGTTGCGCCGTCGTGGAGCAGTTGGCGTACATCCAGTCCATCCCCTTCTCCGCGATCAACGGGTAGAGGCTCTGCGTCGCCTCCTCGACCGTCTCGTTGAAGGCCTCTTGCGGGCTGTGCCCGTGCGCCCGCAAGACCTCGTACTGGGCCAGCCACAGGCCGTAGATCGCCCCCATCAATACGCCGCGCTCGCCGGTCAGGTCGCTGACCACTTCCTTCTGGAACGTGGTCTCGAAGAGGTAACCGGACCCAATCGCGATGCCGAGAGCGAGGCAGCGGTCTTTCGCCTTGCCGGTCGCGTCCTGGTAGACGGCCCAGCTCGAGTTGATCCCCTTGCCCTCGAGAAAGTGCCGGCGGACCGTCGTGCCCGACCCCTTCGGGGCACACAGGATCACATCGATGTCCTTCGGCGGGACCACGCCCGTCTGGTCGCTGAACACGATCGAGAAGCCGTGCGAAAAGTAGAGCGCCTTCCCCTTGGTCAAAAGCGGCTTCAGCTTGGGCCAGAAGTCCTTCTGCCCGGCGTCGGAGAGCAGGTATTGGACGATCGTGCCGCGGCGGGCCGCCTCTTCGAGAGAAAAGAGCGTCTTGCCCGGGACCCAGCCGTCTTCCTGCGCCTGTTGCCAGCCCTTGGAGTTCTCGCGCAGGCCGACGATGACGTTGAGGCCGTTGTCGCGCATGTTGAGTGACTGGCCCTTGCCCTGAACGCCGTATCCGAGGACGGCGATCGTCTCGCCGCCGAGGATCTGCCTGATGCGCTCCGGCGGGTAGTCCGAGCGCTCGACACAGCGCTCGACCGTGTTGCCGATGCGGATTTCTTTCATCGAGTTACTCCCACAATCGTGAACGTGTTGGGGAGTAGGATAGGAGCCGACCCCGTGCACCGTCGCGGGGTCGTGGCGGTAAGAAAATGGGGGAACCCTGGGCCCTGCAGTATTGAGCCGGCCGTTACCGGTTCGGCTTCGCGTCCGCGATCGGCCGCCCGGTCGGGCCTTCGACCAGCGCGAAGAGCCTCTCAAACGACGCCCGGCTGATTTCGCCGGCTCGCACAATCACGTGCTTCGTCTCGACTTCCTCGCGGCCGTTCAAGGTCAACGACACACGGACCGGGTAGGCGAACTCGTGCCCGGGCTCCAGGTCCGGGGTCTGGAAGGTTCGCTCGCGACCGGTGGACCTCAGTGCGACTCCATCGACCGTGACCGTCGCCCCGGCCGGGACACAGAGGATCACGGTCGCCGGCTCCGGCCTCTGCAGCTCGGTCTTGATGCCATCTGTCTTCTTTGGTTCATCCTTCTTCGGCTCGTCCTTCTTCGGCCCGGGCGGCGGGAGCTTGTCCGGGGCCTTGGGCGGGAGCTCGATCCCCTTGGGTGGCGCGGGCGGGGTCGGGCCTTTCGGCAAAGGCGGCATCGGCGCCGGGCCGGACGGGACGTACCCGGGAATTCGGTATTCCGGATGCGGGAATGGCGGCAGGTCGGCGGTGGTCGGCGGGTGTCGCATTGGCATGGCCCCGTAGTAGCCGAAGTTGCCGAACCCACCGAACCCGGCATACCCGGCCCCCTGCGCGAGCCCGATCAGGCCGGTGTCGAAGGCGAAGTTTAGATTGCAGCAGGGGTTGCACTGGCGGTAGTTGGCATACGGTGGGGCCGACAAGTGCGGCGGGCAGCCAATGACGGATGTGTAGTACGCCGGCTGGCAGGCGACGCTCCACCCGTACCCACACCAGCCACACCCGCCGCCCGGCGCGCTCCCGCACGCGCCGCAGCAGGCCGCCGGGCGGTAGAAGCTGGGATGCGATGCCGCGCACTCTTCGCCGAGTCCGAGGGCAGCTCCAGGGTAGTAGCCAAACCCTTTCGTCCAGCACGTCACCCAGCCGTAGCGCGCTGGGGCGCAGCACTCAAAGAAGTCGCCGCCCGTCCAAAACCCGTTCCCGTAGTTGGACGGGGTGACCGGAGACTGATAGTGTCCGGGCAAGTCCGGCCCGGCCGTCATGGCGGCCAACATGACCAGGCTGTACATGCGAACGCTCCGATTCGCCAAAGGAGGGCGCGGATTGCGACAGTAGTAAGGATGGGCGCGCCGCGAAGCGGGTCAAAGGGAAAGCCGCCCTGGATGCGGCCGGGTCAGTGTGGAACGCGCCCCGGTCGGGACGGTCAGCGCAACCGGGCGGCGGGTGATACGGGTCGGACGAGGCTTGCGGTTCGGGAGCGTTCGCCGGTTGAAGGCGACTCACACGCCGCCGCCCGTGGTCGGGGTCCGCTCGCCGTACGTGTAGTACCCGCGATCGTTGTAATAGTTGTACCCGGACGGTGGTGGCGATGACGACCCGGTGCCGCTTTGGTTCGGGTCGGACGGCGTCACGCCGACCGGGTCGGTCATCAGAGCCATCTCCAGGGTGAACGACGAGGCCACGAACGGCAGGAACGACCCGTTCCCGGTCACGACGATCCGGTACGTCCCCGGGCCGAGCAGGGCCACGCCGTCCACCGAATCCCCGGCCCGGGCCAGGAGTTGGAAGCGCACCTGATTGTTGGCGTCGTAGACGGTGAACATGACCGACGGCCCGAGGATCAGCGTCTGCAGGGCGGAAAGCCGGAAGTAGATCTGGGCGCTGCCGATCACCTCTAAGGTTCCAGTCGTCTCGGGGTTCAGGAGCGTCAACTGACCGGACGCGACCTGGTGCGGGGTGGTCACCCGCGACCGGAAGTCGGCCCGCAGCTCATAGGCCCCCGCCGTGGTAGTCCGTGACTTGACGGCGATCAAGTAATCGACACCTTCCGCGGCGTCGTCCACCTGGACTGCGTATAGGCCGTTCCCGTCCGCCTCGACGCGCGAGGACACTACCAGGCCGAGCGAGTTGTATACGACGATCGACAGCGATAGATTCGGCGCGAACGCCCGGACCGTGGCGGTCAGCACGTTCTTTTGGTTCAGCCCGGGGATCGGTGACCGAGCCCGGTAGAAGTCCACGTCCCCGCTCGCGCGGATCTGGGCAAATACTCGATACGCGGTCGCCCCGTTGGAACCAACATTCGAGAGCGTTGTCGCCCGCAACGCGTTGTCATTCGTTCGGGCGTCGTCGGCCGGGGCCTGCCCGGCCAGGGTGACGGTGACCGGTGCGGTCGGGGACGGCGTAACCGTGAGCTGGTACGCGCCGGCCGCGAACGCGGTGTCGGGAGCGTCCTCCACCAGAATGTAGTATGTCACCCCGGGGACAAGTCCGGTCAGACTCAGGGTCAGCGTCTGGCCCGGACCGGTGGCGGTGGCCACGCCGACCCGATGCATCGCCGAGTTGTAGACGTCAATGCGCCCGGCCAGGAGGCTGATTCCCGCGGCCTTCAGCTCGACCACGGCCGACCCATTCGACGGACCGGTAAACGAATACCAATCGACGTCGGAAGTACTCGCGAGATCGCCGTAGGTGAGCTTGGCGCCGCTGCCGAGGAGCGCGGACGCGGCGGTGGTCGAGTCGTTCCCGGTGGCCGGCTCCCAGTTGCTCGCCGGCCGGGCGCCGTCGAGGGCCTGGATCCGGGACACGTCCTCGGCATTCAACCCGGTGCGAGCCCCCTGGTAGAACTCGTACATGACGGACGTCGGGTCGGCGCTGTTCCCGACCCCGAAGGAGTGCCCGGCCTCCTGGAGGAAGACGGTGAACAGGTCGCGGCCGGTGCCGGGCCCGAAGGAGTAGTTGCTGTTCAGGATGATGTCGCCGGTCCGGGTCCCGCCGAGGTCGCCGGGCGGAGTGGTGATGGCGAGCACGCTCCCGGACAGCGGGGCGGCGTAGATGCGGATGTCGCCGAAGCGCGAGTCGGCCTGTTCGCGGCCGGACGTGCCAAGGGCGGCACCGCTGTCGGAGACGACGCCGACATTCAAGTCGGCCTGCGCGGCCCATGCCTGGAACGCCCGCAGGATCTCGGCCTGCCACTGGGCCGGGGTGAGCCCGGACTGGGCCATGACAGCGAACAGCTCACTTCGCGACCCGTCAACATTCGTCCCGTCCGGGGCAAAGCTGACGGTCAGGGCGGTGCCGTTGGCCCATGGGATGCCGAACTGGGCCGGCACCTTGCGGGCTTCGAGGGCCTCCACGGCGAGTCGGGCGCGCTTCATTGTCCGTCACCCTCCGTCTGGGCGGTCCGGGGGTTGCGGACCGGTCGTATGTACAACTGAATTCGCGGGCGGCTTCCGCCAGTGCTCACTTTGTCGCGCCGAGGTCTTTCATCACTTTCACGCCTTCGAAGAGCCGGCGGAATTTCTCGTCCCCCCTTAACGGGTCCAGGTCGGTGTCCGTGAGCACGTATTCGTGTCCGAACCCGCGGAGCAGGGCTGTCGCCACCAGCCGCACGCCCTCCGACTTGTGCGCCGGGTCCGAGCGCGAAACCACGGCGAAGACGCAAGCGGCTTGGTAATAAGTGGACGCATGCGGGGAGCCGTCGAGGAGCCGGCGGGCCTCGGCAACGGCTTCCTCCCCGCGACCGAGCCGGGCGAGGTAGACCGCCCGGCCGCCGCGGGCGTTTTGGTTGTCCGGGTACAGGGCCAGAAGCCGATCCACGACGGCCAGGGCGTCCGGCGTGCGGTCCAACTTTTCGCCCAGCAACCAGGCCTGGTTCAGCCGAGCATCCGGGTAGAAGGGGTCGAGCCTTTCCGCGGCCTGAAAGTCGGCGAGGGCCGCGTCCGGCTCACGGCTGGCGCGGGCGAGCCCGCGCGTGACGAAGCTGGCGGGGTCGGTGGGGTCGCGCTTCATGCCCTCGGCCCGGTCGGCGGCTGCGCCCACCTTGTCCCCTGCCGCCTCGCGGACCATGGCGCGGACGAAGTACGCCCGCGTAGGCGCATGCGGGTCGGACAGGAGGGCGTTGAGGTCGGCCAGGGCCTCCGGGTACTTGCCGAGGGTGCGCAGGACCAGAGCCCGCGTGAGGCGGGCGTCGGCCAGCCCGAGTTCGAGGCGGAGGGCCCTGTCCAAGTTACCCAGGGCCAGGTCGAGGTCCTTGCCGTGTCGGAACGCAAGGTCTCCGAGAGCGGCGAGCGTCCGGGCGGACAGGGGCCGGAGGGCCGCGCACACGGCGTACGCGGCCCGGCCATCCTCGTACTGCCCAAGGGCGTCGTGGCAGCGCGCCTTCAGGTACCAGCCACCGAAGTCCTCCGGGTTGCGGGCGACGAACGCGGTCGCCAGCGGCAGGGTTTCCTTGTGCCGGCCCCGGGCTGCCAGGTCGCAGGCGCGCAAGAAGTCGCCGCGCCCGCCGTCCGCGACGACTTTTGCCAACTCACCCTTCGTCAGCCCTGTCAGTTCGGACCGTTGGAACTCGGCGGCCGGCCGCGCCGACGCGTCAAGCGTGTCCGCGGCGAGTGCGTTGAGCCTCTGGGCCAACTCCGCGTCGCGACGGGACAGCGCCGCCGCACGCGCGGCCAGGAAGGCGACTTCGCCGACCTCGTCCCGCAGGCGCTTGCGCTCCGAAACAGGCAAGCGGGCGACTTCGTCGCGTTCCTCCCAACCGGATTCGGCGACCCCGTACCGATCGAGCGCCTCGCTGCCGAGACGGAGCACATCGGCCGAACCGGCGGGGGAACCCGCTGCCTGCCGAACTCGGTCGGTCAACGTCAAGAAGTCCTCGAACTGCCGGTACGCGGCCGCCCGCTCCCGGTCCTGCCGCTCGGCCCGGGCGGCCAGCGACTTCTGCACGGCCGCGGCCGAACCGACGAGCAAGAGGGCCGCGGCATACGCGGCCACGGCGCCCGGCGCTGTGACCCGCGGGTGCCGGCGGACCCACTTCCGTATCTGCTCCCGCAGCGACGGCTCGCGGGTGTGCTTGAGAGGCAGATTCGCCAGGTGTCGGGCGATGTCGTCCCGCAAGTCGGCGGCCGACTGGTACCGGTCGGCCGGAGCTGGCTCCAGGCACTTTCGGACGATCGCCTCGACCGCCGGACTTACCTCGGGGTTTCGCGTGCGCAGTCGAGGCGGGGCCAACGACCGCTCGACTTGCATCCGGTCGAGGACCGCCCGGGTCGGCCCCGTGTAATTCGGGAACGGCAGGGCGCGTGTGAGCAGCTCGAACATTATCACGCCGAGGGCGTAGATGTCGGCCCGGCCGTCCACCTGGTCCCGGGGCCCGCCGCCGAATGCCTTCATTTGCTCCGGGGACATGTACGGCAAGGTCCCCCCGACACGCGCTTTCTCCGCCCCCGCCTCGTTGCCATCCTCGGCCAGGTTGAAGTCGAGCAGCATCGGCTGGCCGTCGTCCGCGAGCAGGACGTTGGCCGGCTTGATGTCGCGGTGGATGATCCCCTTCTCGTGGGCGTGGGCCAGGGCGTCGGCCAGCCGCTCGACGACCCGCAGCACCGCCTCGACGTACGTGGCCGCCTCGAGCCAATCGGGACCGGTGACGACCCCGGCACCTTGCCGGCAGCGGACCGCGTCGGCCAGGGACTTTCCAGTCGGCGGCCGACGGTCATTGATCAGGTCTGTCAGCGCGCTGGCCAAGGTCGTCCCGCCGAAGAACGGCATACACAGTGCCTGGAACGGGCGGCCGCCGTGGGCCGAGTAGACCGGGACAATGTTCGTGTGCTGCAGCCGGGCGAGGGTGCGGACCTCCGCGGCCAGGGCCGAGGAGAGTTTCAAGGCCACGCGCCGGTCGGCCAGGTCGGTCTGCTCGGCGAGGTAGACCCGGCCGAACGCCCCACGGCCCAATTCCCGTAGGAGCCGGAACCCGAAGACCACCTCCCCGGGCTCCGGCGTCGCCACGGCCAACTTGGACGGCCGCGGCCATTGTTCGGGCACTTCCAACGGCGCGCGGACGGGCGCGACCACCGGGCGCACGTCGACTTGTTGTGTCCGCTGCTTGTCCGGGATCGGCTTGGCCGGCGCCGGACAAGTGCCGGTTCGCCGAGTGGTCGGGTTTGGTCGGGCGGTGGCCGCGTCCGGGCCCGGCCAGCTGGATACGTCCACGTCGTACTGCCGAGCGTAGTCGTCCCGGGAGGGCCGCTGCCCGGCCAGGGCCCGCTGACGGTAGTGTTCGAACGCGACGGCCGCCCGCGCCGCCGGCTCGGCCAGCTCCGGGTAGCGGCTCAGGTAGGAGTCGAGGTCCGGGCGCTCGCCGCGAGCCCACCGGAATTCCAGGTCCACGCGCACCAGCTCGCACACAGCCTCGGCCCGGACCGGGTCGTCGTGTGACGGCAGGAACGAGTCCAGGTCCGGCAGGTGGGAGTCGGTGGCGGCGCGCTCGTAGGCGCGGAGGAGGGCGTCAATGGCAATGGACGCGTCGGTGACGGGCATGTCCCGATCCTTGCGAATCGCTGGGCGCTGGACGCCGGCGCGGGCGTGGTTCAACCGCGGGGTAGCGGGCAACGGGACGGGAGGCAGTCAACAGAGTAAACCGGCTCCGCGGCGGGGGGCCGCCAGGGATTCCGCCGCCCGTCAACACTTCGCTCCCATCAACTCGGCCAAATGCTCGCGAGCCTTCTGCAATGATCGCTCGACCGACCGCTTCGACCGGCCGGTCCGGGTGGCGATTTCCGCCACCTCGTAGCCTTCCAGGCGAAGCTCGACGACCGTGCGCTCGGGCTCGGGCAGCTGTTCCATGACGTCGCGGACGGCCAACTCCATCAGGTCGGACTCGGGGTCGGTGATCGGGGCCATCTCCTCGCCGCCCCAGCCGACGGTGGCCCGGGCGTCGCGGCGGGCGGCCGCGTGGTACGCGTGCAGGGATCGCACCTTGTTCACGGTCACCACGGCGAGCAGGCGCCACAGGCTCTCGCCGTCGGGCACCTGGTACAGGCCGCGGCGGGCACTCTCGAAGAAGGCGCGAAAGACGGACTGGACGACGTCGTCGGCGTCGAGCCGGGCGTGCACGTGGTCGGGCAGTCGGGCCCGGGCCAGCGCCCGGATTCGGTCCGCATAGCGCCGGTAGAGCACGTCGGCGGCGGTCTCCTGGCCGCCGGCCAGGCGGCGCAGGAGCGACCGGTCGGACGTGGAATCCGTCGGGGGTTTTGGTCGTGGTAACGGATCCATGTCGGGTGTAGTCGTAATGACGGGACGCCGGGCGAACCCGCGAAAAAGGGGGATGCGGGGAGACTTGATTGAACCTAGAACAGAAAACCCACTCGTGCCCAATGAAGCAATCAGCCGGAGATGAAAGTGGCGTCGGTAGTTCTGGAACGGGCTGTGCGGGGGGACAACTGCGGACGCAGTGGACGTCACTTTGGTGGACATGGAATCGGGTCATTCTGAAGATCGCCAGGGGGCAGGGGTGTGGGTTGGCGATCTTCGAATCGTCGTTGACGGATCTGCCATTATGGCAGCCGCCCTTGAGGTTTCGGAAGAATCTGAGATCAATGCAGCCCTATCTGGGGGATGATCTGTGTCGGCTCGACGGTCCCTCGCGGAGGCCCGGCCGGGATGAACGACGTGCTGGTTCACCTGCGCACCGCGGCGCTCCGGGGCCGGGACGGGGACGCCACGGACACCGACTTGCTCGGCGCTTACGCTGACCGTCGGGACGAGGCCGCCTTCGAGCTAATACTGCGCCGCCACGGGCCGATGGTCCTCGGCGTCTGCCGCCGGCTGCTCGGCCACCGGCAGGATGCGGAGGACGCGTTCCAGGCCGCCTTCCTCGTCCTCGCCCGGAAGGCCGCGATCATCCGTCCGCGCTCGGCGCTGGCCGGCTGGCTTTACGGTGTCGCGGTCCGGGCGGCCCACAAGGTCCGCGTCGCCCAGGCCCGGCGGCGGCACCGAGAGAAAGAGGTCGCGACCATGGCCCGGCCGGCGGACGACTCGGCGGACTCGGCAGACAACCTGGCCGCCCTGCACCGCGAACTGGGGCGATTGCCCAACGACCTGCGGTCGGCCGTTGTCCTGTGCGACCTGGAAGGGAAGACCCGGGCGGCCGCCGCCAAACAACTCGGTTGGCCGGAGGGGACCGTCGCCAGCCGATTGGCGCGGGCCCGCCGGATCCTGGCCCGGCGGCTCAAGCCGGCCGCGGCCCTCGCCCCGCTCGCCCCGATCGTCGTCCCGACTCGCCTGCTGGCCGACACATTGAACGCCGCGACCCGG
>DATFWZ010000349.1:0-9776 GCA_035258765.1 Gemmataceae bacterium
AGAAGTGACGGGCCACGGCCGGCGACTCGCCCTCGGGCCGCCGGCCGCACTTTTTTGCATCAGACTTACTTGCCGAATAGGATGGTGAGCCGGTCACTTTCGAAGCTGGTCGCGGCCACGTCCGATTTGCCGTCCCCGTTCAAGTCCGCGACCACCAGCCGCCAGGTGCCTTTCCCGGTCACGAACGGCGATCCCGGCGCGGCGCGAAATGCCCCCCGACGGTCGCCGGCCAGTACCCGCACGCCCTCGCTGGCCGCGGCGACAATGTCCGGTTTGCCGTCCCCGGTGACGTCGGCCACGACGAGCCCGAACGCGCGACTCCCCAACCGGATCGGCGAATTCGCCGCCGCTTTGAACCCGCCCTTTCCGTCACCCAACAGGATCGTGACGTGGTCGCTGTCGTCGTGGGCGGCAACCACGTCCGGCTTGCCGTCGCCGTTGACGTCGCCGAGGGCGACAAAGTACGGCCGCTCGCCGGTGTTGATTGGGGACCCGGGCGCCTTTTGGAACGCGCCCTTGCCGTCGCCGAGCAGGACGGTCACCGAGCTGGAGCCGGACTTGGTGTTCGGGACGACGACGTCCGGCTTGCCGTCGCCGTTGACGTCACCCACGGCGGGCGGGTACGGGCTGGGGCCGGTGGCGAACGGCGAACCAGGCGCCGCACGGAAACCGCCCTTCCCGTCGCCGAGTTGGACGGCCATGTCGCCGTCATCGTTGTTCAGGGTCAGCAGGTCCAATTTGCCGTCCGCATTCAGGTCCACCAGAGCGAGTCCGTGGTTGTGCGGGTGCTCGCCCTTCTTCATCGCGACCGGCGAGCCGGGCGCCTCCGTGAAGCCGCCCTTCCCATCACCTAACAACAGAGTCACCGCGTAGCTGTCGTGGTCGGTCGCGGCGAGGTCGAGCTTCCCGTCGCCGTTGACGTCGCCGAGCGCCATCTCGCCGGCCCGGCATTTCAGCGGCGAGCCGGCCGCCTCGGTGAATCCGCCTTTGCCGTCACCCAGCAGGATGACGACGTGGCCTTTCGCGCAGGCGACAACCAGGTCCGGCTTGCCGTCACCGTTGACGTCGCCGGCAATGACGTTCTGGGGCTTCCCCGGAATGGCGATGACGGATCCCGGCGTCTCGAACGGGGCCCGCGTGCCGCCGACCGGCGAACATCCGACACTCAGTGCAACGATTGAACCGAGGACGATTGACTTGCACATGTGAACCCCTCCCATGTCGGGCTTTGGTCGGACGCGGCTCCAGTTTTCCAGTGCACTTGGTTCGTTTTGCGGTGGCCGGGTGCGGCGGAGCCCGACGCGAAGCGAGGGCGACGCCGGCCTGGCCGGGACGCTGGAGTCAGGTCCGAAGCCTTTGCAGGGCTCGGCGCGGCCCTCGCTTCGCGTCGGGCTCCGCCGCACTCGACCTCGCCTACAAAACAGCCGCGACGAACCACTCGAGTCGAATGTAACCGCGCGGAGTGGCCTACGATTAGTTGTATTTTCTTGAAGTGATCAAGCGACTTGTTGTGTCAATTCTGACGTGGCAATGGGACCCCAATCACGACGCCGGCCCAATCCCGCGCTCCAGGATCGGGAAGCACGCCTGCTTGCGGAAGTACCGCTCGTAGAACCCGACCAGGTGCGGCGCGTCGCTCGGGACCTGAGCCGCGAGCACGGTGAACGAAGTCGATTCCAACCGCGACGTGCCGTACCACAGCAGGTCCTGCCCAATCAGGACGCTGTCCGTTCCCGGGGCAGTCAGGAAGCTGAACAGCCCGTTGACGCGCTTGGCAGCCAGCCCTTCAGTCCCGAAGGCGCCGAAGCGCAAGACGGGCGACCGCGGGTCCAGCTCATCAACGTCGAGGAATGACTCGTCGTCGATCAGGATGCCGACGCCCACCGGGGCGCCATTCCTGGAGCGGCGGACGTAGACCGCGTCGGCGGGGAACCGGGGGTTGCGCAGCAGGTAGTCGGCCAGCGGCCGCCCGCCGAGGCGGAGGACCTGCGGGGCCATCTTCTCGATGGCCGGGATGTCGTCCGCGGTCACCAGGCTGACGTTGAGTCCGTGCCGCTGGAACATGGTCGGCAGGTCGCCGATCGACTGGGTGAAGTTGATGATGTCGCGAGACCGCGTAAAGCCGTGGTCCTCGAAGAACTTCACATGGTCGGCCCAGTCGCCGTGGACGGCGGCGAACGCCCGCGTGACCTTCCGCTGGGCCATGGCCTTCAGGACGGCAGCGAAGAGCGGCCTGGCCATCTTCTCGTGCCCGGGCCGGCACATCGGGTAACACACCCGGCTGCCGGGGGTCTCGAACCCGGCGTAGCCCACGACCTTGCCGTCGTCCTCGGCGTAGAAGCGCGTCCGCGGGTCGAACCCGTGCCCGGACGTGGCCCGGTGGACGTCCTCGACTTTGACCGGCCGAAACCCAGGCAGGCGCCCGGCCGCTGCGTTGTAGATGGCCGCCTCGTGCTTGGCGTCGCCGGCCTGGAACGTCCGAATCATCGTCGTGACTCCGTCTCCTCGTCGCCGGTCGGCCTGCCGCCACGGCCCGGGCGCCTGCGCAAGCAAGTATCGCAGACGATCGAGGACACCCGCGCGTCTGACCGGGCCGATTTCGGCCGGGCCGGAGGATTTCAACTGGTACGAGCAAACTAGTTTGGCAGGACCGGAGGCGGAGCGGCTGTCGCGAGGGGGTCTCTCGGCCCGTCGCCGAAATCTACGACACCCGCGCAGCGGGTCAAACGGATTCGGAAGTGTGGGACGACTGTCAAACCGTAGAGTTTTGGGCCGCGGCCATGCCTTACTTGAACGTTCCGTCCGGAATAGGTTGCCCGTCCGCCGGGTCGATCAGGAGCTTCCAGATCGCTTCCGTGACCGTGTCGCGAACGATCCTGGCCGACCCGTCCGCGAGGCCGACGACCGTGCGGCCATCGCGGAACAAGAGGAGCGGCTTGACGGCCTGCTTGCCGTCGAACGGCAGCTCGTCCGGCTTCGTCCAGATCACCGGCTCGGCCGCCTGCACCAGAAGGACCGTGTTGGACGTGCCGTCGGTGATGTCCGCGAGCTTGACCGAGCGGTCGAACGCCCACGACGCCTTCGGGCCGACGAATGTGCGGTAATGGGTGTAACCCGGCTTCGCCGTTTCGCCGTCGATCTCAAAAATCTTCGGCATCTTCTCGATGAACTTCTTGTTGTTCTCTGAGTCCCACGGCTCGTCCTGCCTGATTTGTTTGAACAGGCTGTCCTCCTCGATGTACGGGAGCAAGGCCACGCGCCAGCTCAGGAGCGGCTTGCCGTCGGCGTCCGTGATCGCCGCGTCGGCCTTGCCATTCGTGTCGTGGTAATTGTGGACGCCGAGCATGAGCTGCTTGAGGCTATAAGTCTGCCGGTTCCGGATTTCCTCGCGCCATTGCGTGGCCCAGCCGCCGATGAAGGCACCTGCGGTGAACGCGGCCGGGACCACGACCGTCTTGGACTTCGCCGGTAGTTCGAGCCGGGCTTCAATTGCCGACCCGTCGCGCCGAACCTGGTTGGAGGTGATTACTTCCTCGGCCCGATTCAGCACCCCCAGCCCGATGACAGCCGCGGCCGCGATCGGCACTTGCTCCAGGCCGACCGGCGTCTCACTGCCGAGCACGAGCTCTTCCAGGTCGCGCCGGGACGACGCGATCAGCTTCCGGGCCGGCCCGTCGGGCGCCTTGAGCAGGGGCTCCACGGCCTCGGCCGCGGCGGCGGTCGCGTAGGAGAGGCGGACGTGCATGTGACCCTCGCCGTCGAGGTCGAGGGACGCGGTCACCGTCCCGGCGCTCAGGAGCAGGCGCATGGGGAGGGGGATTTCCTTCGAGAAGTCCTCCCACCAGGCGGCCGGGAGAGCGGCGGGATTCATCCCGACGACAAGTGGACGACCACCGGCCGCGACCGACAGCGAGTCGCGGAGCGGGTCCGACTTGAACGGGGCTCCGTCGGCGAGCCGGGCGATCTCGGCTTTCGGTCCCATCGCGAAGGTGCGGTCGTCGGCGATGAGCAGGCTCGCCCCGAATTCGTCCGCGTACCATGTGAGCTTCTTACCCTTCTTTTCCGCCGCTTCCGGGGCCAGGAGCTTGCGCAGGGCCGCGACGTCCGCCGGCCGGGACAGCCGGACGACGAAGACGAGATCACTTTCCAGCTTGTGCTTGCTTCGCGTCCGGCCGACCCACAGGGTCAGCCGATCAACGCTCGTCGGCAGCGAGCCGAACCGGCCGTCGAGCGCCGCGATGGCCTTGTCACCGGCCTTCTTCACGATGTCGCGGGCGTCCTTCAGAGACTCGTGGCCCCAGAGGTCGGCAACGCGGACGTGGACGAATCCGAGTCCGTCCTGTGGAACGAGCGCCAGGTCCGGCGGCAGCCGGTCGGCCTGGGCGAACGCCGGGCCGGCGGCCAGGAGCAAGACCAGAAGGACGGGCACACGTGACATGCGTGGTCTCCGTTGGTGCGGCCGACGCTACTTCTCGCTGACCGACACCTCGTCAATGACCGGCCCGCGACTGTCATCCCCCTTCTCGGTCGTGTAGATCTCGAGCGTCGTTTCGTCGCTGATGGCGGTGAACTCCCAGGTCACTTTGGTCCAGTTCAGCTTCTCCCTCGTCCCGTCGCCGGAGTTGACCTCGAACTTCTTCCGGTCCCCGGCCGCCTCAATCCAGATGCCCCGGTCCCCCGCCTCCGGGGTCGCGGCCAATTGCAGCTCGACCTTGTACTTGGTCCCCTTCTTGGTCTTGAACGTCTGCTCAACGCCGCCGTAGCCCGGGGAGCCGTGCAGGTCGATGCACCGGCTGCCGTGCGCGGCCACGAAGAAGGTGCCGACGAGGTCGATCTGCCCGCGGGTCACCTTCCAGCCCTTGATCGCGTCCGACCCTTTGTCGAGTGATTTGAAGTCGCCGATGTCGTCCGGGCCCTCCTCAAAGCTGCCGTTGACGAGCAAGTTGGCGGCCGGCTTCGCCGGGGCCGCGACTCCGAGCGGAATCAGGAGGAGCCAGCCGAGGCCGGAAGCGAGGAGGCGCATGGAATTCTCCCGAATGGCGGTGGGACGTGATGATACCACCGGGCGCGACGGCACGCGAGAGACGGGCGGACGATGTTACGGCGAGGGAGTTCCGAGCACGCGTGCCGCGGGCGTTGCGAGTGCGTCATTCGGGGCGCGCGAAAGTTCGGCCCCCTACCTGCGCGCTCATTTCTCAGGCCGCCAATTGCGACGTTCTGACGCCCGGACGAATGGTCGCAAGTCCTTACCGGCACGGGCAGCTCGCCAGGCCGCCTCAGGCCGCCACATATGCACACTGAGTGGCGGCCTGGGGAATTCCGCGAGCTTTCCGGGGGTCTAAAACTTGACAACCCGCAATCCGGATCAGACACTCCGCCCCGCGCGAACACGGTTCAGCGGCCGTCGTCGCCATATAGGTAATCGCACCGCAAGCTCAGGCCGGGCGGCCACGCGACGTTCTCGTGCCTCGGCTATGGTCCGGGCGGTGCCAGCGGGGTCGCCGCCACGCCATTCAAAACAACGACAAGCTGGTGCTCCCCAGGGGCCACGTCGGGCGGCAGTTGAACGGTCAAGACCCGGTCTGGGCCGATCACGGCGGTGGTAGAGATCGTCTACATCGCAAACCCACGTCCATCTAATGTCTTCCGGACTCTGCCGCCATTCTACCTACAACTGTGTCTCCGCGATCTCCAGCGCCCGCAGCAGCCCGTTGGCCTTGCTCACGGTCTCCTGGTACTCCGTCTCCGGGTCGCTGTCGGCCACCAGGCCCGCCCCGGCCTGGACGTACGCGGTCTGGCCCTGGACCACCATCGTCCGCAGGGCAATGCAAGTGTCCATGTTGCCGGTGAAGTCCACGTAGCCGACGGCACCCCCGTACGGCCCGCGGCGGTGCGGCTCCAGCTCGTCGATGATCTGCATCGCCCGCACCTTCGGGGCCCCGGAGAGGGTCCCCGCCGGGAGACACGACCGCAACGCGTCGAACGCCGTCTTCCCTGGAACGAGGCGCCCGGTCACGGTGCTCGAGATGTGCATGACGTGGCTGTAGCGCTCGACCGTCAACAGGTCGGCGAGTTCGACGCTGCCGAACTTCGCCACGCGGCCGACGTCGTTGCGGCCCAGGTCCACGAGCATGATGTGCTCGGCCCGCTCCTTCGGGTCGGCGATCAGCTCGTCCGCGAGGGCCCTGTCCTCTTCGGGCGTGGCCCCGCGACGGCGGGTGCCGGCCAGCGGGCGGATCGTGACCAGGTCGCCCTCAACGCGAGTCATGATCTCCGGCGAGGCGCCGACCAGTGTGGTCGGCCCGGCCTTGACGTAGAACATGAACGGCGACGGGTTGACCGCCCGCAGCGCCCGGTAGATGTCGAACGGCCGGGCGGTCGTGCTCGCCTTGAACCGTTGGCTGAGGACCACCTGGAAGATGTCGCCCGCGTTGATGTACTCCTTGCACTTCAAGACTGCGGCCTTGAAATCCTCCTTGGTGAAGTTTGACTGGTGCGGGATGCTCACCGGCCCGCGGGTGTTGATGTCGGTGAGTTGCAGGTCCGCGACGCCCTGTTGCAAGCGCTCTACCAGTCGGTCCACGCGGGCACGGGCGTCGTCGTAGCTCTTGCGCAGGTCCTTCGGATCGACCTGGGCGTGGGCCACGGCGGCGACCGTCTTGTCGATGTGGTCGAAGACGACCATGCGATCGTAGAAGGCGAACGACAGGTCGGGCAGCCCGCGATCGTCCTCCGGGGCGGCGGGCAGGTGCTCGACGTATCGGACGGTGTCGTACCCCGCGTACCCGACGGCCCCACCGCAGAACCGGGGCAGCCCCGCGACGTGCGGGGCCTGGTACGCGGCGAGCGTCTCTTCGAGCAGGCGCAGCGGGTCCGGGTGAGTGGATTCCTTTTTCGGACCCCGCCCGGACTGCGTCACGACGCGACGGTCGAACGCTTCAAACCGGTAGAACGGCCCCGAGCCGACAAAGCTGTACCGCCCGAGCCGCTCCCCGCCGACGACGCTCTCGAACAGGAACGCCCACTCCCCCTCCTGGACTTTGCAGAACGCGCTGACGGGCGTGAGGGAATCGCCCAAGAGCTGGCGATAAACGGGTACGACCGTGTGCCCGGCCGCGAGAGCGGTGAACTCGTCGAACGAGGGGAAGTAGCGCATGGGGATGGTCTATCGGCGGCCAACCGGTCGGGAACGTCAACCGTCCTGTTCCGGTCGATCGCGTCGGCCCTGTCGGGAACGCCCTCCGTGGCGTTCCGCAGACCTCGCTTCCCCGGGAACAATGATGCGCTCCGGCGCGCACGCCTCCCAGAACGCCACGGAGGGCGTTCCCTACAGCGCGGGCAGCGTCAGCATGACCTCTTCATACTCCGCGACCGGGCGGAAACCGAGGCGCGAATAGCACGCCAGCGCCGCGGCGTTGTCCGCCTTGACGTTCAGACCGACGTGGTCCACGGTTGGCCGCAACTCCGTACACAGACGCGCCGTGACCGCCCCCGCGAGTCCGCGGCCGCGGTGGTCCGGGTGGGTGACGATGTTCCCCAATGCCGCCACCCTCTGCCCGGGCGAGTACACGTGCGGCCCGGCGGCACTCACCAGCTTCCCGCTTATCCGGAGCCCGTAGTAGTGCCCCGTCTCAATCTGCCGGGGGTCGAACCAGTTGGCCGGGTATCCGACCAAATACAGGGCACGCAGTTCGGCCACGTCCGCGGCAGTCATCCGCTCGACGCGATCGGTGCCGGGAACGTCCAGCGCCGGCTCCACGAGGGCCATCTTCAAGTGCGGGCCGCGAGACTCCGCCCGGACGTCAGGCCCGAGGGCGTCGCGGCAGCCGGGACTCAGGTGCGCATATACTTGCGGCGGCAGGAGCCGGCGCGCCCGCTGCAAGAGCTCCCGCAGCGGGTCGTAAGGCGGGTCGCCGAGGGCCATGAGCGTCGGCGTCTCGAACGCGGTGTAGAGGAGCACGATCGCCCGGAGGGTCCCCGCGTCCTCCAGCGCGTACCACGTGGTAAACGGCCAGAAGAAGTCGTCGAGGTCGCCCAGGGCGTAGATGTGCAGGTAAACGTTGCGCCGCAGGACCGGCTCAATCTCGTCCCGGCGGTGCAGGCTGACGACGCGCACTTTCCTTCCTCGGGGCCGAGATGCAGACACCGGGACGGGAAACGGGGTTCGGAGCAATCAGGACGGTGGAATGCTCGTCGGACGTAGCTGAATTCGTGAGAATTCAGCTACGCCGCGCACACTCATTTAGCGTTGGTCGGCCTGTTCCAGCGCGGCGAACACTTCCTCGGCGGACAGAACCTGGTGAGCCACCTCGACGAGCTTGCGGTTGTGGTTGCTGGCGAGCTTGCGCATCCGCCGGTACGCCTCGTCCTCGCTGACCCCGACTCGGCGCGTGACCGCCCCCTTGGCCCGCTCGATCACTTTTCGGTCCTCGAGCGCCTGCCGCAGGTCGGCGGCCTCGCGCCGGAGGGCCTGCACCTCGTCGAACTGCCGCCGTGCGAGCGCGATGGCCGGGGCCAGGTCGTGCTCGGTCACCGGCTTCATCAGGTAAGCCATCACGCCCAGCTCCTTGGCCTTGTCGAGCCAGGCCGGGACTGCGTGGCCGGTGACGAGAATGGCCGGGATTGCGGCGATGCGGTTGACCGCCTCGACCGCCTCCAGCCCTGTCATGTCCGGCATCTTGACGTCGGCGATGATCAGGTCCGGGGCCGACACGCGGCAGTGCTCGAGCAGCTCCCGGCCCGTCCGGGCGACCGAGTGGACGGTGTGGCCGAGGACGGGGACGAAGCGCTCCAGGAAGTCGCGGACGTCCCGGTCGTCGTCGGCGACGGCGATCTTCAGTGGCGACGCGGCGATCATGACAGTTCCCTCGGAAGCGTGATCGTGATCTCGGTCCCGGGGCCGTCGCGGTCGGCCGCCGCCACGGTCCCCCCGTGGGCCTCGACGATGCCCTGGACGACGGCCATCCCCAGGCCGGTGCCGTCCGGGCGGGTCGTGTAGAAGGGCTCGAACAGGCGCCGGCGTTGCTCCACGGACAGGCCCGGGCCGTTGTCGCGGACCGCGACCCGGACTGCAGCCCGGCCGTCGAGTTCCTCGTCGGTCAGGGCCACGCTCACCTGGCGGGCCCCCGCGGCCAGCGCATTGTCGAACAGGTTGCAGAACACCTGCCCCAGGCGGAACGGGTCGGCATTGCACCGCGGGTCGCCGGCCATCTCCTCGAGCCGGGCGGCCGGCCCGAGCAGCGGGACGGTGCACTCCCAGGCCGCGCGCCAGACGTCGCGCAGGTCGCACGGCCGGCAATTCAGGCGCGGCAACGCGACCACTGACCGGATGTCGTCGAACAGTCGGGCCAGGTCGTCCAGGGCCCGCCCGGTCCGGTCCACGAGTCCCACGGCCGCCGGGTGCTGGTCGAGCTCCAGTCGCAACAACCGCAGGCAGGCCTGGGCCCGCTGCAGGATCGACCGGCTGTCGTGCCCGATGGCCGCGACGGTCTGCCCGATGGCCGCCAGGCGGTCCGCCCGCGCCACCCGCTCCTGCACCGCCTTCAGGGCGGTGAGGTCATGGAACAGCCAGCGCAGTTGCGTCCCCTCGGCCGGTGTCCGGGCGGCGGTATTGACGTGGACGGCGACCGGGACGGCCGGCTGGTCGCCTCGATCGAGCCGCAACTCGTCCCGCGACACCCACCTGTCGTCCCGTACGCGGGAGAGCACCCGGTCGAACTTGGCCTGGTCCTCGGCGACGACGAACACCCGCAGCGGCTTGTCCCGCAGGAACCGCC
>DATFWZ010000350.1:0-6836 GCA_035258765.1 Gemmataceae bacterium
GCGCCGGTGGCCGGCCGCGACCGGGGGGGCTTCCGGCGATTCCTTCAGTGCCCGGTCCACCGTCGCCTTGACGAGCGGCTCCGGCACCTCCGCCGCCGACGCCGAACCCTCGGTCACCGCCAATCCGAACGGGAAGGAGGCGAGGCAAACGCCGCGCCGCGTCAGCCGCCGCTTCAACAACTCTCGGCCGCGGGCCAGCCGGTACGACATCGACCCCGGCGCCCAACCCAGTCGCCGGGCCGCGGCCTCGTTCGTGAGCCCCTCCAGGTAGCAGAGCACCAGTGGGGCCCGGTACTTCTCCGGCAGCGTGCCCATTTCCTCGTCCAGCACGTCCCGCACCTCCTGCCGGGCCGGGTCCGCCCCGTCCACGGCCACACGGCCCGGGCTCGCCGCGCGCTCGTGCGCCTCCCGGCGAGCGGCCGCGACCCGCGCCTTCCGGGCCACGCGGTCGGCCACACCGTAAAGCCAACCGGCCAGCCGGTCCGCGTGCCGCAGCTCGGGCGCCTTCCGGACCAGGACCAGGAACGTCAGCTGAAACGCCTCCTCGGCGTCGTTCCGGTCGCGCAGTACGCGGCGACAAACGCCAAGCACCATCGGCCCGTGCCGCCGGACCAGGGCGGTGAACGCCTCCTCGTCCCGGCCGGCCGCAAACTGCTTGAGGAGCTCGGCGTCCGTCAACTCCGGCGCAGGGGGTGGAGAGTGTTCCGGGGACAGACCCCGGGCCAGCAGTCCGTTAACCATGCTCGTGCCTCTCCTGGAATCGGCAGCCGCCCATCCATACTGCCCGGACCGGGCGAGGGAAATGAAAGAAAAAAGGCGAATGCCGGGCCCGCCCGCCGGTGGGGTGGAAGCGGCCAGGCGCCGACGGGCCTCAGCCTAGAGAGGCGCCGCGACTGTGTCAACTGGGCGAACCGGACCGTGAAGGGGGGTCTCGAAAACGGCGACAAAGTTAGTGGGAGACTTGTGGACGAGCCGACGGGTGCGATTGTTTGGCCCCGTGTACGGGGCTGGAAAAAGGTGATCAGGCTCCGCTTCACTCGCGACGTTGTTCCCGTATTTCCGCTAGCACCTTAGTTCGAATCGCGGACTCAGCGATTGCGGGCCCGATGGCACGGAAAAAGCACAGCAAATGAAATTCGGAGTTTCCCGCCCTTCCCACACGAGGAGGGTGAGGAGATGAAACAAGGTGCGAAATCGCTGGACAATCGGTTGGAGTCGTTCGCGGATTTGATGCGAAGCTCGGAGCGGTCGCTGTACGCGTCCGGGCGCATCGTTGCCCAGACCTGGCGCCTGTTCGAGAAGTCCTGGTCGATTTGCCGAGCATTTCGCCCGTCGGGCGCGGTCGATTCCGGCGGCAATGGGCCTGAGGGAGGTTGTCGGAGTCGATCGTTGTAGCGAGTCGCCGGCTTCGCACCGTTCGTGCGGATGGGTCTGGTTTGCCATCCGACCTATGAGCCTCGGGGGGGCCGGTCGCGATCCTCCTTGGGTCCGTCCGCCAGAGCATGCAACATCCGACGGACGAAGGCTGCTTGTTCGCGGAGCTGCGTCGCCTCGGTACGAACGTGATCGGCCCAGACGCGGGCCTCCGTCGCGCGGCAGACGGCTTCCGCCGCCACCGCGACGGGGTCGTAACCCGGAGTGCGAGGGGCCATTTCCATGCCCTGATTATTAGACATCAATTGTGTTGCGTTCCCACCCAACCTGAGTCACACTGAGGGTGGCATGCCTGGGCACGACATTATCGTGATCGGGGCCTCGGCCGGCGGCGTCGATGCCCTGAAGCAAGTCGTTCAGGGTCTCCCCTCCGATCTGCCTGCGGCTCTCTTCGTGGTCCTGCATCTGCCGGCGCACGGGCCGAGTGTGTTGCCGCGCATTCTGACGCGGGCCGGGATGCTGCGGGCCGTTCACCCTGAGGACCGGGACGAGATCCGCCCGGGCATCATCTACGTCGCCCCGCCGGACTACCATCTATTGGTCAAGCCGGGGCACGTGCGGCTGACGCGCGGGCCCCGCGAGAACAGCCACCGGCCGGCGGCCGACGCCCTGTTCCGAACGGCCGCCCGCAGCTACGGCCCGCGGGTGGTCGGCGTGGTCCTGTCCGGCGTGCTCGACGACGGCACCGCCGGACTGCTAGCAATCAAGCAAATGCGCGGCGTGGCCGTGGTTCAGGAGCCCGCGGACGCCCTGTACGCGGGGATGCCGCAGAGCGCAATCAACAACGTCGTGGTGGACTATTGCCTGCCGGCGGCCGACTTGCCGGACCTGCTGGTGCGCCTGGCCGAAGAACCGGTCGCGGTGGACAACCCGGGCCACTGGCACCCGCCCGCGGATTTCGAACACGAGGCGGACATGGCCGAACTGGAACCCGAGGCCGTCCACGCCGACCACCGGCCCGGCACCCCGTCCGTATTCGCCTGCCCGGAGTGCGGCGGCACCCTTTGGGAGTTCCACGAGCACGACTTGCTCCGGTTCCGCTGCCGGGTCGGACACGCCTGGAGCGCCGAGAGCCTGCTGGCCGAGCAGACCCAGGGACTGGAGGCGGCCCTGTGGAGCGCCCTGCGGGCACTGGAAGAGCAGGCCGCATTGTCCCGGCGGATGGCCGAGCGGGCGGCCGGCCGCGGGCACGATCACACGGCCCACACGTTTCGCGGCCAGGGGGCCGACGCCGAGGCCCACGCCGAGGTGATCCGCCGGGTGCTGGTCAACCGCCGGCCGGATACGTCCACCGAGCTGTTCGACCCCGCCGAGCCAGAAGCCGTCGAGACGCCGCCCGCCGTCGAGAAGGGGCCGGCGGCCTGACCTGCCAGCAATGGTCGCCGGCATTGCCGAGTCCCGCGGCCGCTCGCACAATAACCATCGCCCCACCGCGCCGACCGCATCATCCTCATCTCCGCAGGCGCGGGAAGCGACAGAACCGAGCAGCACACCGTGGCGCGTCGTTGCGCACCGAGAGGGGCATGAGTACCGAGGAATCACCAGACCCCGTGTTCGACGACCTGCTGACGTACCTCCGCCGGAACCGGGGTTTCGATTTCAGCGGCTACAAGCGGACCAGCCTCGAGCGCCGCATCCGCAAGCGGATGGAGGCCGTCGGGATCGGCACGTTCTCCGACTACGTGGATTACCTGGAGGTGCACCCGGACGAGTTCGTCCACCTATTCAACACCATCCTGATCAACGTCACCAGCTTCTTCCGCGACCCGCAGGTGTGGGAGTACCTCGGGTCCGAGGTAGTGCCGCGGATCGTGGCCGCCAAGCGGGATTCGGAGCCACTCCGGGTGTGGAGCGCCGGCTGCGCGTCCGGCGAGGAGGCGTATACCCTGGGCATTATTCTGGCCGAGGCGCTGGGGCTCGACGCGTTCCGCGAGCGAGTCAAGATCTACGGGACGGACATCGACAACGACGCCCTGAACCAGGCCCGCCAGGCGTCCTACACCCTCAAGGACCTGGAGGACGTCCGCCCGGACCTGCACGAGAAATACTTCGAGCCGAACGGCGACCGCCGCCTGTTCCGCAAGGACCTGCGGCGGAACGTCATCTTCGGCCGCCACGACCTGATGCAGGACGCCCCCATCTCCCGGCTCGACCTGCTCGTCTGCCGCAATTGCCTCATGTACCTCAACGCCGAGACCCAGGCCCGGATCCTCGAGCGGTTCCATTTCGCCGTGCTCGACGGCGGGTACATGGTGCTCGGCAAGGCCGAGATGCTGCTCACGCACGGGAACACATTCAACGCCGTGGACCTGAAGCGGCGGGTGTTCCAGAAGGTCCAGCGCGGCACCCCGCGCATCCGCCTGTGGACCACCGGGCACGGCAACGGTGGCGAGGCAACCGCCAGCCCGCTGGTCAACCACATCCGCATCCGCGAGGCGGCCTTCGACTCGGGGGCCGTGCCGCAGGTGGTCGTGGACGCCAACGGGTTCCTCACCCTGGCCAACCAGCAGGCCCGGGGCCAGTTCGGGCTGCCCGCCTCCGACCTCGGCCGGCCCTTCAACGACCTCGACCTGTCCTTCCGCCCGGCCGACCTCCGCCCGGCCATCGAGCAGGCCACGTCCGAGGGCAAGCCGGTCACCCTGCGCGAGGTCGAGTGGCTTCGCGGGCCGAACGAGTCCGAGTACCTGGACATTCAGGTCGCCCCACTGCGCGACCACGCCAACAACGGCCTCCTCGGCGTGAGCATCACCTTCACCACCGTCTCCCAACATCGGCGGCTCCAGGAGGAGCTGCGCAAGACCAACCAGGAGCTGGAATCGGCCTACGAGGAGCTGCAATCGTCCAACGAGGAGCTGGAGACGACCAACGAGGAGCTGCAATCGACCGTCGAGGAGCTGGAGACGACCAACGAGGAATTGCAGAGCACGAACGAAGAGCTGGAGACGATGAACGAGGAGCTGCAGTCCGCCAACGAGGAGCTGCAGACCATGAATGAGGAACTTCGGCAGCGGTCCGACGAGCTGAACCAGGTGAACACGTTCCTTGAGTCGATCCTCGGCAGCTTCGGCGGCGGCGTGGTCGTCGTGGACCGGGACCTGATGATCCTCGTGTGGAACCACCGGGCGGAAGACCTGTGGGGGCTTCGGCCGGAGGAGGTCAAGGATCGACACTTCCTGAACCTGGACATCGGCCTGCCGGTGGCCGACCTGCGACAACCAATCAAGGCCTGCCTGGCCGGGGAGCCGGCCCCGGCGGTGGTGGTGGACGCCGTTAACCGGCGCGGCAAGGCGATCCGCTGCCAGGTCCAGTGCACCCCCCTGCTCGGACCGGAGAAAGAAGTCCGTGGGGCCATTCTGCTCATGGAGGAAGCCGGAGCGGAGAAAACCAAATGAGCGACGCGGCCTTCGAAGAGCAGCTCTCGACCGCGTTGGAGCGCGTGGCCGAACTTCGCCAGCGGGCCGAGCAGGCCGCCGGCGCCGAGGCCCGCGACCTTCTCGGCGAGGGACTGGAGGAGCTGGCCGTCGCCTTCGAGGAGCTGCGCGTCGCCCAGGAACACCTGCGCGAGCAGAACGAGGCGCTGGCGGCCGCCGAGGCTGACGCCGACGCCGAGCGGGAGCGCTACCAGGACCTGTTCGAGTACGCCCCGAGCGGCTACCTGGTGACCGACGCCGAGGGCGCCATCCGGCGGGCGAACCTCGCGGCCGGGGAGCTGCTGAACGTCTCCCCCAAATACCTGGTCGGCAAGCCGTTGGCCGTGTTCGTCGGGGCCGCGGACCGGGACGTATTTCTCGGCCAGCTCGCCGGGCTGCGCGACGGGCAGGCGGCCCTGACCTGCACGATCCGCTTGCAGCCCCGGCCGGAGGGAGCCGACGAACGCGTAGCCGAGCTGACTGTCGTGCCGTTCCGCGACCCGGATACGCGCGGCACGCAACTCCGCTGGCAGCTCCGGGACGTCACCGATGAGCACCGCACCGCGGCCGAACTGCGCCGGCTGAATCAAGAGTTGGAGGCCCGCGTTGCGTTGCGAACCGCCGCGCTGGAAGAACTAGTCAAAGAGAAGGGGGCGGCCGAGCGGCGACTCGCCTTCCTGTGCGACACCGGATCGCTGTTCGCTTCGTCGCTCGACTTCGCGGCCACCCTGGATCACGTCGCCCGCCAGGTGGTGCCGATGCTGGGCGACTGGTGCTTCGTCGAACTGGTCGGCCCGGACGGGATCTGGCGGCGGTACCCGGACCGGGGACTGGCCGAGGGCCAGCCGGAACGGATGCGGGCCTGGGAGGAGTCGCACCCGCCACGAGTTTGGACGGCCGGCGATCTGCCCGCCCGGGCCCTTGCGGTCCCGGACACCGGCGTCCCGCCGCCCGGCCTATCCGCTGTCGAAGCCGACCAGGTGGAGTTGTTCGCGACCCTGGGCTGGCGGGCCGGGCTATGGCTGCCGCTGGCCGTCAGCGGCCATGCCTTCGGGGCCCTGTCCGTCGGATCGGCCCGGGCCCGGTCGTGGTCCGACGCGGACCGGATGCTGGCCGGGGAGCTGGCCAGACAGGTGGCGTTCGCCGTCCGCAACGCCGACCTGGTCCGCCGACTGGCCGACACCGACCGGCGAAAAGACGAGTTCCTGTCAATCCTGGCCCACGAGCTGCGCAACCCGTTGGGCGCGATCCAGCAAGCCGCCGAGGTCCTTCGTGCCCAGGTCCCGCCCGGGACCAAGTCTCCGCCAGCGGCCGGGATGATCGACCGGCAGGTCCGTCGAATCGCTCACCTGGTGGATGACCTGCTCGATGTCTCTCGCATCGGGAGGGGGAAGCTCCGGATTGACCCGGACGCCGTGAACCTTTCCGACGCGGCAGCAGCCGCCGCCGACGGCATCCGGCCGTCCGCGAACGGGTTGGACGTGCGGACAGAGGTCCCGGTCGACCCGGTCTGGGTCCGGGCCGACCCGCGCCGGCTGGACCAGATCCTGACCAACCTGCTAACAAACGCGGTCAAGTACACGGACGCCGGCGGGATGGTCACCGTGCGGGTCGAGCGGGCCGGTGGTGCGGGCGTGGTCTGCGTCCGGGACACCGGCATCGGCATCCCGGCTAACCTCTTGCCGCGGGTGTTTGACCTGTTCGTCCAGGCGAAAGAGAATGCGGACCGGGCCCAGGGCGGGCTGGGCATCGGGCTGCACCTGGTGAAAGGGCTGGTCGAGCTCCAGGGCGGGTCAATCGAGGCCCGGAGCCCGGGCCCGGGGCAAGGGAGCGAGTTTGTCGTCCGGCTGCCGGAAGCAACCCCTCCCGCGGACAAGGCAGGGGGGGAAGGAATCTAAGACGGGAATTGGCGAGCTGCGCGGGGTGAGCCGCGGCTCAGTTCGCTCGTCGCCTCAACGTGAGTCATTTCAAATTGTCGGACGGCTGCCAAAT
>DATFWZ010000351.1:0-16737 GCA_035258765.1 Gemmataceae bacterium
CAAGTCGTCCAACATTTCCTCGCGCGACATCTTGGCATACCTCGCCGGGTCGGTCGGCCGGCCGACCGCGACCGCGATCGTCGCGTCCGACGGCGGCATGAGGAGCGGCGCAAGTCGCGGCAGTTTGCGGTGCCGCGACCACGCGCCGTACGCCCCGGCGATCCCGGCCGGCACGATCGGGGCATTCGCCCGCTTCACCAGGAGCGCCACCCCCGGCCTGAACGGCTCCAGCGTCCCGTCGTAGGTCCGCTCGCCTTCCGGGAACATTCCAATACATGCCCCGCCGCGGAGGGCGTCGAGCGTCCGCTGCAGGCCCTCGCGCGAGAACCCGCGGTGGTCAATCGGGATCGACCCGAGCGTGGTGATCAGCCGCGAAAATCGCTGGTTCTTGTGCAGCGTCTCCCGGGTCAGCCAGGTGACGTACCGCGGGATCGCCAGCCCGACGAGCACCGGGTCGAGGAATGACTGGTGATTGGAAAGGACCAGAACCGGGCCAGTCCGCGGCACGTGTGGGCCGCCGGTGGTCCGCAAGCTGAACAGGGCGGTCATCGCGTAGAAGCAGGCCACCTTGCCGACATCGTAGATGCGGTGGTCTACCCAGGCCGGCATTTCCGCACCTCCGCCTCCAGCCGGTCGATCACCTGCTCCGGGTTCAACCCGTCCGTCTGCACCACGATGGCGTCTGGTGGCATCAAGAGGGGCCCGGCCTTCCGGGTCCGGTCGCGATGGTCGCGGACTTCCAGGTCCGCCACCACCTGGTCGAACGATGTGTCGATCCCCTTGATCCGCAGCTCGGCCAGCCGGCGGGCGGCTCGCGTGTGGAGGCTCGCGGTCAGGTAGAACTTGCACGGGGAGTCGGTGAAGACGACGCTCCCCTGGTCGCGGCCCTCGCACACCATGTCGCGGCCGACGGCGATCTGCCGCTGCCAGCCGACCAGGACAGCCCGAACGTGCGGCTCGACTGCGACCCGGCTGGAGGCGTCGGACATGTTCGGATAGCGGATCGCCTCCGTTACGTCCTCGCCGTTGAGCAGGACGCGGCCGGGGGGCATTTCCAGTCGGGTGCGGCTGAGGTGCTCGACGACTCGGCCGGCGTCGGAGAACGGGATGTCGGCCCGGGTCAGGGCGAGGGCGACGGCCCGGTACATGGCCCCGGTGTCGAGGTACTCGAACTCGAGCCGCCGGGCCAGCCCGCGGGCGGCCGTGCTCTTGCCGGAGCCGGCGGGTCCGTCGATCGTGACGATCATGGCGGTGACGGGGGCTTCGGTGCGGAGGCCGGGGGCTTCCTCATCGCGCGAAGCCTTCGGCTAATCTACTCTGCGGCACCTGGACGCCCACCCAGGCCACGATGAACAGGGCGGTCGGGAGCCCGAAGATGAGTAGCAGCAGCGCCACCCGCCGCGCCCGCGACAGGTTCGCCGTCTGCGCCCCGTACGCCGCGACCATGGACATGCCGAGAAAGGCAATCGCGACCGTGACCGTCGCCACCAGGTGTCCGCGGGCCCAGCCGGACACATCGGCCAGGACCTGGGTCAGAGCCGGGAGCTTGAGCCCCGCCTCGGCAAACAGCCTGGCCGACCTGGGGACGATCAGCAGCAGCTGGAAGAAGAAAATGGCCCACGGGAACGGGGCCAGGAAGGTGACCGCGAGCCGACGGGCGGGGGACGGGACGGACATGGAGTCAAGATACGCGAAGCGGCCGATGTGAGGCGAGCATGGGGCGACTCGGCGACCCGGGAGCGTGAGCGACCGGAGTGGCTTGCTCCGGTCGCTCACGCTCCCGGCTCGCCGGCCCACGCCCTCCGCTTGGCACTTCTCACGGCAGCGGGTAGATGCGCACAGTCTTCGTTTCGTCGGCCGCGATCCGGCGCTCCTGGGGGAACCGCTGGAGCTGGAGCACCTGGTACGTGTAGGATCCCGCGGGTACCGTTAGCAGCCGCTCCTGCCCGGGGAACAGGCGGTACGACCGGCCGTTCACCGCGACCGACATTTCCTCGTTGAATTCGTTGATGAATCGCACCCGGCCCGTTCCGCGGGCAATGGCCGATTCGGTGTCCGGGCGCATGGCCGTTGTTCCGTCGGTCCCGAGCCGCCGCCTGATCTCCCGGATGTCCCTTTTCAGCTCCTGAATGTCCTTGTCGATGATGTCGATCTTCGAGTCGATCGCGTTGACCTTGGTTCGCAGGTCGTCCTTGGCGTCCTTGGCCTCCTTCAGGTCTTTGGTCGCCTGCTGGAGCTTCTCGATTTCCTTTTTGAGTTCTTCGGCGGTGGCCTGGGCCGCGGCCGGGGCGGTGACGAGGGTGGTGCCGAGCAGGGCGGCGAGAGCGTACCTGGTGAGCGTCATCGGAGTGTCCCCGAATGGTCGTGCAAAGGTGTACGCGACCGGCGGCGGCAGCCCGCCGGGTCTGGCCCATTGAAACTAATACGGTGACGCGGGCGCCGGCAAGAGAATTCGGATCGTGCCGGTTCCAAAAGCGGTGCGGAATGGGCGGAGTTTAACGGTTACGCGGGTTGGGCGGACAAAGCACACCGGCCCCCGACCCGCGGGGCGCCGTCGCGCTCGCGGACCGGGGGCCGAATTCCGTCAAGCCATTAATTCCCTTCGAGTTGGGCGATCCGGTTGACCAGCTCGTCCTCGTCCTCGTCGTCGAGGTAGTCGGCAATCTTATAGTGCATCAGGTAGGCGTCCTCGCCGCTGTCCTCGTAGTAGCCGCGGAGGACGCGGGTCGCCTTGAAGTCCTGGGCCCGGAAAAAGAGCTGGGCGGCCAGGTTCGACTCGCGGACGGCCAGCGTGATCTTCGTCCGCCGGTGGCTGGACAGCTTGCCGATCAGCTTCATCACCATCTGGGAGCCAATGCCGAGTCGCCGGTGGGCCGGGGCGACGGCGAAGTTGAGCACGTGCAACTTGGTCTTGTGCAGCTCGTAGATCATGAACCCGACGACCCGGTCGTCCTGCTCGGCCACCATGCCGATGCAGTTGCGCTGTCGCAGGCACCGGAGGAAGTCGTCCTCGGTCCACGAGTAGTCGAAGCTGTCGTGTTCGGCCTGCAACACCTCGGGCATGTCCCGCCGGATCATCCAGCGGATGTGCACGCGGACCCTTTCCTTCGGCTGCGTACGACCCGTGCTCATGCGACGGACTCCTCGCCTGATCGGCGCGCCGCCCCCGTTCGGAGGTTCGGCGCCCCGTCCGTTCTCTGACCCGTGTGACCGGGCGGCTTCGCGGTCCGTCCGCCGCTGCCGGGGGAAGGCCCCTCGGGGAACGGAGGACGGGATGATACCACTCGCCCGGCGGTGCCTCAAGTCCAACGGGTGGTGAGTGGTGAGTGGTGAGGAGTAAGTGGTCGGTCTTTCGATCGGACCTATAGGTCCCATAGGTCCTATAGGACGTATGGGGGTGCCAATCACTCAGCCCTCACCACTCACCACTCACCACTCACCACTCACCATTCACCACTCCTCAATTCTGAAAGAAGTTCGTCATCTCCTCCTTGAAGACCGGCTGCTTGAGCTGGTCGCAGGAGAGTTGCACCTTGCACCGCTGGTCGCCGGCCGCCGTCCCCTTGGCTTTCAGCCGCACGACCACGTCCGCCTTGACCGCCAGTCGCGGGATCGGCTCGAACGCCAGCGTCTGCCCGGCCTGCTGGTACTTGGCCGGGCCGGTCACACCGGTGACCGACAACCCGTCGGTCAGGGCGGCCGCGAGCCGGACGTTGGTCAGCGGGCAAGTGCCCTGGTTGACCACCCGGATCTCGTACGTGACCTCCTTGCCGACCTCGGCCGGGTTGTCGAGGTTGACCACCTCGAAGGCCACCGCCGGCACGCCCTCCACCTGCACAACGGACTCCGCCTCGGCCTTGAGCTTCATACCCGGGGACATGGCGACCGTGCGCACGGCCAGCTTCCCGGCCACCGAGGCCCGCAGCTTTACGGTCACGCTCTTCTTCGCCCCGGCCGCTTGCGACCCGAGGTTCCAGGTGACCGTACGCGTGCCCGGCTCGTAGTTGCCGCCGTCGCTGGCGGAGACGAACTCTAGGCCCTCGGGGAAGGACGCGGCGGCCTGCACGTTCGGGGTCGTCGCGTTCCCCGGGTTGGCGATCTCCAGGGTAAACACGGGCTCGCCGCGGACCATCGCCCGGCCGGGGCTCGCGAGGCGCGCCTCCAGCAGGGGCTGTTGGACCATCGTGGTCGCCTTGGACGACATCGCCGGGCACGCCTCGCCCGCGACCGTCAGCTCGCACACCTGCGGCCCGGCCTGGATAGCCGTGGTCTTCAGCGTCACCGACCGGCTCTCGCCCGGGGCCAGCGTCGGGAGCTCGGCCTCGACCGGCGAGCCGTCACGCTGCTGCGGGTGCCGCAGGCCCGGCGGCAAGGCGACGTGGATCTTCACCTTGTGGGCCGGCCCGCTCCCCTCGTTCTTGACCTGGATGGTGAACGCGGCCTCTTCGTTGATCTGAACCGCGTCGGGACCGGTTACGGACGCCGTCAACTTGGGCCGAGTGACCTTGATCGTGTTCGTCGTCGCGGCCGTGTACGTGACGCGCGGGCTGGTCTTGTAGTCGGAGTCCCCGGTCGGGCGGACGGTCAGCTTGATCGTCTTCTCGGCCCCGGCCGGCAAATCCCCGACAGCCCACCGCAGTGTGTTCAGGGACACCTCGGCCTGCGGCTCGCCGCCGAGGTAACGCGTGCCGGCGGGCATCTCCTCCTCGACGCGGACCCCGGCGACCGGGACTGCGCCGGCGTTGCGGACGACGATCTCGTAGGTGGCGTCTTTGCCCAGCCCGACGGCGTCCGGAACGACGGTCTCGAGGGTGACATTCGGGGACACTCGGTTCGACGGCACGCCGGACAGCGCGAGCGACGGCGAGTTGAGCGGTGCCGGGGCGGGCGGCCTGACTTCGGGCCTGGCACCCCCAGGCGGGGGCAGAGTCGGCGGATTCAAGTCGGTCGGCTCGTCGGGCGTGCCCGGCCGTGAGTCGGGGCCGCCAACCGGGACGGGCAGGATGACCGAGTCGGGCTTGGCCGCCTCCACCTTGTCGCCGGGCCTGGGCGGGGCGGGCGGGATGACAATGTCCGGGGTCGGCTTCGCGTGTTCCTTGCCCTTGGCCAGCGCCGGGCCCGCGGGGAACGTCACCTGGGACGGCAGGACGACCGGGTCGGCGCCCGATGCCGGGGCCGGCTGCGCCGCCCCCTGGACGAGCGTGACCCCGGTCAACCCGACAAGGCCGAGGGCCAGCATGGCGATGTGGATCCGTCGCACGGCCATTCCCCCCTTCCCAGGAGGGAGTGGTGAGTGGTGAGTGGTGAGTGGTGAGTGATTTTTGCTCACTCACCCCTCACCACTCACCCCTCACCACTCACCCACTGCTTTTCCCCTATCCCCCAGGGGTCGGATACTTCGCCTCGTTCTTCGCCAGCTTCGCGGTCACCGCCTCGCTCACGTCGATGCCGGTATGCAGGCTGAACAGCATGAGCAGGTTGAAGACGTCGGCCAGCTCGTCCGCGACGGCGGCGCGGGCGTTCGCGTCCTGGCAAAGGGCGACCGATTCGTCCCCGGTCAACCACCGGTACGGTTCCAGCAGCTCCCCGACCTCGCCGGCCAGTGCCATGGCAAGGTTCTTGGGGGTGTGGAATGGCTCCCAGTGCCGGGCGGCGGCGAAGGCGCCCGCGGCGTCCTTCAACGCCCCGACGGTCGTCGTCGCGTCGGCCATTCGTCCGTCGTTCGCAGGTTGCCGAAATCCCCCGGGCGGGTCGCGCTGCTTGCCTTCCCCCGCGCGAAGTCGCCCGAAGCGAAGCGTGTATAACTGGGACCCGGAAATTGTCAACGAGAAATGGAGCGGGCGAAGCCGTCCTCAACGGTGCGGGTTCATCGTGTACATGAGCCAGGCGATCAGCAACCCGATCACGAGCAGAATCCCCACGCCGCCGATGACGTTGATAACGATGGCCAGGTTGCGCTTCCGGGTCCGCAGGTCGGCGTGCGGCTTTTTCTCGTCGTACTCGTGGCCGCACTCGTTGCAGATCACCGCCCGGCAGAGCATCGCCCCGACCGTGCCAAGATACCACGGCCAAGGCCCGCGGCGGACCGACCGGCCGCCGCACTCGGGGCACGGAATGTTCGTGTTCGACTTGGGTCGCTTGCGACGGGGCCGCCGCTCCCGGCGGTCATCGTCGTCGTCGGTGTCGTCACGGTCGTCGCGGTCATCATCGGCGCGCCTGGCCATTGGCGAGTCTCCGGGAGGTACCGTGATTCTGAGCGTCCGATCCGTTTGCTGCAAGCGCGGATTAGCTCGTCATCTTTCGTTTGAAGTGCTCGATCGTCCGCCGCAGCCCCTCCTCGCGGCCGACCTTGGGCTCCCAGCCGAGGAGCTTCTTCGCCAGGGTGATGTCCGGCCGGCGCTGCTTCGGATCGTCGGCCGGGAGCGGCTTGTTGACGACGGTGCTCTTGCTCCCGGTGAGGCGCAGGATCTCCTGGGCGAACTCCATGATGGTGATCTCACCCGGGTTTCCCAGGTTCACGGGCAGATGATAGCCGCTGTGGAGCAGCCGGTAGATGCCATCGACGAGGTCGGACACGTAGCAGAAGGAGCGAGTCTGCCTGCCCTCGCCGTAGACGGTGAGCGGCTCGCCGCGGAGGGCCTGGCCGACGAAGTTGGGGAGCACGCGGCCGTCGTCGAGCCGCATCCTTTCACCGTAGGTGTTGAATATGCGAACGATGTGCGTATCGACCGCGTGCTCGCGGTGGTAGGCCATGGTCATGGCCTCCGAGAACCGCTTGGCCTCGTCGTACATGCTCCGCTCGCCGACCGGGTTGACGTGGCCCCAGTAGTCCTCCCGTTGTGGGTGGACTTCCGGGTCCCCGTACACCTCGCTCGTGCTGGCGATCAGGTAGCGGGCCCCGTGCGCCTTCGCGATCCCGAGCGTGACGTGCGTCCCGAGCGACCCGACCTTGAGGGTCTGGATCGAGCTCTTCTGGTAGTCGATCGGGCTGGCCGGGCTGGCGAAGTGGAGGACGTTGTCGATCAGTCCGTCCACGTGCAGGGGCTTGGAGATGTCGTGGACGAGGACGCGGAACTTCGGGTTGTCGAGCAGGTGGCGGATGTTGTCCGGCCGGCCGGTGATGAAGTTGTCCACGCAGACGACCTGGTGCCCCTCGGCCAGGAACCGCTCGCAGAGGTGAGAGCCGATGAACCCGGCCCCGCCGGTGATGAGTGTGCGCACGCGGACCGCTCCGGACGGATGTTCTGAGAGTGTCCGGTCGTGATATGGATTCGGCGGGCGGTCCGCCCTACTCCCCGGGCAGCGACAGGGCCACCAGCTCCTTGGTGTCGCGGACGTAGATCACCCCGTTCGCGATCGCCGGGTGGGCCCACGTCGGCCCGCACGCCTTCGACTTCGCCAGCTCCTCGTACTCCTTCACGTTCGGGGCCAGGAGCCGCAGGTCGCCGGTGTCGTCGTCGTGCATGAGCAGGTTCCCGTCGGCCAGCCGGTAGACGGCGGCGTGGTACTTGCCTACTTTCGGCTTGTTCCACACCTCCTTGCCGGTCGCGGTCTCGACGCATCGCAACGTGACCGTCGGGGTCTTGGTGAACGCCGTCCCGGTGACCATGTACAGATGGTCCTTCCCGACGGGCATCGGGGTCGAGAAGTAGCAGGTGAGCCGGGGGTTTTTCCAGGCCGACGCGGCCTCGGCCTTCCCGCCCTTGTCCGTAACTTTGACCGCGACCGACCCGGCCGTGACCGACGAGGCGATGTACAAGTCGCCGACCTTGATCGGGGTGATCGAGCTTTCGTTCAATGCGTCCTTGAACGGGAATTTCCACTTCACCTCGCCGGCCGGGGACACGGCCATCAGGTGTGCCCCGGTGAGGGCGACGACCTGGCCGTCAATGAACACGGGGGAGGCATAGCTGGCCGGGTCGTCGCCCGCGGTCCACGCCGGCTTGCCAGTCTTGCGGTCGTAGGCCTTCAGGCCCCGACTCCCGGCCCCGCCGCCCTGGACGATGACGTTGTCCCCCACGATCAGCGGCGAGGACGACAGGCCGAACAGCAGGTTGTCTTTTTTCGGGTCGGCCAGGGTCTCGATTTTCCACACCTGCTTGCCGCTGGCCGCGTCCCAGCAGGCCAGGACGCCCGTGTTGCCGAGCGTATAGACCATACCGTCATGAACGCACGGCGTGGCCCGGGGGCCCTGCCCGAAGAATGGCTTGAAGGGGGTCTTGGCGTACGCCTGCTCCCACTTCACTTTCCCGGTCTTTACGTCGAAGGCCTGGATCAGTTCGGCGTCCTTGTCCGCCACCTTGCTGTGGACGTACACCCGTCCCGCGGCCACGACCGGGGAACTCTCACCTTCCCCCGCGACGGGCACGCGCCAGAGCTCCTTCAGGTTGCCTTTCCACGGCGCGACTTTCTCCGGGACGGAGCCGTCGCGGGTGGGCCCGAGCCATTGCGGCCAGTCGTCGGCCGCGGCGAACGGGCAAAGGGCGAGGAACAGGGCAATCGCGATTTGGCCTCGCATAGCAGTCGGCGCTCCGATGTCGGGTCAACACAGGACGTCCAGGGAGAGACGAGTGGGGGCGAGTTTCGATTCGGCCGCGGGCACCGGGCCCCAGCCCTCACCCTCGTTGAGAAACACGTGAAGCGGTGCGTACCGCCAGTCGGTCCCGAGTTCCGCGGCCAGCTCCTTGAGCTGTCGAAGGTAGGTTTCGCTGATGGCGTTTCCGGTTTCCTGATAAGTCGGGTCGCAAAAGTAGACCCGGCACCCGAGGGGTCGCGGCTCGCGGACGGTGCACAGGTTGTCCACCTGGAACGGGCACGAATCGCCGGAAACCGGCCGCGCGTACGGCGGGGCGGCGTCGAGCAGGACCTCGGCTTCGAGGTTAGAGATGAAGAGGGTGTGGCCGTACTCCTTGAACCGGCAGCACCGGCCCGAGACGTCGCACCGCGGGCCGGCGGCGGCCACCGCGGCGTCGGCCGCGGCGTAGATGGCGAGCACGCGGGAATGGAGGTCGGGGGTCATAATCGATTAAATGGGGAGATATTCGACTTTGCTTGCCATGTCGGCCGGGTTGTAGACGACCGCGATCAGTTCGAGGTCGCCAACACACTGACCAATTGTTGCGCCGAGCTGGTGGGCATAGACGACTCCGGCGAACGGCATCCCTGCCAACTGGCGACGAGCCGCTTCAGCGAGAAATCCTCGTCCCGAGTGAATACTACGCGGCCGAGGGCGATCGCCCGGTCCAAGATGGCTTCATCGTCCGCGTGCAACAGCCCGTCTTCCTGAATAGTCGGGGCATCGACTCCACGGTGTCGAAGTCCGCGGGTGATTGCCGTCTGGACGTGCTCGTCCATGTAGTACGCGATGGGCATGGGCGATCAATCAATCCGCTGGCCGGGAATCCGTGGCCTCGCGAGCTGCCTTCGCCGCCGTCAGCTTCTGGAACAAGGGGGTGTTCCGCTGTTGCTCCCGGGCCGCTTCGACCATCTGCCGTACACGTTCGAACTCGGCGTCAATTTCGGCTTGGTGATCGTAATACCAAGTCATCGCCGCGTGAATCCGCGCCAAGGTGAGGTTGGAGTGCGGGTATGCCTCGATGATCTCCTGAGGCGTCATTCCGTTCGGGCCGATCACATCGGCCACGATCTGGTCCACCCGGACGTTGGTATCATCGATCCACCCGCGACCCTAGTCGTCCAGGAAGATGTGGGCCGTCCCGGACGGCTTCAGCTGGTTGCTCGTCGGCATCGCCCGTCCTCCTCAGATCCGAATCACCTTGACCCGCCGCGTGATCTCCTCGGCCGGGATCAACTCGCCCTTGTTGCACCCGGGGCAGTCCGCCGCGGCCTGGGCCCAGGCCTCGGGCGTCCGCGTGTTGCACTCCCAGAACGGCCACGTCCGGCACTGCCGCGGGCGCACCGGGTAAATCGTACACCCGGCCTCGCGGTCGTAGAACACGCAGTCGCCGTTGGCCTTCTCCTTGAGCGACCGCCGCGAGCCCTCGCGACGGGTGTGCAGGCCGAAAACCTCCTCCACCGCCTCGCCTCGGAACTCGGCGATGGCCCCCACCTCCTCGTCGTTCACCCAGACGAACCCGGGCGCGCCGGTGCAGCAGTTCCCGCACCGCGTGCAGGCGAACCGCAGGCCGTCGGCGTACCAGGGTTGAGACACATTCGCTCCAGGAGGAGTTACCGTGTCGATCTTAGCCCCTAACCCGGGACCGGGCCAAGGCCGGTGTCCGCCGATTGAAATTGAGGAAATGAGTTTACTGCTGTAGCTCGCGTTCGATCCGCTCGACCAGGTCGCGCGCCTTCCACGACCGGTCGCCGGCCGTGACCGACTCGTCCTTTTCCAGCCACCGGCGCACGCGCTTTTCCGCCGCGACCGCGGTGCTGTGGGTCTTGTTCCCGAAGTGAGTGCTGATTTCGCCGTAGGTAGCCGACGTGTGCTTGCGAGCCAGGTAGATGGCGAGCATTCGGGCGTGACTGACCGCCCACGCCTTCGACTTCGACTTGAGCGACCCGGCCGGGAGTCGGAGGGCGGCGCACACGGCCGCGTCCACCTCCGCCAGCCGGACCACCCGGGCGGCGTGCCGCAACAGTTCCCCGATCGCCTCGCGGGCCAGCTCCTTCGTCACCGGCCGGGCCGCGACTCGCGCGAAGTGCCGTAAGCTGTGGACCGCGCCTTCCAGCTCGCGGACGTTGCCGCGCAAGTTCTTCGCGAGGAACTCGAGCACGTCGTCGGGGATGACCGGTTGCGCCGCCGCGGCCTTGGTCCGCAACAGGGCCAGGCGCGTCTCCGGGTCCGGCGGGAGTACACCCCAGACGGCCCCGCCGAGGAGCCGGTCCACCAGCTCGGGCATCAAGTCCTCGACCAGTCGCGGGTGACAGTCACAGGTCACGACGACTTGGCGCCCCTCGGCGACGACCGCGTCGAACGTGTGCAGGAACTCGACCTGCGTGGCCCGCTTCTTGCCGGCCAGGAACGTCAGGTCGTCCATCAGGAGCGCGAAACACTCGCGGTACTGCTTGCGGAAGGCCGGTTGCGTCCCCCGGTGCAGGGAGGCGACGAACCGGTTCATGAAGCCCTCGGCCGACACGAACGCGACCTTCTGTTCCGGGTTCCGCTTCCGCAGTCCGACGTAAATGCCCTCGAGCAGGTGGGTCTTGCCGGTCCCGGTCGGGCCGTAGAGGACGAGCGGGTTGGCCCCGAGCCCGGGCTCCTCGACCACGCTCTGGGCGGACGCGTAGGCCACCCGGTTGCACGCGCCGACGACAAACTCGGAGAGCGACCGCCAGCGCCGCCGGTTCGGGTTTCGACTCTCCGTCTTCGGGGCCCGCCCGCCCGGTGCCGCTTGCGGCTTCGCGGCCGGTGGCTTTTTCGCGCTTGCCGGGGCCGGTTCGGGAGCCGGTTCGTGCAACCCGGCGCTCGGCACTTCCTCCTGCTGCCGGCGTGCCGCCTGGAACAGCTCCGGGTCGATCTCGAATCGCACGGCCACCCCGTCGCCGAGCACTTCGGCCGCCGCGGCCCGGACGTACGGCCCGAAGGTCTTTTGCAGCCAGTCGTGGAAGTAGAGGTTGGGGACGCCGACGACGACCGAGTCGCCGGTGTGGACGAACTTGGTGTGGTCGCGGAACCACAGGTCGAAGCGCCGCTCCCCAATCCGCCGGGCGATGGCGGTGGCCAGGCGCTGCTCGAATCCGACGGCAGGCTCGGCGGATGGTCTCAACGGCACGGAGTCTCTCCAGAGGCGCGCGCCGGTTGCGTGCGGGTCAAGAGAGGGTGGGGATCGAACGCGGTTGGGAGGCCGGTCCGAAGCTCGGAAGCCCCGAGGGGCAGGTCTAGTATGCGAAGGCCGACTCCGGGGTGACAACCCCGAGTCGGGGCCCGACCGCACTCCCGCGAGGAAGCGGTGGGTCGCGGCCGCTACAACCGGCCGACCGGGAGAGAGGATACGTCAGCTGCAGCGTCTGGCAAAAACAGGAAGACGTCGCGGGCGCCGATCCGGATGAAGCCGGCCCATTCGTACAGCCGTACGGCCGGGGTATTGCGCACGTCCACAATCAGCGACAGGCCGGGCGACGCGGCGCATGCAGTTGCAATCAGCGCCCGCCCGACGCCCCGGCCACGGCGCTCCGGGACGACGCCGACGAAGCTCAGGTCGTCCCCGCCCAGAATTAACACCCCTTCCGCCCGACCGCCGCGGCGGGCCAGCCACCAGCGGCCCGGGTCCGGGGCCGCGTCGCGATACCCGGCCAACAACTCGCCAGTGGTGCGGACGCGGTGCAACTCCGGGCAGTCGAGCGAATTGTCGTGACACCGCAATAGCACAGATTGAAACTCGGTCGGATCGCAGCTGGGATAGGGGATCAGCGTGAGTCCGGACTTCTCATCTTCTCCCAATCGCGGGAGAGGGGATGAGGCGTCCCGACGCATTTGCCACACCTGGGTGACGCGCCTGAAGCCCGCCCGGAGGAGTGGCCCGGCCAGGGGGGCTTTCTCGGGCGGCAGGAACGTCTGAATGAATTTCGCGCCCCCGGCACGGTCGATGGCCGCCGCGGCCAGCGCGTCCTCGATCGCCGGGTCGTTGTCCCTGGCCCGCGGGGGCCAGACGACCGCACTCGCCCCGGGGACCGGTTGACATAACACCGCCCCAACCACCGACCCGCCCGACCGGGCGACCAGCAGGTGGTCCGGATCGAGCTCCCCTCGAGCAACCAGTCGGAACGCGTGGGCCGCGTTTTCGGCCAACATCTCCGGCCGGTCGCCGTACAAGAGGGCGAAGACGTCAGCCAGTTCGGCGTTGCGGGCGGGAGAGATGGTCATGGGTTGACGATTATGCCCCGCCGGCCCAGAACCGCAAATCCCCCTGCCGGCGTGTCACACCGGTCCGGTCCAGGTATTCGCATAGCGGCACCGCGTACTTGCGAGTCGTGGCCAACAGGTCGCGGATCTCGGCCACGGTCGCCCCGGCCCCGCCGGAGAGCTTCTCTTTCAACCGGGCCCGCATGTCGGCCGCGACCTCCGCGTGCAGATAAATGTCGTCCGTGACCCGGACCAGGAGCCCCTCGGCGACAGCCACTTCGTAGATGTCCTTCAAGCTGGCGGCGTTCCCGCCGGCCTTGGCGGCGAAGCCGGCCGGGTCCGGCGGCTGGAAGCCCGCGGCCCGCGTGTCCGCGACGATCTGGTCCTTGAGCTTCCGCTGGTTGGCGCTCAGCTTCGGCTTGAAGTCGGCCCGGGCGATCCGCTTGGTGTCCCCGACCAGCTTCCGGGCCTTCAAGAGCCCATCGGTGACACCTTGCAATACGTCCGCGTCGCCCACGTAGTCGAGGTGCGAGAGCACGCTCTGGCGGTCGTGCGTCGTCACCAGCGGGTTCTGCTCGTGTAACTTGCCGAGCACGTCGAGCAACCGGGACTCGATCTCAGCAATCCGGTCGGCGTGCAGGAGCACCTTCTTTCCGCCGGCCGATACCTCGACCACCTTTCCTGTCGTCTGAAGCTGCTGGAGCAGCGACGCAATCTGGTCCGGGCCAATTCCGGCCCCGCGGACGAAGTCCGCGGGGCGCGCCCCGTGGAAGCCGCCGAACCAGGCGACCGCTTCAGCGCGCGTCGCCGTGTCGTCGCGCCAAAGCTGCTCGACGCGTTCCAGCACCTCGATGTGGCGGCGCCGCACTTTCCCGGCGACCGGTTGCAACACCTGCCCGCCACCCAGCGTGTGCTCGGCCGACGAGTCGCGGACCACGAACGGCTGGCCCCACACGGCCGTCACGGGCTCCTCCACGAAGAGCTGTGCCAGGGCCCACTGCCCCGGCTCCACGTGATCGCAATCGAGCAACGACACCGTCGCCATGACCTCGGCCGTTCCCAGGTGTAGCCGGACTTCGGTCCGGTGCTTGATCGGCCGCCGATTTCCCTTCAGAGTGTTGAGCCGGACGGTCAACACCTTGGAGGGGACGAGGTACCCGGGGGTCGCGAGTTCCTGTCCGCGGCGCACCTGCTCGTGCGAAACCCCGGCCAGGTTGATCGCCGCCCGCTGCCCGCGGTGGACCTCCTCCACCGGCCGGTCGTGGTTGTGCAACGACCGAACGCGGACGGCCTCGCCCGCCGGGTGCCAGGTCAGCTCGTCCCCGACCTTCACGCTCCCGGACGTGACCGACCCGGTGACGACCGTGCCGTGCCCCTGAACCACGAACGACCGGTCGATGGCCAGCCGGAACCACTCGGCCCCCTGCCGCCGCGCCACCTTCGCCGCCTCGGCCGCGAGGGACGCCTTCAACTCCTCGATCCCGAGCCCGGTGACCGCGGATGTGGCAATGATGAGGGCGTCGGCCAGGAACGTGTCCTTCACTAGCTCGCGAATATCCAGTTGGACGACTTCGCGGGTGGTGTCGTCCACCAGGTCGGCCTTGGTGAGGGCGATGACGCCGTTCTTCAGGCCGAGCAATCGAAGGATTTCGAGGTGTTCGCGGGTCTGGGGCATGACCGAGTCGTCGGCCGCGACGATGAGCAGGGCCAGGTCGATGCCGGTGGCCCCGGCGAGCATGTTCTTGATGAACCGCTCGTGCCCGGGGCAATCGACAATGCCGAGCCGGTAGTCGCCGAGGTCGAGCCGGGCGAACCCGATGTCAATGGTGATGCCGCGAGCCTTCTCTTCCGGCAGCCGATCGCAGTCGGTGCCCGTGAGGGCCTTGACGAGGGCGGTCTTGCCGTGGTCAATGTGGCCGGCGGTGCCGAGGATCAGGTCGCGCATGTCGGACGCGGAACGCGGGAGTCGGTGGGTGACACAGACAAGCTATTGTACCGGCCGGCGCTACAATACCCCCTGCCCGCGCCCGCCCAGACCGGGCGTCGGCTTCCGAGATTCGCACTCGCGATGCTGAACCTGCCGGCCGCCAACGAAATCCTCGGGGCCATGATCACGCCGGCCCTGTTGATTTCCGCCTCCGGGACGCTGGTCCTGTCCACGAGCAACCGCCTCGGTCGGGTGGTGGACCGGGTCCGCACTCTCGCGAAGATGGCCGAGGAGCTGGAGCCGGCCGACGGGTCTACGACGGAAGAAGTGGAGGACAAGCGGAAGCTCATCTCCGACCAGCTCGCGAAGTTGACAGCCCGGATCCTCAAATTGGAACCAGCGATCACGGCTCTCTACACGGCAATCGGCCTGTTGGTCGCGGCCAGCATCTCGGTCGGCATGGTCGCCGTGCTGCGGGCCGACTTGGCCTGGGTCCCGGTGGCGTTCGGGCTGGTCGGGGCGTGTGCGATGCTCTACGGCAGCGTGCTCCTGGTCCGCGAGGCCCGGCTGGCGGTTCACTCAACGCTGCACGAGATGACGTACGTCCGCAACGTGGTGGCGCGGAAGACGGGGTTCGGGGATGTGAAGAGGCCGCTTTGAGTGGGCCGCCGACGGCTACGGCCCCGGCCGCACTCCTCGTTTGCCCGGCCGGGCCGGCGAGCTAGACTGACTGAACACCACTCGCCGGAGTTCCGTTCATGTCCCGCGTGCTGTCCGATGCCGCCGTCGCCGAGTACCACGCCCGGGGGTTCCATGTCGCCCGCGGGCTGTTCGACCGCGACGAGATCGACCTGCTCTCCCGGGCCGCGAAGGAAGATCACGACCTCGACAAGCGGGCCTTCGGCCGGGCCGACGGCGAAGGCGGAAAGGTGCGCCTGTCGCTCTGGAACCACCCCGGGGAGGGCATCTACGGCATGTTCGCCCGGTGTGAGCGCGTTGTCCGCTCGGCCGAGAAGATCCTCGCGGGCGAGGTGTACCACTACCACTCGAAGATGATCATGAAGGACCCGCGAGTCGGCGGGGCGTGGACGTGGCACCAGGACTACGGTTACTGGTACCAGAACGGAGTGCTGCAGCCGCTCCTGACGAGCGCGTTCATTGCCGTCGATCGGGCCACGCGGGAGAACGGGTGCCTGCAAGTGATCGAGGGGTCGCACCACTGCGGCCGGATCGACCACGTGTTGACCGGCGACCAGGCCGGGGCGGACCGCGAGAGGGTGGACGAGATCCTGAAGCGGATGCCGCTCGTCTACGTCGAGATGGAGCCGGGGGACACTCTCTTTTTCCACTCCAACCTGCTGCATCGGTCGGACCAGAACCGGTCGGAGCACCCGCGCTGGGCGATGATCTGCTGCTACAACGCGGCCCGCAACGACGCGTACAAGGAGTCGCACCACCCGCGGTATACGCCGCTCAAAGTGGTCCCCGACTCGGCGATCCGGGAGGTGGGAGTCAAGCGGTTCGCGGACGACAAGTCGGACGTGGCGTGGCTCGAAGACCAGAAGGACCGCAGCGCCCGCATGCTGGGGAGGAAGCCACAACCGCAACAATGACCGAAACGGAGAAGGGAAAAAGACACAACGAGCCGGGCCCGAGCCCCGGCTCGCTCTGAGTTCGCTGTTGAGTCATTAGCGGCTAACTACTGTTACCAGCCGGTTGTCTGATTCGCGGACCACGAGCTGGCTGTGGAACACCGGCTTGCCGTCGTTCCCGGGGACGTACAGCGTCCACTCGCCGGTCGGCAACTCGACCGAGAACCGGCCCGTGAGGTCGGCCCTCGCGGTCACCTCTTCATCCTTCTCGCCGACGAATCGAAGAGTCGCGTTCGCCCGCGGGGTGATCCGGTCGTCGTAGACGACCTGCCCCCGGAGCCGGCCCTCATTCGTCCGGCTGGCGAACCGGTCGGCCCGGATCGGTTTGGCCGGAACGGGCGTCATCTTCCGGG
>DATFWZ010000352.1:0-15100 GCA_035258765.1 Gemmataceae bacterium
TTCCAGGTTCCAAGTTCCAAGTTTGTCCTCAACTTGGAACTTGGAACCTGGAACCTGGAACTTTACCCGGGAACCAACAAATATGGCCAAGCAACTGCTCTACACCGACGACGCGCGGAAGAAGCTCCTCGCGGGCGCCGAGAAGCTGGCGAAGGCGGTCGGCATCACCCTCGGGCCGACCGGGCGGAACGTCATCATCGACAAGTCGTTCGGCGGGCCCACGGTCACCAAGGACGGCGTCACCGTGTCCAAGGAGATTGACCTCCAGGACCCGTTCGAGAACATGGGCGCCAAGCTCGTCAACGCCGTCGCCCAGAAGACCTCGGACGTCGCCGGCGACGGCACCACGACCGCGACCATCCTCGCCCTCTCCATCTACCAGGAGGGTCTGCGGATCATCACCGCCGGGGCCAACCCGATGGCGGTCAAGCGCGGCATCGACAAGGCGGTCGAGACCGCGAACAAGTACCTCAACGACCACCTGACCCGAAAGCTGTCCAAGAAGGAGGAGATGGAGCACGTCGCGTCCATCTCGGCCAACAACGACCCGGCCGTCGGCAAGCTCATGGCCGACGCGTTCGAGAAGGTCGGCAAGGACGGGGTCATCACCGTCGAGGAGGGCAAGACCTCGACCACCGAGCTCGAGTTCGTCGAGGGCATGCAGTTCGACAAGGGGTACATTTCGCCGTACTTCGCGATCAACAACCCCGAGCTGAAGTGCGAATTCGAGGACGCCCTGATCCTCATCTACGAGAAGAAGATCTCCAGCGTCCGCGACCTCTTGCCGATCCTGCAAAAGGCCGCGGAGGCCCGCAAGCCGTTCCTGATCATCGCCGAGGACGTGGAGAGCGAGGCCCTGGCCGTCCTCGTCGTCAACCGCATCCAGGCCGGGCTGCCGGTGTGTGCCGTGAAGGCCCCCGGGTTCGGCGACCGCCGTAAGGCCATGCTCGGGGACATCGCCGTCCTCACCGGCGGGACGTTCGTCAGCGAGGATCTCGGGATCAAGCTCGAAAACGTACAGCTCAGCCATCTGGGGTCGGCCAAGCGGGTGATCGTGGACAAGGAGAGTACGACGATCATCGACGGGGCCGGCGACGCCAAGAAGATCACCGAGCGAATCAACCAGATCCGCACGCAGATGAGTCAGACCGAGTCGGAGTACGACAAGGAGAAGTTCTCCGAGCGGTTGGCCAAGCTGACCGGCGGGGTGGCGATCATCCGGGTCGGCGCGGCGACCGAGGCGGAGATGAAGCAGACCAAGGCCCGGGTCGAGGACGCCCTGCACGCGACGCGGGCCGCGGTGGCCGAGGGGATCGTGGCCGGCGGCGGGACCGCCCTGTTGCGGTGCGTCAAGCCCGTGACCGACCTGGCGAAGTCCCTCGCCGACGACGAGAAGCTGGGGGCGGAGATCGTCGCCCGTGCGCTCAATAAGCCGGTCCGGACGATCGCGGAGAACGGCGGGGTGGACGGGGCCGTGGTCGCCGACGAGGTGGCCGAACGGGGCGCCCAGAACCCCAACGTCGGCTTCGACGCCAACACAAGTAATTACGTTGACATGTTCGACGCCGGGATCGTTGACCCGACCAAGGTGACGCGCTCGGCCCTCCAGAACGCGGCCAGCATCGCCGGGCTGATGCTCACCACGGAGGTGATGGTCACAAAGATCGACGAGGAAGACAAGAAGTCGAAGGTGACCGGAGCGATCGCCTGACGAACAGCGGTCAGCTTTCAGCGGTCAGCGGTCAGCTTTCCACCCACGGGTCTCGCCCGTGACGTAGAATGTGGCCGGTGGCCGCTGATTTTTGCTGACCGCTGACCGCCGAAAGCTGACCGCCATGCCCCCGAAGCGCGACTATTACGAGGTCCTCGGCGTCTCGCGGGACGCGGACACCGACGACATCGAGCGCGCCTACCGGAAGCTGGCCCGCCAATTCCACCCGGACCGGAACATCGGCGACAAGGAGGCCGAGAACAAGTTCAAGGAGGTGACCGAGGCCCACGAGGTCCTGGTCGACGAGACGAAGCGCGACCGGTACGACCGGTACGGGCATGCCGGCCTGGAGGGGATCGACCCTGGATTCGGCCAGGCCGGGTCATTTGCCGACATCGTGAACGATCTGTTCGGGGCGTTCATGGGCGGCCCCGGCGGCCGCGGCGGCCGGCGCGGGCCGCAACGCGGTAACGACCTGCGGATGCCACTGGACATCGACCTGCTGGAAGCCGCTCGCGGCACCAAACGGCAAGTGAAAGTCCGCCGGTTCGAGGTCTGCCTGGAATGCGCCGGGAGCGGGAGCAAGAACAACAAGCGGGCCACGTGCAGCCGCTGCCGGGGCCGCGGGGAGTTCACCCAGCGGCAGGGGTTTTTCGAGCTCCGGCAGACGTGCCCGGCGTGCCACGGGGCCGGCACGGTGATTGCAGAACCGTGTACCGGTTGCGGCGGCGCCGGCCGGGTACAGGTCGAGCGGACGGTCAGCGTAACCGTCCCCCCGGGGGCTGACACGGGGTTGCGGCTGCTGGTCGGGAGCGAAGGCGATGCCGGCGAGCCGGGGGGCCCGCGGGGCGACCTCGAGCTGGTCGTCCGGGTCGCCGAGCACAAGTTGTTCAAGCGGGAGGGGACCGACCTGTTTATTGTCGGGTTCCCGATTACCTTCAGCCAGGCGGCCCTCGGGTCTACGTTGGAGGTGCCGACCCTCTCCGGCCGGGTCAAGCTGGCGATCCCGCCGGGCACCCAGACCGGGACCGAGTTTCGCATCCGTGGCGAGGGCGTGCCGGAACTGCGGATCAACCGCCAGGGGGCGGCCGTCGAGAACACCCGTCGGGGCGACCTGCGGGTGAGCGTCGTGGTGGAAACCCCGGCGCACCTGACCAAGCGACAGGAGGAGCTGTTGCGGGAGCTGGCCGAGATCGAGCACAAGCAGGTGTCGCCGCACCGCAAGAGCTTCCTGGACAAGATCAAGGACCTGTTTACTTCGCCGGAAACGGACGCGGCCCGCTAGACTCGGCCGTGGCGTAACGATTACCCATGCCTGAAGACATCACCATCAAGCCCGACACCCCGGACACTCCCGAGGCCCCGCCGGCCGGCGACCCGGCGAGCCTGCGCGACCGCGTGGCCAGGCTCGAACAGCAGAACGACGAGTTCTTGCGGCACCTGGCCGACTTCCAGAACCGGAACAACGAGTTGCTGCAGGTCATGAGGCGAAAGGACCAGGATCTCGACCAGCGGATGAAGTACGCCAACGAGAAACTGGCCCTCGACCTCCTGAACGCGCTCGACAACCTGGACCGGGCCGTGGACGCGGCCAGGAAGGCCGGGGACAAGAGCCCACTAACAGCGGGCGTGATTGCGACTCAGGCGCAGATCCTGGAGGCGCTCAAGCGGCACGGGATCACCCCCATCGACGCCCTCGGCGAGCCGTTCGACCCGAACAAGCACCAGGCGATCCAGACGCAGCCCGCCGCCAGCGGCCAGGCGCCCAACACCGTGGTCAATGTGGTCCAGCAAGGGTTCATGATCCACGACCGCGTGCTCCGGCCGGCCGCGGTGATCGTCGCCACGGCCTGACTGACCGAACCAACGCCTTAACCCAAGAAGAGTGACCTACCGACCCATGCCCACCTACGATTACGCGTGCGACGCCTGCGGGCACCGCTTCGAGGAATTCCAGTCGTTCAGCGCCGACCCGCTGAAGTGGTGCCCGAAGTGCCAAACGGACAAACTCCGCCGCCTTTTCGGGACCGGGGCCGCGATCCTGTTCAAGGGGTCCGGTTTCTACGAAACCGACTATCGCAGCGAGTCGTACAAGAAGGCCGAGAAGGCGGAGTCGGCGCCCGCGAAGCCAGCCGAGTCCACGCCGTCGACCGGCTCGCCGGCCCCGAGCACCGGGTCAACCCCGGCGAAGTCGGATGGGCCGGCAAAATAGCCGCGACCGGAAAAGGCCCGAAGTTTGGGCCGGGGGCGGACGATGAAGACTGTGACATGCCCCATTTGCGGCAAAGCGATGCCGGGCCAGCACGCCGAGTGGCCGGACTACCCGTTCTGCTCGCCGAAGTGCCGGAAGATCGACCTGGGGCGTTGGCTCGGCGAGAAGTACACGATCCCGGCCGACGACCAGCCGCCGAGGGAGGGCGAAGCGAACCGCGACGAATGACCCCCCGTACCGGCCGGCTCCTTCGGCCGATTGCCATAGATGAGGCGGAGCGCGCGCTCCGCCTCACTTTTTGCGCCCCGACGCCGTCTGCTATAGGTACATGAGACAATCTCGGGTTTGGTGCCCCCCTCCCCGCTTCGGGGAGAGGGGTTAGGGGGCAGAGGTCTTCGGGCCGCGAGCGCAGACCTCTCCCCCCCGGCCCCCCTCTCCGAAGCGGAGAGGGGGGAGAATGGTCATGCGTTACCTCATCGACGGCTACAACCTGATGTACGCCCTGGGGCTGGCCCGGCGGAACGGCGGGCGGGCCGCCTGGGACCGGGGTCGCCGACTACTCCTCGATTGGCTCGCCGAACAGCACGGGCCGGCCGCGCGCGACGCCATTGTCGTGCTCGACGCTCAGAACGCCCGCGGGGGGCAGGTGATCGAGGAGTCGCACCGCGGTCTACGCGTCTTGCGAAAGGCCGGTCGCGCCGCGGATGACATGATCGAGGACCTGTTGAACGAGGAGCCGTCACCGGAGACACTGACCGTGGTGTCCAACGACGCCCGAGTGCGTGAGGCGGCGAACCGCCGCGGATGTGTGGTCCGAAGGTGCGAAGAGTATGTAGACGCGGTCATGGACCACCGTCCACCCGCAACCCCCGCCTCCGACGCGCCGGAAAAGGACGAGCAAGCCACCCCGGCCGAGATGGCCGAGTGGCTGGAGAAGTTTGGCGGCTGACGGGCACCGCGAACAGCCCAACTGCTGACATTCGGCCCACTTACCGCACGCGGTACAGTGCGGGCATGAGCACCACGCTTGACCTCCCCATGAGTAACTTGCGGGCCGGTGACGCCGCGCCGGGCAGCCCCGGAACCGCCGCCGGTGTGTACGCGGACGTCGTCTTCGACCGGCCGCTCGACCACGCGTATAGTTACGCGGTCCCCGCTGAACTGGAGTCCCGCGTCGGCGTCGGCAAACGCATCGAGGCCCCGTTCGGCCGCGGCGACAAGGCCACCGTCGGCTACTGCGTCCGCGTCCACGACCAGCCACCGACCCGGGCGGTCAAGTCGATCACTCGCGTCCTCGACGACGAGGCCCTGCTCACCGACTCCCTCCTCCGCCTGACCCGGTGGATGGCCGACTACTACCTGTGCGGCTGGGGCCAGGTGCTTCAGGCAGTGCTCCCGGCCGGCGTCCGCGACCAGGCCGGGATGCGGGAAGCCGTCTTCATCGAAGCCGTACCGGAAGCGGAGGTTCCGGAACCGCCGCCCCAGCTGACGCCAAAGCAATCCAGCGCGCTCGCGAAGCTTCGCGATGCGGACGGCGCGGTCGAGCAGAGGCGGCTCTGTCGCGAAGCCGGCGTCGGCCCCGGCGTTGTCAAGTCGCTGATCGACAAGGGCCTCGCCCGCCGGCACGTCGAGCGCATCGAGCGGACTGACGCTCTCGACAGCGGCAGCGTCCGTCCCCGCGAGCCGATCGTCCTGAATCAGGATCAGGAACGGGCCTGGAAGCCGATCCGCGAGGCAATCGGTGCCGGGGGTTATCACGCGTTCCTGCTGCACGGGGTGACCGGGTCCGGCAAGACGGAGATCTACTTGCGGGCGATCGAGGAGGTCATCAGGCGAGGGAAAGAGGCACTTGTCCTGGTCCCGGAGATCTCGCTCACGCCGCAGACGATCGAGCGCTTCCGCGGCCGGTGCAGTGCCGTGGCGGTCATGCACAGCCACCTGACCGACCCGGAGCGCGGCGCCCACTGGCGGCGAATCGCCGCCGGGCAGGTGCAGGTCGTGGTCGGGGCCCGCAGCGCCGTCTTCGCCCCGTGCCGCAACCTCGGCCTGGTCATCATCGACGAGGAGCACGAGGGAACGTTCAAGCAGGAATCGGTCCCCCGGTACCACGCCCGCGACGTCGCCGTGATGCGGGCCAAGCTGGAGAATATCCCAATCTTGATGGGCTCCGCGACGCCGGCCCTGGAGAGCTGGGCGAACGCCGAGAAGGGCCAATACACGCTGGTCGAGCTGCCCAACCGCGTCGAGAACCGGCCGCTTCCGCAAGTCGGGATCATCGACCTGCGGCACGAGCCGCGATCCGGGCGGACGTTCGCGGCCGTCAGCCCGACGCTGGAGCGGGCCATGCGCGAGGCCCTCGCCGACGGCGGGCAAGTAATGCTGCTCCTGAACCGCCGCGGCTTCTCGACGCATGTCCATTGCCCGGCGTGCGGGTACGTCGCCGCGTGCCAGAACTGCGACCTGTCGCTCACGTTTCACCGTCAGCGGTCGAGCCTGCTGTGTCACTATTGCGGGCACGAGCAGCCGCCGTACCGGCAGTGCCCGGGCTGCGGCCAGCCGTCGGTCCTGTATCAGGGGCTCGGGACGGAGAAGCTGCAGGCGGAGATCGAGCAGAAGTTCCCGGACCGCGTGGTCCAGCGGATGGACTCGGACACCATGTCGCGGCCGGGCTCACACCAGCGCGTCCTCGACGCCTTCCGCGACGGTCTGATCCATATCCTGGTCGGCACGCAGATGATCGCGAAGGGGCTCGACTTCCCGAACGTCACGCTCGTCGGCGTGGTCAACGCGGACGTGGGCCTGCACCTCCCGGATTTCCGGGCGGCCGAGCGGACGTTCCAGCTCCTCGCCCAGGTGGCCGGCCGGGCGGGCCGCGGCGAGCGCGGCGGCAAGGTCATGATCCAGACGTTCACGCCCGACCACCCGAGCATCAGCCTCGCCGCGAGCCACGATTACCTCAAGTTCGCGGAACTCGAACTGGCCCACCGCAAGGAGCACATGTACCCGCCGTACCAGCGGCTCGCGCGGCTGATCGTCCGCAGTCAGAACGAGGGTGCCGCAATGACGTTCGCGAACACCCTCGCCGGGGCCTTCCGCGAAGCCCTGCGCAAGGCGGACCGCCAGTCACCCGGCTTGCGATTGCTCGGCCCGGCGGAGGCGCCGGTCTATCGGCTGAACGGGTATTACCGGTACCATTTCCAGCTCCAGTCCGCGAGCCCGCGGCTGCTCCACGACGTGCTGCGCGAGGTGCTATCGGTCGCCCGCCCGTCGTCGAGCGTGGAGTTTCAGGTGGACGTGGACCCTTTCAACATGCTCTGATCGGGCGGCCGGCAGTCCTCACCACCATTCTCCGCGAGTCGGGTCCAACCAAGCCCAGAGCATCTCAACGAGTCGCCGGCCCCGCCGTTTGAGTTCATGAACTTCCAAGACAATAAGTCCGACGGAAAACAGGAAGCTCACGCATGATACGAAGGTCGGATCGGTGAGGAAGACCGCCAGCATCGCAATCAACATCGCCGGTGCAAAGCCGAGCACGATCAGTACACCAGGGATCACGAGCGGGCCAACGATCATCGCGTTGCAGACGAGAACAAGGGCGCCGCGGGGCGCGTCGAACTTCGTACTGGCCAGGATGAGGTACAGGCCGGTGAAGGCATACCCGGCCGCGGGCAGGCCGAGCAGGGCAAGGACGAACACATCGCCGAAGTCCACCCTGCCTTCGAGCGACCTCCCGTAGCCAATTCCCACGCCCACCAGGACAAAGCAGAGGAACACGCCGATCCACCCGGCGAGTTGTGTCCGGTCGCACGGGTAAAGGCCAGTGGTGTCGGTGGCCGCGATCGGTCCCGGGTGCGGGTGCGGGTCCGCGTAATCGTCGCGGGGATCAGACATGACCGATCCGGCTGCGTCATCCGAACAGCTCGGCCACCGGGCAGGTGAATCCGGGCAGCACGTCCTCGCCGTTCAAAACGTCATTGATATCCAGGGCGGCACTCGACTTGTCCGGCCGCCGAATCAGGACCGTTTTCGCGGTCGGGCTGATAACCCAAACTAGCCTCACTCCGGCGCTCAGGTATTCGTTCACTTTCGCCTCGACTTCCTCGTAGGTGTCGTTGGGCGACACGACCTCAACGGCGAAATCGGGCGAAATCAGGATGTCACCTTTCGGGGCACCTTCCGGGAGTCGCGCCCGAAGAACCATGGACACGTCCGGTTTCCGCACGAGTCTCGGTCGGCTTGGAAAACAACGAAAGCCGGTCTGAGCCCCGAACGCGAATCCCATCTTGTGCACATCGCAGTACCGATCGATCCGCCCGCCAAGCCGCAGGGCGATTCGGTCAGACTCGGCGCCCATGTTTTTCTCCACGAGCCGTCCATCGACCAGTTCGTAGGATTCTCCGTCGGGCATCTGGAGAAGGTCGTCAGGCTCAAGGAGGGCTGGTTCGTCGTGCATCGGACACCTCCGGCGGGCTCCCGGTTATCGTACCACGGGCGGTCGCCGCGAAGCGAGCCCGGACGTCGCGGCGGCACAGCACGAGCAGGGCCCAGATCCCGAGCGGTACAGTGAATACGGCAAAGTAAACAAATGGCATCGAGAATACGATCAGCACGGAAGCGCTGACTGCCCACGGATACCGCCGGAAGCGGCCCATCCCAGCAGCCCCGTACAGAATCACCGTGTTGGCGATAGTTCCAAATACTCCCGCCGCCAGGATCACTCGGAGATCTTCGTCGAGGAAGTGGCTAGCCCACTTGTCTGGCTCCTCCTGCGCCCGCCAAACGACCCCGACAGTCATGAGTACGAGCCCCAGCAGGGACAGAATGAGTTGCACAAGGCCGAATACCCACATCGCGCTGGCCGGCCAGCGGATGAGGTGCTCGGGGGCAACTCGCCCCTTCCATGGGGCATCGTCGTAGTCGTCTCTCGGATCGTGCTCGCTCACCGTGATTTTCCGTCAGCTTTCGTGTCTGACGCCCACTCTTGGCGGACGGCCGCAAAGCGAGCCCTGACCCTCGGTCGAAGGAGGATGACCAAGGCCCAGGCCCCGAGTGGGATCGTTAAGACGCCTGTGTATACGACGGGGAACGAGCGCATCGCAAGGGCAGCGGCGACGACGCAAAGATAATATCGGCGGAACAACGTCATCGCGCGGGCGCCGAGTAGGACCACGATCCCCGACACGGTACCCGCGAGTGACAGACTGAAGACGACGAAAATCGCCTCCACTTCTGCCTAGCCAATCCTCTGCTGTCGGGAAAATGTGGCAAGCGCGATTCCGAAGCTGAGATGCAATGCCGCCAAGCCCAATAATAGCTGAAGCCAACCGCAGGCCATCAGGCCCGTCGCCGGGTATCGGACGAGTTCCTCCGGAGACCCCGGTTTTCGCCAGGGCTCGTCGTCGTAGTCCTCTCGTTCGTCGTGCTCGCTCACTTCTTCGCCTTGGACAGGTCCGCCGTCTGGGCTGCTTGCCACGCCTCGACCGTCCCGATCGGCAGCCAGAACGTCGCCTCGACGACGTGGAACGGCCCGGCCTGCGCCAGCCTGTCCACCGCCTCCGTGATCTCGTACTCGTTCCGCTTCGACAGGGTCAGCTCGATCTCGAACACTGATCGCGGGAAAACGTACGCCCCGATGTTCGCCAGCGCCGGGCCGTCGCGGTCCGGCTTCTCTTCGAGCCGTTCCATGAGCCCCGAGCCGTCCGCCTTCGGGGTGACCACGCCCCACTTGCGGGCCTCCGCGACCGGGTGGGCCAGGATGCCGGCCGGCCTCGCGGCGAGAGTTGCCAGGTCGGCGGCGCCGTAGAGGTCGTCGCCGTTGAGGACCAGAAGCTGGTTGCTCCGGATGTGCGGCCGGCACACGCGCAGGGCGTCGCCCGTCCCCCGCGGCACCTCCTGACGAACGGTGGTCCAATCCATGATGTGGGACTGCTTCGCCAGGTACGCGTCGATTTGCTCCGCCAGGTAATTGGTTACGACGACCAATCGATCGACTTCGCCGGGCAGCGCCGCGATCGTCCAGTCGAGGATCGGGCGGCCTTGAACGGGGAGGAGCGGTTTCGGGATGGAGAGGGTGTGTGGGCGCAGGCGGGTGCCCAGGCCGGCAGCCAGAATCACGGCGTCCATGGGGTCCTTTCGCTGGGGTGCCTGAGTTGCACATCTTATCGCGGCACGCCGGGCGGCCGGGGAAAATGGGTGAAGCACAAAGGCCGTGGGTGCCGAATGAAGGGGTGAAGGATGGGCGGTCCTGAGAAGCCGTCGAATACGCCCGTTTCCCGTCGCGGTCGGCGCCGCAAGCGGGGCGGGCTTGGAGGGAGGGAACCCATGCGCAAATTGATGGGGATGGCCGGGATGCTGGCGGTCGCGCTGGTCGGCGCCGGCTGCGCCATGACCGGCGGGATCTGCGACTGCGCCCCGGTCCCCGGGGACTCGACCGGGTACAACCCGCACGTGACCTATCACGCCACGTGCCCGAGTATCCCGGCCCCGGTCGCCCCGGTGAGCGTCCCGGTGTCCACGGGCGGGGTGTTCGAGGGGATCGGCGCCCCGAAGTCGATGCCTAAGAACTGACTTCGGCCGGCCCCAGCAACAGCGGCCACACGACGGCCCGTCCTCCTAGCCCCGCCGGGCTTTGGGGCCGGGCCGTTCCCGTTCTCGGGATTGCCGGCCCTGGTATACTCAGGCGCCGCCCAACGGAGTCGCCGATGGACGCCGCCTTCACTCGTCGCGGATTCCTCCCAGAGCCCGACCCGGTCCAGCGCTTCCATCCCGTTTCGGAGTTCGCCCGGCTCGACGAGTTGGGCCTCGACCTGCCGAGCCTCCTCGAGGACCCGGGCTTCCGCACGTACGCTCGCGGCCTGACGCTCCCACCCTGGCCGGACGGGCCGGTCACGCCCGAGAGCCTTCCGTACCTGCGCCTGTACTACGTCCGACTCGGGTTCATCGCCTCTGCCTACATCAATCAGGTCCCGCTCCCGCCGGAGTCCGTGCTGCCGAGGAATATCGCGATCCCTCTTTGCCACGCCTGCCGTCTGCTCAAGCGGCCGCCAATCCTGAGCTACGACGGCTATGCCCTGTACAACTGGAAGCGATTCCGGCTGGACGGCCCCGTCGCCCTCGGCAACATCGATACGATCCAGAACTTCGTCCACATGTACGACGAGCACTGGTTCGTCCTGGTCCACGTCGAGATCGAGGCCGAGGCGGCCCACATCCTGGCGGCGATCGAGCAGATGAAGCCGGTCCTGCGGTCGCCGGGCCCCGGGAGCGCAGCAGTCATCAACGCAGGCCTCGCCCGGATCGCCCAGGCCGTCTGGCGACAGGTGGCGATCATTCGCCGCATCCCCGAGAAGATGGACCCGCACCTCTACTACAAGACCTTCCGCCCCTACATCCGATTCTTCGAGAACGTCGTGTACGAGGGGGTCGAAACCGGCGCGATGAGTTACCGGGGTGAAACGGGGGCCCAGTCGAGCATCCAGCCGACCCTGGTCGCGTTCCTGAAGATCCCGCACCAGCCGTCCTTGTTGACGAACCACCTCCTCGACATGCGGCAGTTCATGCCGGCGGAGCACCGCCGGATCATCGACGAGGTGGAGGGCTTGCCGCCGGTCAAGCCGCTGGCCGACAAGGCGGTGTTCAACGAAGTGCTCGAGGCGATCGCGACATTTCGCGAGGTGCATTTCGGCTGGGCCGACCTCTACATCCACCGCCACGTCCAGGACCCGCGGGGGACGGGTGGGACTCCGTACCGGCAGTGGCTGCAGCAGCTCATTGACGAGACCCGGAAGCACAAGATCGCGTGACCATTCCTCCCGGTCAGGGCGACAGATCGGGACGCCCGTGGGCGCGAAGGTTGCCACGCGTGTTTGTGTGAGTTTGGCAACCTTCGACCCGGGCCCGCCAAGTGCTGGGTACGACCGCGTACGCGGCGACGCGGCGCATTGGGCCTTGGAGCGTCGTTCCGAAGGTTGGCGCGCCTGTGTGTGCGGGTTGGCAATCTTCAAATGAATGTCCCCAAACGTCCCCCGACTCGGCGGCCCGGCTTGCGTTTGCCGGCCTCGTGACCGATAATCCCCATATCACGCACCGGTGGCCAAGGTGCCGGCCGCCGGTCTTCCCGAGGAACGGCCATGCGCCCGTCCTTGCGGATCGCGACGGCGGTGACCGTCGCGCTCCTGTCGGCGTCCGCCGCCCCGGCCCAGTTCATTCACACTCACCCCCACAAACAGGCCGTCGTTCTCCAGGTGCGAACTGGGCCGTTCAGTTCGTTCACGTACGCGGCGACCGGGTACGGGTTCTGGCCGTATTTTGGTCCCCCGCCCGGCTGGTACTACAACCCGATCCCGTACTCGCAGCCCCCGGTCGTCATCCAGAACGTGATCCAGGTGCCGCCGGGGAACGGGGGCGCCCCGGAGCGCCCGGTGTTCCCGCCGGAATTCGACCAGCCCCCGCCGAAGAACGCCCCCAAGGCGCCGCCCGCCAAGGCCGCGCCGCCGCCGAAGCCGGCCGAACGCGTTGCCCCGCCCGAGCCGCCGAAGCCGGCGCCCCGCGTCGCCGGCCGGGCGGACGCCGACCGTCTCACCGACGACGGCCGCAGGGCATTTACGGAGGGACAGTACGGCCGGGCCCTGGAGTTCTTCCGCAAGGCCGCCGACATCAGTCCGAACGAGGCGTCAACGTATTTCCTCATCTCCCAGGCCCAGTTCGCACTCGGCAAGTACCGCGAAGCGGTCGGTTCGATCGCCGCCGGGATGAACGTCCGGGCCGACTGGTCCGAGGCCCGGTTCAACACCCGCGACCTGTACTGGAAGAAGCCCGAGGCGTTCGACGACCACCTGAAGGCCCTCCGCCAGGCGGTCGCCGCGTACCCCGACGACCCGGAGCTCAACTTCCTGCTCGGCCACCAACTCTGGTTCGACGGCAAGAAGGACGAGGCGAGGAAACTGATCCTGAAAGCCCGCGACCTCGCCAAGGGCCAGCCCCCCGCCGCCAGGTTCCAGGTCGAAGGCCGCTGACGTCCGTAAGAATGACCAATGACCAATGCCCAGTGACCCACCGCCCCGGTCATTGGGCATTCGTCGTTGGGCATTCCCGCCCGGGGGATCGTGGATGCTGTTGCTGAGCTGTACCGGACTCATGCGAGCGTATGACCGCGGGCCGCTGTTCGAGGACCTGTCGTTCGAACTGTACCACGGCGAGCGCGTCGGCTTCGTCGGGCCGAACGGGGCCGGTAAGACCACGCTCATGCGCATCCTCGCCGGCGAGGACAGCCCGGACGCGGGCGACGTCCGCCTGCACGCGGGTGCCAAGGCCCTGCTCCTGGAACAGCACGAGGAATTCGCCCCTGGCCGCACCCTCTTCGACGAGGCCAAGTCTGCGTTCGGCGAGCTGCTCAAGGCGCAGGAGGAGCTGATCCGCGTCGCCGACGAGATGGCGCACGCCACCGACCCGGCCGTCGAAAAGGCGCTGCACGCCCGCTACGATCGTCTGTCCGAGTTGCTCCGCAACAACGACGCGTACACCCTCGACCACAAGGTCGAGACCGTGCTGGGCGGGCTCGGGTTCCGGCCCGCCGACAACGACCGCGAAGTGCACACGTTCAGCGGCGGGCAGCAGCGCCGGCTGTTGCTCGCGAAATTGCTCCTCGCCTCCCCGGACGTGTTGCTCCTCGACGAGCCGAGCAACCACCTCGACATCGACACCGTCCGCTGGCTGGAGAACTACCTGGTCCAGCAGCCGCAGGCGATGCTGATCGTCAGCCACGACCGGTACTTCCTCAACAAGGTCGTGACCAAGGTCTTCGAGCTGCACGACCGAACGATCACGTCGTACCCGGGCAACTACAAGCAGTATGTCCGGCTGCGGGAGGAGCGGTACGAGCAGCGCCTGCGGGAGTACGAGGCGCAGAAGGAGTTCATCGAGAAGCAGGAGGAGTACATCCGCCGCGTCCACTACGGGCAGCTCGCTAAGCAGGCGCAGTCGCGGCAGAAGGTGCTGGACAAGATCGAGCGCATCGAGGCCCCGACCCGCGTCGAGGCCCCGCGGATGCACTTCGGCAACGTCACGCGCTCCGGCGACATCGTCTTCGAGGTCGAGGACCTGGCCAAGGCTTACGGCGATAAGCGCCTCTTCCGCGGGCTGAGCTTCCAGCTCCAGCGCGGCAAGCGGCTGGGGATCATGGGCCCGAACGGTTGCGGCAAGACCACGCTCCTGCGCATCCTTCTCGGCGACGAGGAGCCGACCGAGGGGACGGTCAAGCGCGGCCACCTGATCCAGACCGGGTACCTCGACCAGCACCTCGACCTGCTCGACCCGGAAAAGCAGGTGATCCGCGCGGTGTGGCCGCACCCCGACGCGGACCTGACCGAGCAGAAGATGCGCGACTTGCTGGGCCGCTTCGGCCTCTCGGGGAAGATCATCGACCAGCCGGTGAAGGAGTGCAGCGGCGGCGAGCGGAGCCGGGCGGCCCTCGCGCGGCTCGTTGTTGAGGGGGCCAACGTCCTGGTCCTCGACGAGCCGACGAACCACCTCGACCTGTGGGCGTGCGACGCCCTGGAGGAGGCGGTCAAGGAGTTCGAGGGGACGGTGGTCGTGGTCAGCCACGACCGGTATTTCCTCAACGCAGTCGCCGATCTGCTAATCGTCATGGAGCCGGGCAGGGTCGAAGTCGTTTACGGGAACTATGAGCTCTACGAGTCGCTCCGCGCCACCCGCGAAGCGGAAGAGGCCGCGGAGCGGAAGAAGAAGGCGGCGCCGCCGTCGGCGACGGCCGGCAATCGTGCCGAGGCATCGACTTCGAATAAGCCGCCGAAGCGGAAGCGGAAGTTCCCGTACCGGAAAGTCGAAGAACTGGAGCGGGACGTGATGGAGCAAGAGGAGCTGGTCGCCGAGCTGGAGGGGCGGCTCGCGTCACCGGAGATCTATCGCGACGCGAACATCGTCCGGGAGACGATGACCGAATTCGACGACGCCAAGGAGCGATTGAAGACGCTCTACGAGCACTGGGAAGAGGCGGTCGAGTTGAACGGTTAACCGGCAGCCGCCGCGAGCTGCAAGATGCGACGCTTCGTCTCTTTGATATTCGTCCTTACTGCTGCCGTTCATGTGAACGCTGTGCCTGGACCGAAGCCGAAGGCCGGCACAATCGAGGCGACTTTGTTAGGTGAATGGGTGGCGGT
>DATFWZ010000353.1:0-5162 GCA_035258765.1 Gemmataceae bacterium
TGTCGGCCCTGGGCATCGCGGACGGTGAGGAGGTGACAGTGCGGTCGAAGCGCGGGGCTATCCGGTTGCCGGCGCGGGCGGGCGACCGGGTGCAGCCGGGGAGCGTCTTCATTCCGTTCCATTTCCGGGAGGCGGCCGCCAACGTGCTGACGAATGACGCGTTAGACCCGTATGGCAAGATCCCGGAGTTCAAGTTCTGCGCCGTGCGCGTGGAGAAGGCGATCGCGGGCGGTTAGCGCCCTGTTGCCGGTCGTCCTATGATTCGTTAGCCACACTGCCGCCTCCCGGACCATGTCGATGTCGGACCGCCCGGCCGTGCCGTCCCGTCTCGTCACCGAGCTCGCCCTGCGGTTTGTGGCGGACCTGCAAGCTGGGAAGCGGCCGCGGATCGAGGAGGCCCTCGCCGCGGCGCCGCCGGCCGAATACTCCACACTCCTTCAGTCCTGTCTCATCGCCGAGGTGAACCTCCGCCGCTCCCGCGGCGAGGCCCCAACCGCGGGCGAGTACCTGTCCCGATTCCCGGCGGACGCGTCGGCTGTGCGGGGTGTGTTTGGGAGCCTCCCGGGCGCGGCACCAGTCGTCGTTCCGATGCCTCGACCCTATCAGTTTGACGACTTCACAGCGGATGCCGAACCGATCCCGCAAAGGCGCGCCCGCGGGTCGCGCCGAGTCGCGCTTACTGGCGGGGCTCTGGCGTTGTGCGCCGCGGTTACCCTCATCGCGCTGCGTCCCTGGGCGAGTCGAGACGCCGGTGCGTCGCATCCGGGCGGTGTCGCGAAGACTCCCGAGGTGGCGGCCAGTCCTCCCGCAAACCCGACGAAGCCGGTGCCCAAGCCCGTGCCCAGGGACGCGGAGGGGGAGGCGGCCGAATGGGTTCTATCGGTCGGCGGTCAGGGAGAGCTGGTCACCGAATCAGCGGTCCGGCGGCCGTTCGTTCGGGGTGTGCCGCTGCCGAAGGAGCGCTTCGTTCTCACCCAGGTCGTAATCCCGGCCGAGGCTGCGAGCCGATGGACCGCGGCCGACCTGCAGCGGCTCCGCGGACGCGACAAGCTCGTCGGACTCTACCTGCATCTCACTGCCACTGTCACGGATGCGGACCTCGAACCGCTCGTCGGCCTTCCACTCCGGTCGCTGGAGCTGCACGGGCCGCTCCGCGTGACCGGCAAGCTGCTGGCTGGGTTCAAGGAGCTGGAGTCGCTCACCCTCTTGTCCGACCCGGGATTCTCGGACGCGGACCTGGCCGCGATCGGCCGGCTATCGAAGCTGACCGCCCTGGCCGTCAACTCCCCGAAGATCACGGCCGCGGGGATGAACGAGTTGAAAAGGCTCCCGCTCCGGGCGTTGACCCTGGGCGCGGACGTCCCGATCACCGCGGACTACACGCGCGCCCTTCAGGGAATATCGCTAGAAGAGTTCCGGTCGGACGCGGGGCTGACAGACGACGCCTTCCTCGAACTCGCCATCGTTTTGAGCATGAAGCGGATCGTCCTGCGACGGACCACATTAACTGATGCCGGGTTGAAGACCGTCGCCGGCATGGGCGACTTGGAAGAGTTGCGGATCGCGGGCTCCACCATCGAAGGGCCCGGGTTACAACACCTGGCCGACCTGAAGCGGCTGCGGGCGTTGGACCTGAGTCAGTCGAAAGTGGGGGACCCGGGCCTTGGCCACCTCAAGACTCTGGCCAGCCTCCGCGACCTGCGCCTGGCCGGATGCCCGGTCACCGACGCTGGCGTCAACTCACTCGCCGCCATCGACGGGCTCGAGACCCTGGACCTGTCGGGCACCGCGATCGCGGACGCCACCTTGAGGGCATTGAAGAAGCACCCGACACTCAAGACGCTGGACGTGTCCGGGACGAAGGTGACAGGCGCGGCGGTCAACGACTTTCGGATCGCGACTCCCGATTGTCACGTGACCGGCGCTGCCGGGCGCTGACGGGCTTGGCACTCCGCCCGCGTGTGGTGTACACTTCCCCGACTACGACTCGCAACCCCCGGACCCGGAGGCCGCCGTGATCGCCTTCTTCGGACTCGGACTACAGGAGATCATCCTGCTGGCACTACTCGTGGCTATCCCCGCGGTGATCGCAATGATCGTCTACCTCGCGAGCACGAGGTCGTCGAGCCGGCCCGAGGACCGGCGGGATTGACGCGGCCCGCGGGTGAGGCGGAGCCCGACGCGCCAAGCGAGGGCGAGTCCGGGCGGAGAGATCGCCTTAGCAGGGAGGCAAGCCGCTTTGGCGTTCGGCGCCGCCCTCGCTTGGCGCGTCGGGCTCCGCCTCACCCGTCTTCTCGTCCTTGAACTTGGGTTTTCCGCCAGTCGGCAACGGTGGTGTGACCGGAGGTGGCTCAAAGCGCCGGAGAAACTCGATCGACCGGCGAGCCGTCACCACCGCGTCGTGGCTATGCCGGCTCAGCTCCACGTACGCCCCCCCGCGAAAGTCGATTTCGCGCAGCACCGCCATCACCTCGGAAAAGTCGATCTCCCCCTCGCCGAACATCAGGTGGTCGTGGGTGCCCCGCTTCATGTCCTCGATGTGAAGGTTCCACAGCCGGTCCTTCCACCGGCGCAGGTGATTCCCAATCGGCAATTCGCCGTTGCACTGCAGGTGTCCAACGTCGATGGTCAGCCCGAAGGCCGGGTGGTCTACCCGGGCGGCCAGGTCGGCGAACTTGTCCATCGTGTCGACGAACATCCCGGGCTCCGGCTCGAACGCCAGGCGGACCCCGCGGGCGAACGCGTAGTCGCACAGCCGGGTGCAGCCCTCGACCAGGCGGGCCATCAGAATGGTGTGCGGGGCGTCGTCCACCGGAGCCCCGGACCAGAAACTGACGATGTCGGTGTCGAGCGCGGCCGCCAGGTCGACACAGGCCTCGAGGAATTCGAGGCGGGCCAGTGACCTGTGCCGGTCCGGGTCGAGGAGGGTCGGCTGGTGCTTGCGGCGGATGTCGAGGATAAACCGGGCCCCGGTCTCGACGACCGCCCGCATCCCGGCCTGGCGGAGCCGCTTCCGCAGCCGCTCCGCCTGGTCGCGCCAGCCGCGGGCGAACGGGTCGATGGTGTGGAAGTCGGCGGTCAGCCCGAGTCCGCGGTAGCCAAGCTCGGCCAGGATGTCGATCGTGTCCGCGAGCCGGTGGTGGGCGAACCCGTTCGTGTTGTAGCCGAGGAACATCAGGGGACCGCTTCCAGGTATTCAACCTCGGGGACGCGCTTGCGCAGCTCGGCCTCGATCCCATGGATGACGAACATGACCGTGGCCGGGCACCCGGCACACGCCCTGCCCAGGCGGACGCGGGCGCATCCGGCCTCGACGTCCAGCACCTCAATCGCGGCGCCGTCGAGGTCGAGCACCGGGGCGATCTCGGTTCGGATCACGGATTCGACGCGGGCTCGCAGGTCCATTCTCAATTTCGGGGTTGTTGGACGCGTCGCCGGGCTTCGGCGGCGTCCGTCTGCAATTGTTCGACGAGTGCGTCCACGCCCGTGAATTTCTTCGTGTCGCGCAGCCGGGCGACGAAATCGACAGATAGCGGCTGCCCGTACAGGTCGGCGGCGAAGTCGAGGAGGTGAACTTCGACCTTGCGGTCTTGCTCCCCGAACGTCGGATTCGGGCCTATGTTCGCCGCTCCCGGATAAACACCGGACGGGGTGACGGCGGACACCGCGTAAACCCCCTCGGCCGGCAGGAGCGTCTCGACACGTTCCAGGTTGGCCGTCGGGAAGCCGATGGTGCGGCCGCGTTTCGCTCCCGTCCCGACGACTCCGGTGATCCGGTATGGTCGGTTCAGCAGTTCCGTGGCGGCAGCGACGTCGCCGGCCAGAAGGGCGTCGCGGACCCGGCTGCTCGACACCGGCCGGCCGCCCAATTCGAAGGGGGGGACCTCCCGGAAGTCGATTGCGGACGTCGCACAGAGGGTTCTTAGCGTCTCGTTCGACCCGGCCCGGTCCTTGCCGAACCGGAAGTTAAACCCCTCGACCATCCCCCGGGCACCGAACGCGTCGCGGACGATCGCCTCGAAGAACGACTCTGGCGAAAGCGATAAGAGCTCCGCGGTGGTCCGCAGGACGCCCACGTGGTCGGCGCCGATCGTGTGTAGCAGCCGGGCCCGCTCCGCGATCGTCGTGAGCGGCGGCTGGTAACGCTTCGGGGCGAGCAGGACGAGCGGGTGCGGGTCAAAGGTGACCGCCACGACCGGCCCGCCGAGACGTCCGGCCGCATTTCGTGCAGCTGTGACCAACGCGGCGTGCCCGCGGTGGACGCCATCGAAATTCCCGACCGCGACGACCCCGCCGCGGAGGCCGGCCGGCGGAGCCTCGTGGTAACCGAGCGGGACGACCGCCATGCTCTCCCCGAACTCGCGCAAGGGCTTGAGTGTCCGTCATTATGATAAGTGAGCCGACAGGTTATAATGGGTTTTCCGCGGGCCGGACGGATGGTCGCCGCCAGCGAATGCTGGGGGAGGAAAGTCCGGGCTCCAAAGGGCACGGTGATGGCTAACGGCCACCGCCCTCGCCCGTGTCGCTTTCCGGTGCGGCACGGTGACGGGGGCCGGGAAAGTGCAACAGAAAGGATACCGCCTGGGCGGCGGTGAGGGGTGTGTCGTTACTCTTCCTATAGGACCTCCAGGACTTATGGGACCTATGAGACCTATCCGAAGACGACCACTCACCACTCACCGCCGCCCCGGTAAGGGTGAAAAGGCGGGGTAAGAGCCCACCAGCGGCAGGGTGACCTGCCGGCTCGGCAAACCCCACCGGGAGTAAGGCCAAATATGGAGGCAGGGACGGCCCGTCCCGCTAAGACCTCCGGGTAGGCCGCTCGACCGGGCGGGCAACCGTCCGGCTAGAAAAATGACCATCCCCGGCCGGCAACGGTCGGGACAGAACCCGGCTTACAGGCCGGCCCGCGGAATACCGGATCCCTACAACCGGAACTGTTGTCCAAATGTCCACAGCTGTTCCGTAAGGCGGGCCTTTGACGACGTTACCGACGCGCTGGTACATTGTGTTCGGATAGTTCCTCTCCCACCTCGCCCCGGTCCGGGGCCCGGGAGGCCGAACATGACCCCGCGCATGCCCCACGACCCCGATCGATGGGCCAGGCGTTTCTCGACTTGCCGGTCCGTCCCCCTCTCCCAGTACAGCGTGGTCCTCCACCG
>DATFWZ010000354.1:0-6428 GCA_035258765.1 Gemmataceae bacterium
TCGGCCCGTTCGAATACCAGGTGCTCATCCCCGAATTCGTCCGCCGGCAAGTCCAGACCCGGACTGGGTCCGAGGTCACCTTTCATATCCTCGAGTACATCGAGGGGAACCAGAGCTCCAACCGCATGGTCCCGCGCCGCGTCGGCTTCCTCGCCGAGGCGGAGCTGGACTTCTTCGAACTGTTTTGCACGGTGGACAAGATCGGGGCGAAGAAGGCGCTCAAGGCGATGGGCCGGCCGATAAAGGAGCTGGCCGACGCGATCCAGCGCCAGGACGTCAAATGGCTCACGACCATGCCCGGGATCGGCAAGCAGTCGGCCGAGCAGATCATCGCCACGCTCAAGAACAAGGTGACGCGGTTCGCCATGGCGGCGCCCGCCCGCGAGGCGGTTGACGGTCAGCCGGGTACGGCCGATATCGATTCGACCGTGTTCGAGGACGCGTACTCGGCCCTCCTGTCGCTTGGCCTCTCGCCAGTTGACGCCCGGAACCGACTGGACCGCGTCGTCGCTAGCGGTAAGCCGTTCAAGACGGTCGAGGACGTACTCAACGTCATCTTTCGCAAGGAATGACCCCCCAACCGGAGTCTCAACATGCGCCGTGCCATCCGCCTCGGTCTCTTCGCCCTGATTGTCGTATTGCCGCCCGCGTCGGCAGCCCGGGCCGACGACGCGGAGGAATGGAAGGGCTTGAAGGGAACCTGGAAGGGCGAGAAGGCAGTCCTTGCCGGGAAAGACTCGTCCGATTTCTTCAAGGCCGCCGTCCTCACCATGGACGAGGGGAAGTACACGGTTGTCATCGGCAAAGACGAGGACAAGGGAACGATCACCCTGGACGCGAGCAAGAAGCCCAAGCGGATGACCATTACGAGCTCGGATGCCGCGAAAAAGGGCATGGCGATCGTGGCGATTTACGAACTTTCCGGCGACACGCTCAAGGTCTGTTACGCCCTGGAGGGCAAGGACCCGCCGGAGGGGTTCGAATCGAAGGAGGGGACGAAGACGCTCTATGTCGAGTACAAGCGGGAAAAGAAGTAAGCATCCCGTAGGACAGGTTTCCCAACCTGTCCTACGGGACGCTCACTACCGACCTCCCACGGCGCTCCGTCGGACGACACAATGGCGGTTTGAGCCCCAATCTCCCGGAATCCGACCAGCCGATGGCCCGTACCCCCGTCATTACCTCCGTCCCGGACGACGACGATCGCAAGCGCGACGCCGCGCTTCGCCCGCGCTTCCTCCGCGAGGTCATCGGCCAGACCGAAGTGGCCCGCCGACTCGCGATTGCCGTGAACGCGGCCAGGAAGCTCAAGGAGCCGTTGGGCCACATCCTCTTCGACGGCCCCCCGGGGCTCGGCAAGACCACCTTCGCCACTGTCCTCCCCAATGAGCTCGGCGTCCCGCTGCAGATGACCAGCGGCCCGGCCCTCTCCAAGCCGGCGGACCTGTTGCCGTTCTTGACCAATCTCGAAGACGGGTCGGTCCTCTTCATCGACGAAATCCACCGCATGCCTCGCGTGGTCGAGGAGTTCATCTACCCGGCGATGGAGGACTTTCGGATCGACATCGTCCTCGGCGAGGGGCTCAACGCCCGGACCGTGACGTTGAACCTGAAGCGGTTCACGCTGATCGGGGCGACGACGCGGAGCGGGTTGCTCACCAGCCCGCTCCGCGACCGGTTCAAGATGCACGAACATCTCGAGTTCTACACCGTGGACGAGCTGGCCCAGATCGTCCGCGTCAACTCCGGCAAGCTGGACACGCCGATCACCGAGGAAGCCGCAGTCGAGCTCGCCCGGCGGTGCCGGGGAACGCCGCGGATCGCGAACAAGAGGCTGCACTGGGTCCGGCTCTTCGCCGCGAGCGAGGCGGACGGGACGATTACGCTGGACATCGCCCGCGCGGCGCTGGAAATGCAGAAAGTGGATCGCGAGGGGCTCGACAAGCAGGACCGCCGCTACCTCGAGGTCTTGATTGACGTGTTCGCCGGCGGCCCGACGGGGGTCGAGGCGATGGCCGCGACGATGAACCTGCCGTCCGACACCTTGAGTGACGAGGTCGAGCCGTACTTATTACGCGAGCAATTCGTTGTCCGCACCCCCCGGGGACGTGTCGCCACGGTGAAGTCGTTTCAACTCCTCGGGCGGCAGCCTCCGCCAACGCCGGACGTCAACCTGCAATCGGGCCTCTTTGACTGAAGGCAGGTCCCGCCTGCCGGGCGCGACCTGGCTGGCCGACCCGCGGACGTCTCTTCGCACCCGCGGCCGCGAAGGTCCCGCCCGGCAGGCCGGACCGACTCTGCGGCCTCTGAAAGGTGCCAAAAGGACAAGCGGGCACCGGCGAACGGCCATATAGTAAACCGGACCGATTGGCCGACCCCACGCCCGTCGGCCGCGAGCCCCTCATGAGCGAATCCGTCGAGGACATCAACCGCCGCGCCCGCGAGGGTCGCGACCGGCTCGGACCGTTCTTCCAAGAAGTCGAAAAGGTCCTCGTCGGCCAGAAACACCTGATCAACCGCCTCATCGTCGGCCTGTTGACCGACGGGCACATCCTGCTCGAAGGCGTCCCGGGCCTCGCGAAGACCCTTGCTGTGCGGACGGTTGCCCGGGCACTCCACCTCGAATTCCGGCGCATCCAGTTCACCCCCGATCTGCTCCCGGCGGACGTCGTGGGGACACAGATTTACAATCCGCGAACAGGCGACTTCTCGGTCAAGAAGGGACCGGTTTTCGCCAACGTCATTCTCGCCGACGAGATCAACCGGGCCCCGGCCAAGGTGCAAAGCGCCCTGCTCGAAGCGATGCAAGAAAAACAGGTGACGATCGGCGACCGGACTTATGACCTGCCGCTGCCGTTCTTCGTGCTGGCCACGCAAAACCCGGTCGAGCAGGAGGGGACCTATCCACTCCCGGAGGCGCAGGTTGACCGCTTCATGCTCAAGGTGTTGATCGACTACCCGAACCGGGCCGAGGAGCTGAGCATCCTCGAACGGATGGGCCGGATCGAGCCGAAAATCGAAGTTCGCCCGGTCCTGACCGCCGACGAGTTGACGGGCCTCAGGCGGGCGGTGGACGCGATCTACGTGGACGAAAAGATCAAGGGCTACCTGGTGGACCTGGTCCAGGCGACGCGGCGGCCCGCGGATTACGGGCTGGAGTTGACCGGCCTGATCCAGTATGGTGCCAGCCCGCGGGCGACGATCGCCCTCGTGCGGGCCGCCCGGGCCCAGGCGTTCCTCGACGGCCGCGGCTACGTCACCCCGCAGGACGTCAAGCTCGCGGCCCCGGACGTCCTGAGACACAGGCTACTGGTCTCGTACGAGGCCGAGGCCGAGGAACTCAAGTCGGAAGACCTGCTGACGCGAATTCTCGACAAGCTGCCCGTCCCGTAATGGAGTCCCCCGTCCCCGGTCCCCGGTCCACAGTCGTTCGACGGCGGACTGTGGACCGCGGACTCGCGACTGAAACCCATGTGGCAAGTCCTTTTCCACATCCCGATCTTCAAGGACCGCTTCCCGCCGGACGGGATTCCGATCCATGGGTTCGGGGTGATGCTGTTCGTCACTTTCCTGGTTTGCGTTTGGGTGTTGGGCCGTCTGGCGATGAAGTGGGGCACGCGGCTCCCGAAGGAGCGGGTGCAGGACCTGGTGATCGTCGTGTTCCTCTCCGGCCTGGTCGGGGCCCGGATCACGTACATGATTCAGTATCGTGTTCCGTTCAGCCAGTTCGTCCGCATCTGGGAGGGCGGGATCGTCCTCTACGGCGGCATCATCACCGGGATGTTGGCGTTCCTCCTTTTCTACCGCTGGGTGCTCAAGCCGGCGGGGGTGTCGATGTGGAAGCTGGCGGACGCGTCAGCGCCGGCGCTGGCCCTGGGCATCGCGCTCGGCCGGGTCGGGTGCTTCCTGAACGGCTGCTGCTACGGGCACATCGCCGACGAGGGGGCCCCGGCCATCGGGTTCCCACTCTTGACCTGCCCGGCGCGGGACGTGGTTGTTGACCGGCAGGGTTACCAGACCCCCACTGGCTTCACGGTCCGGTCGGGCGACGACGACATCCGATCGGTAGTGGATCGGGTCGAGCCCGAGTCCGCGGCCGAGAAGGCTGGACTGCGGCCGGGCGACAAGATCGTCGGCGTCAACGGCCAGCCGAACGTCGGGGTATTGCTCGTTTCGGGTCCGGACGCGGCCCTCGAAGCCGCCTCCCGAATCGCCCGCGAGCAAGGGGCGACGGTGACCGAGGAGGACGCGGGCGCTGGCGGGAAGCACGTGAAGATCGTCGTCGAAGACTCGGCGCGCTTCCACTCCTTGAACGTCACGCTCAAGTCGCAACTGTTGTTGGCCGCGCGCGTCCTGTCCGAAGACACGTTTTCCAACCTGATCAATGCCTGGCCGCGCGGGCGGCAGGAGCTCGAGCTGGAAGTGGACCGGGCCGGCCAGCGGTTGACCGTCGGCCCGTTCATTCCCCGGACGCTCGGGCTGCACCCGACTCAGGTGTACGAGTCGATCAGCATGCTCTTGCTGGCCGCGTTCCTGGTCTTTTATTACCCGTTCCGGCATCACGACGGGCAGGTGATCACGCTATTCATCTTCTGCTACGCGATTCACCGCTTCCTCAATGAGTCGCTTCGCAACGACACCGAGATCGTGGGGATCCCGCAGCTCCGGATGACTCTGTCGCAGAACATCAGCATCCTGATGATCCTGTTCGCGATCGGGCTCGAGGTGGGGCTGCGCGCCTGGAACCGGCGCAAGACGCGGCTGGCTTGAACATGGCGAACGGCCCCGCGTCAGCGGGCCGAGGAAGCTGGCTCTACCGGGGATGTTTTCGGCCCCCGGCTGCCCAGGCCCCTCGGCCCGCTGACGCGGGGCCGTTCGCCATGCATTTCGTTTTGCCCTTGCGGTCCCGTCCGACTTCGGTATAAGAGAGTGCCGGACAGGATGTCCGGACTCGTTCGACGAGCCGCAGGGAGGCGGTCCCGTGACGCACATCATTTCGCTGCACCGGCACCTGTTGACGCGAGCCCGCTCGCTGCTGGATGTCGGCCGACGGGCGGAAGCGCGGGCCCTGGTGCAAACAGTCCTCGACCGATCCGAGGTGCCCGCCGCGGCGCGAGCCGACGCCCATCGCCTGATGGGCGAAATTGAGCTGGATTGCCGCTCCTACCGCGGGGCCCGCCGCCAATTCGCCGCGGCGATCCGCCTGGAACCGGACCGCGCCGAGGGGTATCACAGTTTCGCCATCGCCGTGGAGTCCGACCCGGACGCGAACCCGCGGAAGGCGCGGGTGGCGCTTCGGCGGGCGACGCGGCTCGACCCGTTGGAGACGCGATACTGGAGCGCGCTCGGCCACGTCGGCCTTCGGCTCGGGCGATACCGCGGCGCCTTGAAGGCGTTCCGGCGGGCGGCGCGGCTGCGCCCGTGCCGTCCCTCGACGCTCGCCGCCGTGATCGACGGGCTGACCGAATTGAACCGCTGGCGTGAGGCGCGGGCGCTCCTGGTGGCCGCGCGGTTCCGGGCGCCGTTTGACCCGGTGTTACGTCAATTGTGGTCCGGGTTCCAGCTCGCCTGGCTCGGCCGCCGGCAAGACTGCGCCCGGCGTCGCGGCGAGTTCGATGCCCCCTCTGTCCTGCCGTTTACTGGTGGCACGACCGACTCGTCAGACGCGAGCCCGCTCCCTGGCATCATCCGCGTGGATCGCCAATCCCGACCGACGCCGCACCTGTTCCGACTCGCACGATTCCCGTCCGACCCGCGGCGGGCCCACTAACGCGTGCGGCGGAGCCCGACGCTCCAAGCGAGGGCGACGCCGAACGCGCGAACGGCTCGCCGGGCGTCCGACGACGCCCCGGTCCGCCCGACGAGGCCCTCGCTTGGCGCGTCGGGCTCTGCCGCACCTGCTACGCCTGGCCCTGGTAGGGTACCTTCGTCGCGTACTTCCGCATCGCCGACGCCTGCTCGACCAGACCCTCGTAGTACGAGTTCCCGTTCCGACGATCGAACCGGCCCGATAGCTCCAACACCCGCTTCCGGACACTTTCGGCCAAGTCGGCGAGAACGTACTCCCCCGATGGCTGCGCCAGGGGCGATTCCGCGGGCAGCCGGAGCTTCGCCATTTCCTTCCGGTCGGCGAGGCACTCCACGACGATCAGCAAGCTGCGGAAGAATGTGAGGGCCGACAACGGGTCGTGCGACCCCTCGACATCCGGGAGGTGCTTCTCCACGAGCCGGATAGCGCGAGCGTCGTTGCCGGTCAAGGCGAGAAAGGCAATGTGCTGCCCCCAGTGCCACAGGTCGCCCGGGTTCCTCCGGATGAGCGGGTAGCCCTTGCGGTGGTACTTCATGGCGTCCGCCGCCCGGCCGAGCTTGACCATGGCCAAGAGGACGTCCGAGTACGTGCAGTCAGGAACCTTGGCGCAGCTCATCCC
>DATFWZ010000355.1:0-4748 GCA_035258765.1 Gemmataceae bacterium
GATTCGGCGGGCACGAGGGCTTCGACTTCCAGATCACGCGCGCGGACGGGTCCCGGTTCTTCGCCAACCGGCGGCTCGGGGACCGGACCTTGCCATTGCCGGACCAGTTGACCGACGAGCCGGCGTTTCGCGACGCCGTGATCGAAGACACGGGTCGGTGGAGGGTGGTGAGCGTCCGGGCGTCCGGGCCGGACGGCCCGCTGACAATCCAGGTGGCCCGGTCCCTGGCCGGGTTCGACCACGAGATGGCCGAACTGGTCACGACTCTCCTCGTCATTTGGCCCCTCACGCTGTTAGTCACTGCCGGCGCCGGGTACGTCCTGGCCCGCAAGGCCCTCGGCCCGGTGGACCGGATCACCCAGGCGGCGGACCGGATCACGGCCGAGGAGCTGAGCCGCCGCGTGGAGGTCGCGAACCCGGACGACGAGTTGGGGGCCCTGGCTCAAACACTCAATCGGATGATCGGACGGCTGGAGCGGTCGTTCGCCGAGATGCGGCAGTTCACGGCCGACGCGGCCCACGAGCTGCGCACCCCGCTCGCGGTCATCCGGAGCGAGGCCGAGGTGGCCCTCCGGGCGGATCGAACCCCGGACGAGTACCGGCGCGTGATCGAGAACCTGCTGGACGAGGCAACCCGCCTGGGCGGAGTCGCCGATCAGCTCCTTTTCCTCTGCCGGCAGGACGCGGGACTCCTGCCGCCAGTCCGGGAGGAATTGGACGCAGGCCGGCTCATCCGTGATGTCGTGGAAAATATGCGCGTCGTGGCGGACGAAAAAATGGTGACGCTGACGGCCGATCGGGTGGTCCCGTGTCGCGTCGTGAGCGACGGTCGGCTCGTCCGCCGGGTCCTGTACAACCTGCTCGACAACGCGATCAAGTACACGGACCCGGGTGGTCGAGTGGAGGTGACCAGCGCGGCCGACGGCGGGTCTCTCACGGTCACGGTATCCGACACGGGGATCGGGATACCACCCGAGCACCTGTCGCACGTGTTCGAGCGATTCTACCGGGCCGACCCGGCGCGCGCCGGCGACCGCCCGGGCGCTGGATTGGGCCTGGCCATCTGCCGCTCGATCGTCCGGACCCTCGGCGGGTCGATCGCCCTGGAAAGCAGCCCGGGCGTCGGCACGACGGTGCGTGTTGTACTGCCGCTCGACGCGCCAGCCATTGTGTGATGCAGTAACCCATTCGCAAATCGTGCCCGGCCCCGACTTGACCCAGTCTTGGGCCCGCCGAGCGTGCGCGCGGATCTGGCAACCTGAGTGGCAACCCGAGCCCGTTCTCCCTGACCCGTAGGCACTTGCGGAATGCGTTTCGCATTGCCAATTGCGTCAGGTTGCCAAAAACCCCACATGTCACCTGCCCGGGACCCGGCAATGAAACCGGGGAAGGTCGCGCGTCGGTCGCCCCGATACTGGACTGTCGGTCGAAGGTTGCCAGATTGACACACAAAGGAGTGGCAATCTTTAGAATGACGCCCCGGGGCGGCGGCTTGCGGCGACACCCCCAAGTCGAAGGTTGCCAAATCACCACCCCTGCCCGTGGCAACCTTCGACTTCCCCGGACCGGAAGGCCGGCCGGGGGGTATGTGAAAAGAGTTGGCGATCTTGGCGACCTTACCCCCACAGCGAGACGAAAAGAGACATCGGGGGAACTCGGGGGACACCGAAAAACGCCGCCAAACGTCTGCCGGACCCGAAAACGCCGGCTAGGAGTGGCCCGGGTGGGACTCGAACCCACACGCCTCGCGGCACAGGCTTCTAAGACCTGCGTGGCTGCCAGTTACACCACCGGGCCGGCACTCAGCAGTTTACACGACGGCCGCGCCGCGGCCCGGGTTCGGGCTATGCCTCGTCGTCCGGAGTGACGCCCAGCGGGTACTCGGCGATGGTGAGGCCGAGCGTCGGGATGGCCTGAAGCCGCCGCCAGCCGCGGGTCACCCGCTCCTCTTCCCGAAGGACGTATTGGGCATCCATCCCGACCTTGGAGAACGGCCCAGCGCATGTCTCGGGCGAGAACGCCGGGTCAACGATGTATTGGGCGAGCGCGGGGTTGCACCGGACGTGCCGCTCCGGCAGCCGATGGATCAGCTCCAGGGGCACTTCGCCAAGGACGTAGCGCAGGTACAGGTCCGACTCGGTGATCGCCTCCACGTCCCGGCCGCAGACTTCGCACCGGTAACCCTCGTCGCACTTCGCCATGACCCGGACCCCGAGACCCACGGCCTATGATACCACCGGCGGGCGCGCCCGCCGGACGGAGTGTCGCTCATGCCCCTGCCCGTGGTCGCCATCGTCGGCCGGCCGAATGTCGGCAAGTCCTCGCTGTTCAACTGGCTGGTCGGCCGGCGGATCAGCATTGTGGACCCGACCGCGGGGGTCACGCGCGACCGCGTCTCGTCCATCGTCGAGGCCGGCGGGCGGTTCTTCGACCTGACCGACACCGGCGGGATCGGCATCGTCGATTCCGACGACCTGACCGCGGACGTTGAGCGGCAGATCCAGCTCGCCATCGAACAGGCGGACGTCATCCTGTACGTGACCGACGCCCGCAGCGGGCCGGTCGCCCTCGACCAGGCCGTCGCGGACCGGCTGCGCCCGCTCGGCAAGCCGACCCTGTGCCTGGTCAACAAGTGCGACACCGACGCCTTGGCCCTACAGGCGAGCGAGTTCCACCGGTTCGGGTACGAGCCGGTCATCCCGGTCAGCGCCGAACAGGATCGCGGCAAGCACAGGCTCCTCGCGGAGATCGTGAAGCGCCTCCCGGCCGCGACGGAGGAGGCCGCGCCGGCCGAGGGCGCGCTCAAGCTCGCGATCGTCGGCCGGCGGAACGCGGGCAAGAGCACGTTCATCAACGCCTTGGCCCAGGCCGACCGCGTCATCGTCAGCGAGATCCCGGGGACGACGCGGGACAGCGTGGACGTGCGGTTCGAGCGCGACGGCAAGACGTTCGTCGCCATCGACACGGCCGGCGTGCGGAACCGGTCGAGCCTGGCGAGCAACGTGGAGTTCTACGGCCTGGCCCGGGCCGAGCGGTCCATCCGCCGGGCGGACGTAGTGCTCCTGTTCTTCGACGCCCGGCAGCCGATCGGGCGGATCGACAAACAGCTCACCGAGTACATCCTGGAGCACCAGAAGCCCGCGGTCTTCGTGTTCAACAAGTGGGACCTGGTCAAGGACCGCGTCACGACCGAGGAGTTCGTGGAGTACGTGAAGAAGACGTTCCCGATGCTGGACTACGTGCCGATGGCGTTCGTGACCGCAAAGGACGGAAAGAACGTCTACCGGGTATTGAACCTGGCCCAGGCGCTGGCCAAGCAGGGCCGGCAGCGGGTCTCCACCGGGGAGCTGAACCGCGTATTGCGACACGCCCTGGAACAGAACCCGCCGAGTCAGAAGGGGAAGCGGCTGCCGAAGGTGTACTTCGCGTCGCAGGTGGCGACGGAACCGCCGACGATCGTGCTGTTCACCAATGGCCCGGAGCTGTTTGACGACGTGTACCGGCGGTACCTGTTGAAACATTTCCGCGACCAGCTCCCGTTCGCGGAGGTGCCGATCAAGCTGGACTTCCGGTCGCGGCACGGGGGCCGCGGCGGGGCCGCGGGGGATGAGCCGGAGGAGGCCGGCGACGTGGTCGAGTCGAAGGAGAAGGCGATACCGGCCCGGAAACCGCGGAAGGCGGGGCGGAAGAAGAAGGGCGAGAAGTCGGAGCTGTGGGACGTGTGACGGGTATCGGCGTCGCCAGGATGTGGCTATATTAGACTCAGGACGAGAGGGACAAGTGATGACCGCTACGGCCCAGATTCTGGAGACGTTCAAGAAGCTCTCGAAGAAGGAACAAGGCGAGTTCCTTTACGAGATGGCGAAATGTGTCATCGCCGACCATGCGGGAGATCCGACCATCCGTTTGGCCGATGCTGATGGTCGATGCCTCGGCTTCCTGTTCGGTGCGGAACGGGCCACGACGGTCCCGCGCCCATTGACACCTGAGGAGCATGCTGAAGACGCCCGGCGAATGGCCAACCTCGACAACGCCGTCACGGCGGAGGAGGTCATCGCGCTAGCCCGGGCGGGCAGTCGCGCACCCGCACCACGGTGATCTTTCGCTCCCGTTCGCCGAAAGGGCCTAACCACTTCTTTGGGCCTTCCCGAATGGTGAACCGAATCCAAAGGTTCGGGTAATAGTCCCACCAGTATGTCGGCGGAGAAAGGCCTGGTTCGCGGACCGCGCCCGGCGGCGGTCCCCCGCACTGTTCCAACAGGGCGGCCAACTCCAAGAAGTACAGTTCGGCGTGGGCCCTGCGGATCGGATCGCCCTGGGCCATGCCTTCAAGCCAGTCGTTGATATCCTCGGCAGTGCTCCGGTGGTAGCGGACGGTAATACTCACGGCTCGTCCCCCTTCGCCGCCGGCTCCACGGCGGGGGCGTCGAGGTCCGAGGTGTCGAGCCGGCCCTCCTTCGCCAGCTTCCGGAACAGCTCCAACGACTCTCGGATGCCGTCCACCAGCGGCGTTTTCGGCAACGGGCCGACGTCCTTGAGCAGGGCCGCGTCGTCCAGGTCGTAGGCGATGGCAAGCTGCCGGTCGCCGTGCGTGATCAGGTCCCGGGCCGCCGGGTCCACGTCGCACAGGGCCTTGTGAAACATCCGGATATCCACCACCGCGCCGCGCAGGTTGTAACTCTTCGCCCCGCGATACGGCGCCTCCAGGCAGCGCACGAACGCCTTCGCGACGTCATCGACATACTGCA
>DATFWZ010000356.1:0-5396 GCA_035258765.1 Gemmataceae bacterium
AGGTCTACACTCGCGGTCGGCAGCGTGGTGTCCTCCGCCGTGCCCGCGATGCTGTGGAAGTTCGCGTAGCCGGCGAGGAGCGACTCGGCCGCCTGGCGCATTTCCTTGTTCGGTTCCACACCGGAGACCGTGTTGCTGTTCTTGAGGAACAACTCGGTGGAAATGCCGGTGCCCGAACCGACGTCCGCGACGACCATCGATGGATTCAGGCCAGCCTCGGTGCGCAGGAGTTCGAGAACACCAGGTGGATAGCCCGGTCGGGTGCGGATGTAGTCGGCCACTCGGTCGGCGAAACGGGAGGTGGGGTCAGGCACGGGGGGTCAATCCTCGGGACACGTCGGCAGGTCATCGGTCGGCTCGGTGAAGATGAGGAGGTAACCGTCGGGATCGCGGACCGCGAACTCGCGGCGGCCGTAGAAGTACACTTCCGGCCCCCACTCGATCGGCACCACATCCTTGATGTCTGAGTGCAGCGACAGTACGTCCTCAGTCGCGATGTAGAGGTCCGCGGTACCGATGGTGACCGCGCCCCGCAGGGCGTCGGGGGTGAAAAAGCCGAGGCTGACCGCGTCGCGATCGAGGATCACAAACGTCGGTTGATCGTCCGGCCAGAGGGCGCTGACCTGGAAGCCGAGGAGACGAGTGTAGAACGCGACGGTCCGCCCCAGGTCCGTCACAGGCAGCCGCGGAGTCACGCCGGTCAGTCGCGGATTCATGTCACACCCGGGCAAGCACCTTTCGGAAGTACATGGCCCCTGGGACCGGGTTGTAGGTATACGGCTCGATCTCGACGAACCCGGCCGAACGGTATAGGCCGATCGCTTCGCCCATGACCGGCAAGGTATCGAGCACCATTTCGGAATAGCCGGCGAGCGCTGCTTCATCGGCCAGCCGCTCGATCAGCTGCCGGCCGAGTCCGAGTCCCCGGAAGGCCGGGCGGACAAAGAGCCGCTTCATTTCGCAAACACCCGCCAAGTGTGGTCGAAATGCCACGCAGCCGGCGAGTTCCGTGCCCGCGCCGGCGACCAGGAGCCGCCCACCGGGTGGCGCATAAGCTCCTGGAAGGCCGGCCAACTCCTCTTCGAAACGCTGAAAGCAAAGGTCAATGCCCAGCCGATCGGCGTATTCGCGGAACAAGTCGCGGACCCCCGACACCTCGTCCGGGATCTTGGCCGGGCGGATCTCAATTGCGATTCCCTCAAGCATTGGAGTGCCTCGCCGATGGATTAGACCGCGCTCGCATGCGCGTCGGCAAGGAGAATTGGGTGACGACCGAGGTTCACTCGTCCGGGAAGGGCGCGGGCACGTCCGCCGGAGAGCCGACCTCGGGCGCTTCCTCGGGACGGCCTGGTTCATAACGCATCGGACGTAGCGCGACCGGCCGCACGGCGAGGAACTTGCGCGTCTGACCCGCTTCGGGCAGCCCCTCGCTAAACGTCACCGCCGCGAACGGGTCGCCTTCTTCCTGAGTCATTTCGAGCCACGCGGTCCCTTCGATCATCTTGACCGGGTTGGCCTCAATGTCGGGCGGCCGGACTTCCAGCATCGCCCGCTTCCGATCGTAGCCGTAGACCGTGTTCTTGCCGCGCCAGCCGAACCACCGCTCGGCCTGCTCGCGGGAGTCCAGCCGGTCGGCGCGGACCAAGGGATCGGGGGCCGGCCCGGCCGGGGCGAACAGGGACTCGACAACCGTGACCTCCGTCCGGGCGAGACCCGCCGGGCTGGTATCCGTCTTGCGCTCGGCTGCGCGGAGGTGCAACAGACTCCCACTCAAGTAGGCGGTCACTCGCGACAAGTGAATGAGCCCCAGTCCAGCCATCGACGGATCGGCGGACGAAGGCTCGATGTCCACCATGTTGGAGTCGAGGGCGGCCAACGTGTTTTTCACGTCGAGTTCGAACGGCCGGCTCCCCTTCACCGTCAGCAACCGGCCCTTACCGCGAATGAACACGTTTTCGATTGTCACCTTGGGGGCCGGGCCAAATTGTTGGCCGGTGGTGCCCATCATCATCTCGCCCCGAGGATCGGTCATGGTGATCGCGGACAGGTCCTCGCCGTCCTCCATCGTGATGACGACGTTTCGCATTTCGAGCTGGCCGCCGCCCGGCATGACGACCACGGCCGGGGCCCGGTCCGCCGGGAGCCGGAAGTGCAGCCCGTCGAGGACGAGCCGGCTATTTTGTCCGCCGTACAGCTTGAACAGCCCGGCGGCGCGCTTGAGGACGGACTCGGCCGGCACCAGGACCGGCTTGTACTTGGCGTCCGGCTTGATGGTCAGGCTGGTATCGGCCTTGGTGAACTCATATGGGTCCACTTCGAGCCGGCCGTTGTAGCGGATGAGCAGGGTGTCGCCGCGGCGGACAGCGGCCAGCGCCCGCGCGAGAGTCGGGTAGACGCCAGGCGGCAGGTTGTCCGCCATTTCGGACAGGCTCGGGTCCCACACCTTGACGGTGACGTCGCGGGCGTCGCCGTCCGGAGACGGCAGGATGAGTGGGTGCAGCGGCTCAGCGCCGAGGTACCGGGCGCCAAGGATGGCATTTGGCTCGTCCTTCACTCGCAATTCAGGCAGCAATACGTTCTGCGTGAAGGCGCGTTGCGGATCAGGCGGCTTGGCGTCGAGGATCGCGAACGGCGTGCGGGACGCCCACGGGTGCTTGAGCGACCGCTCGACGTCCTTGATCGGGAGTTTCTGGTCGGCGGCCTCCTTGAACGTGTATATCTCTTCGTTTTCGGAGTAGGCGGCAATGTGGTAGTAGCCGTTCGGCCGGACGTCGGGTTCAGCTTCATAGCGCGTCGCCGGCGCCCGATCCTTGCGCTGGCGAACGACGACAGGGACCGGGTTGTCTTCGGAACCGGCCCGGGCCGGACCGGCGAAGAGACAATATCCCGCCCGGATCACGCACGGCACCTCGTCGCCGATCTCGATCACCGCCCCCTGGGAGCGCATGAGAGCTGAGCAATGGGTGAGGGTCAGTTCCGTCTCACCCGCGGGGTCGGCTGGTGTGCGGACGATGCGTACGCCCGCGTGGTGCGGGGCAATCGCGCACTCGCTCGCCGTGACCCGACCCGGGCCGGCCACAGTCACGCCGACCGAGCCGGGCGCGAAATAGCAGTGCGACAGTTCGGCCGACCCGCCGCGGAGCACGATGCCGAGAGCCGCCGGACCTTCGCGGACCGTGCGGTACGCGGTCGCAAAAATGCACTTGTCGACATTCACCCGATCAAACGCGGAGATTAGCAATCCGGAATACTCATCGTCGTCGTCAATGCCGTGAAGCATGAAGCGAATGCCGCTCACCGAGGCCGTGCCCTTCCCACTGCCGGGTCCGCGGAGCGTGAGCGTCTTCGATCGCGCCTTCCCGTCGGGGGCGTAGCCGAGCCAAACGGTCGGGTTGTTGATCCCTTCGAGCCGAACGTCCTCCCCGGCCATCAGCGCCTCCGCCGGATGGCCATCCGCCTCGCGATAGTTAACCAGGTCGTATTCGGAGCCGGTCAACCGAATGTGCTTCGCCCCCTGCTTGAGCAGCGCAATCAACTCATTGGTGTTCGCGGCATCGTGTGAGCCGGTGAGGACCACTCCGGTATTACCCGGATCCACCGGCTCGGGCCCACCGTTTCCTTTGTCGTCCGGCCGGTGCCCGCCCCAGGGGTTGCCCGGCTTGATCATGAGGATGACCGCGACGGCCAGGACGGCGACGGTGGTCAGAACCCAGGTCGGCGATATGAGTCGGCGGGGGGGCGTGTCTTCAACTGGGCGGATGCTCGACGCCGTGCTGACGGGCACCCCGAGCTTCTTCGCCAGCGCCCGCAAGTGGGCCGCGATGTGGCCCGGGTCCTGGTAACGGCGGTCCGGGTCCTTGGCCGTCATCCGTGCAAGGATGACGGCGAGATCGGCCGGGATGTCTGGGTTATACGTCCGCGGATCCGGGGGAACGATCGTCTTCTGCGCATCGAGCTTTTGAGTCGGCGTCCCTTCCGGGACCGGCGGGTGCCCGGTCAGCGCATGGTAGAAGGTGCAGCCGAGCGAGTAGATGTCGCTGCGAACATCAGCAGCCCGCGGGTCGACTGCCTGCTCGGGTGAGATGTAGTCGAACGTCCCGAGGGTGATCCCGCTCTCGGCGAGCGGGCTGCCGGCCCGCGGGTCGAGCGACCGGGCCAGGCCCATGTCGACGATCTTGGCCCGGCCGTCCGGGGTGACCAGGATATTGGACGGCTTGATGTCGCGGTGTACGACCCCGCGCTCGGCTGCATGGGCCAGGCCGGCCGTCACCTGGAGCATGAGGGCGATCGCGTCGTGGACCGGGATCGTCCCGCCATGTGCCTCCATCACCTGTCGGAGGTTGTCCCCCTCGACAAATTCGAAGGCGATGAAGTGAAGTCCCTGGTCTTCGCCGAAGTAGTAAACGCGGGCGATGTTCTCGTGGTCGAGCCGGGCGGCGGCTCGTGCTTCTTGCTTGAAGCGGATCACGTTCTCGGGGTCCGCGGCCAGGTCCGGGGGGAGAATCTTGAGGGCGACGACGCGACCCAGGTCGAGGTCGCGGGCGCGCAAGACGGCGGCCATTCCGCCGGCGCCAACCGACTCAATCAGCTCGAAGTGGCCAAGTCGCCGCCCGGCCAGCGACGGTCCCAGGTTGGGGTCAAACGGGAGGCCCCTGGGGCGACCCGTGGTGATGACGGTCGGCGGTTCGGGTGAGTGGGGAAGCTCGGTCGTGAGCGGGGTGGGCGAAGTGGGAGAGTTTGGTTCGCGGTTGGTTGGGGGGCCGGTCTGAGTGGACGGCGTCTGATCGGCGCGCGGGCCGGCGGGCTGGTCGGCGGGGTCCGGCGAGAACGGTGCTGGCATGACAGGCCCATCACCGCCCGCCCCGCCCAAGTCCGCGACTTGGACGACACGAGCTGACAACGCTCGGCCGGCCGGGGAACACGCCCCGGACGATCCGGCCGGCGCAGGGAAAGGACCAGGCGCATCCTTGCCCTGAGTGGTCCGCGCCGCCACGGGAACCCGTTGGGTCGGACCAGAGTAAGAGTGACGCAAGTATACTTCGCGGCAAGGTCACCTGTCAATCTTCTGGACGATTGTTACGCCCAAGTCAAAGCCGTAACTCGTTCCCGGCAGATACATTCAGCCAAGGCCTACCGTCCGTCCCGCTCTCCGACAGCCGAGCGCTGGGCTCTCGTTGGTTCGTTCGGTTTCGACGCCGATCCCCCTTGCAGAACATCGACCAAATTGCAAAGAAAAGACGCTCATTCATCAATACAAGTCTCGAGCACGTTGACTTTCCGTTTTGCGAATTAGGTTCGTTCACTTCCGGCCGTACATCTCCCGCGTTCGTGCGAAGTCGGGCCGATCGCCCGAGCTTCCGGACTCAAGAAGCCCGCCAAGCCTGAGGTTGCACTAT
>DATFWZ010000357.1:0-5951 GCA_035258765.1 Gemmataceae bacterium
AGATCCGCATCTCCAACACCGGGTCGAAGGACGAGTCGGACGTGAAGCTGGTCTGCGCCATCCCGCCGCAAATGAAGTTCAAGTCGGCGACCGGGCCCGGTAAGTTCGACGTCGTCTCGGGTGAAGTGGTCTTCGAAACGGTGAAGAAGTTGCCGGCGCGCTCGGACGTGACCTTCAAGGTCACGGTGACAGCCGCGCTCAAGGGGGACGCCCGGTTCAAGGCGACCCTCACCGCCGGCGGCCTGACCGAGCCCGTGATGAAGCAGGAATCGACGCGAGTCTACGACGACTGACGCGTCTCCCGTAGCCGCAAGCTGCCAGTTTGCAGCTACGTTTCCATCAGCCTCCGCACCGCCTCCACCAGCCCGGCCGCGTCGTCCAAACGGACCGACGCCGCGGCCGGGTCGTCGCCCGTCCGGTCGCGGTCCACCCAGATGCGCTTGACGCCCATCTGGCGCGCCGGCCCGATGTCGTGGAAGAAGCTGCAGGCCACGTGCACCCAGTTCTCAAGCTCCACTCCGGTGAGTCGGAAGAACCGCCGGAAGTGAGTCAGCGCCGGCTTGTAGTCCTTGACCTGCTCGGCCGTGACGACGAGGTCGAAGGGCTGCCGGAACGAACGTTGTGTCTGTGCGAACAAGTCGTCGTCGCAGTTGGTGAGGACCCCCAACCGGCACCCAAATTGGCGAAGCCCGGCCAGGGTCGGTTCGACGTCCGGGAAGACCGGTTGCGAGTCCCAGTTCCGCGGCAGGGCTGTCGCCTGCTCGTCCGTCAGGGGCAGTCCGATCTGACCGGCCCCCCGCCGTAAGGCAGACTCCAAAACGTCCCGATAAAGTCGGTGCGGTCGCTCCACCTCAGCCTCGCGCTCATGCCGGTGATAGGCGGCGAGCAATTCCGGAAGCCGGTCGCCGGCGATGGGTCGCAGGACGGACGCGAACCCCGTATGCCAGTCCACGAGCGTGCCGAAACAGTCAAAGGTGACCCAACGAGTGGACATCGGGGGGCCTCCGGGGACAGCGGGCAGCATTCATTTCATACACACAGTTACACCCCTGGTAGGATTCGCGCCGGTTGCAACGACCCGCCGCGGTTTCCACTTCACCGTTCCAGTTGCCCCGCTTCTGTCCGGCGGAATGTATTGCGCGTCCTGAACTGGGGCGCTTCCGTGCTGACGGGCTGCCCGGCGACCTGCCTTGCCGAGCGTCATTGCAAGAGGGCAGTATCCGGGTCTGAGTGTGCGCGCGGACCTGGCAACTTGAATGGCAACCTGATCCACTAGTCTCGGCCGCGCAATAAGTTACGGAAAGCGTTGCACATTGCCAAATGTGTCAGATTGCCAACCGCTTGGCGGCCGGGCGGACCGTCGCCCGGCTAGGCGGTGCCGTCGCCTGGGTTCCGCCCAGACTGCAAATCTCAACTATCCCCACAATGTCCATTGTCAGAGTGTGGCGTTTCCGGTCGGGGCGAGTGGCGGGGCGGATTAGCGCCATTAAAGTTCGATGCGGTGTATGTTTCCACGTCTGGCCGCCCGCGCCCGCCGGGTGGCCCGCGCGCCGCGTGGCGTTTCGCCCGAGTCTGAACTACGATTCAGCATCGCGCATGAGTGAACTGCCGCCAGCGCCGACAGGACTGGGCATGATCGGCCGCATCTTCCTGGGCCGATACGAAGCCGTGCGCCTCCTCGGCGAAGGGGGCATGGGGCGGGTGTACCTGGCCCGGCAGCTCGACCTGGGCCGGCAGGTGGTCATCAAGGTGATGCACGACCACGTCGCCGCTGAGCCCAAATTCCGCGACCGGTTCCAGCGCGAAACCCTCCTCATGGCCCGGTTCGCCCACCCGTACGCGGTCACCCTGTACGACGCCTCTCTGACCGACGGCCCGTGCATCGTCATGGAGTACGTCCGCGGGGTCAACCTGGAATCCCTCCTCCACAAGTACGCCCGGCTCAGCGCCGCCCGGGTCGGCCGGCTGGTCGGGCAGCTCTGCGAGGTCCTCCAGGCGGCCCACGACCAGGGCCTGATTCACCGCGACCTGAAGCCCGCCAACCTGATGGTGGTGGACCACGACACGCCGCGGGAAAAGATCAAGGTCATGGACTTCGGGCTGGCCAAGATGCTCGACGCGTCCGAGCTGTCCGACTACCGCAACTCGAGCGCCGAGTTTGCCGTCGGCACGCCCGGGTACATTTGCCCGGAGCAGGTCCGCGGCGACCCGGTGGACCATCGGGGCGACATTTACAGCGTCGGCGTCATGATGTACGAGCTCCTGACCGGCCGGCTGCCGTTCGTCGGCCCGTCGAGCATGGACCTGATGCTGGCCCACGCCACCGAAATGGCCCCCCGGTTCGCCGACCTGAAGCTGCCGGTCATCATTCCGGACTCGGTCGAGGCGGTCGTGTTCATGTGCCTGGAGAAGGACCCTGGCGACCGGCCGCAGACGGCCCGCGATCTGCTCGAGATGTATGAAACGGCCCTCGCGTTGGATCAGTCGGGGATGGACGGGACGTATCGGCATGTGCCGACGGCGCATCCGGTCGGCCCGCAGCTGGCGATCGACCCGAGCACCCTGACTTTCACGATGGAGGCGTGGATGCCGGAGGCGATCGCGGTCATGAAGTTGCGCGGGTTCGCGTACGACTCGGACGGGCAAATTCTGGAGAGCCTCCCCGGGGTGGTCCGGATGAAGATCGGTCCGGGGGGGAGCAAGGCCCGCACGCCGACGTCCCTGTCCTGGCTCGGGTTCAACCGCCGGCTGGACCCGCTCTGGCTGGAATTGCACCTGCACCAGATCAACCCGAAGCAGAGCACTCGGCTGCTGATCCAGGCCGTGTTCCGACCTCAATCAGCCAGCCAACTGGCCGACGCGTCATGGCGGGAGCGCTGCACTCTGGCGTACATCGACCTTCGCAGCTATCTCATGGGCTCGGACTCCGACCGGTAACCGGCCCCCATCTCTTCCGCTACGCGCCTTGTTATCGGGCGACCGACGGTACACAATCCTCCAACCCGGGTCCGGTTCTTCCAACCCCGACCCCAGACCTACGACACCCGACACAAATCCCATGACTCCGGCCACCCGCGCCGCCGAGCTGCGGCGACTCATCGACCACCACAACCGCAAGTACTACGTCGACTCCGCCCCGGAAATCTCCGACCGGGAGTTCGATCGGCTCCTCGAAGAGCTCCAGCAAATCGAGAAGAGCCACCCGGAGCTGGCCGCGCCGGACAGCCCGACCCAGCGAGTCGGCGGCGCCCCGATCGACGAGTTCCGCTCGGTCCGCCACCGGGTGCCGATGCTGTCCATCGACAACACCTACAACCCGACCGAGTTGCGCGAGTGGGACAAGACCACGCGCAAGCTGCTCGGCGGCGAGACACCGTGTTACGTGGTGGAGTTGAAGATCGACGGGGTGGCCATGTCGCTGACCTACGAAAACGGGTTGCTGACCGTCGGGGCCACACGCGGCGACGGCGAGCGCGGCGACGACGTCACCCACAACCTCCGCACCATGCCCGACGTCCCGTTGCGCCTCAGCGCCGACAAGCCGCCGAAGCTGTTCGAGGCCCGGGGCGAGGTCTACATGACCCGGGCCGAGTTGATTCGCATCAACCGCGCCCGGGTCGAGGCCGGGGAGAAGCCGTACGAGAACTGCCGCAACCTGACCGCCGGGACGCTCAAGCTGCTCGACCCGAAGCAATCGGCCGGCCGAAAGCTGCGGATGTTCGCCTACGAGCTGGGCGCCGTCGAGGGGCTGGGGATCAAGTCGCACCTGGAGGCCCTCGACACGCTCAAGCGGTTCGGCTTCCAGGTCAACCCGCACACCCACAAGTGTCTGACCGTCGAGGGGGTGATCGACTACGTCGAGACGTGGAACCAGAAGCGGCACGACCTGCCGTACGACACCGACGGGATGGTGATCAAAGTGGACAGCTACGCCCACCGCGAGCGGCTCGGGTACACGAGCAAGTTCCCGCGCTGGGCCCGGGCGTACAAGTTCGCGGCCGAGCAGGCGCTCACGCGCCTCGCCCGGGTCGAGGTTCAGGTCGGGCGGACCGGGAAGTTGACGCCGGTCGGCCACTTCGACCCGCCGGTCCGCCTGGCCGGGACGACGGTCAGCAAGGCCAGCCTGCACAACGCCGACGAAATGGACCGCAAGGGCATCCTCGTCGGCGACATGGTGGTTGTGGAGAAGGCGGGGGAGATCATCCCGCAGGTGGTGCGGGTGGAGACGTCCGCCCGAACCGGGTCCGAGACCAAGTTCCGCTGGCCGAAGACGTGCCCGGTGTGCGGAGCGCCGACGAAGAAGGACCCTGACAGCCCGTCGTACTTCTGCACCGCGCCCCGAGGCCAGTGCGGCGGGCAGCTCAAGCGGCAGCTGCTTCAGTTGGCCCGCCGGCAGGCCATGGACATCGAGGGCCTGGGCGAGGCCATCGCTGACGAGCTGCTGGCCGCCGGCCTGATCGAGTCGCTCCCGGACGTGTACCGGTTGACGAAGGCGGACCTGCTCAAGGCCCGCCCGCCCAAGTCGAAGGATGGCAAGGCGAAGTCCGAGGGGAAGTGGGCCGACAACCTCCTGGCCGGGATCGCGGCCAGTAAGGACCGGGGCCTGACGCGCCTCCTCGCCGGGATCGGGGTGCCGATGGTGGCCGACAGCATGGCCGATGAATTGGCTCAGGCGTTCCTGTCGATCGACGCCCTCGAGGACGCGACCGAGGAGCGGCTCTCGCAAGTGGAGGGCATCGGCCCGGAACGGGCCAAGGCGATCCGCGGCTACTTCCAGCTCCCGGCCACCCGGGACATGATCGAGGACTTCCGGGAACTGGGGGTGAAGCTGACCGAAGTGCGCCGGGACGTGGCCAAGTCGGCCCGGGCCGCCGGCGGGGTGAGCCTGTCCGGGAAGACCCTGGTTGTGACAGGCACCCTGCAGCGCTACGAGCGGAAGGAGATCGAGGACCTGATCAAGAGTCTCGGCGGCAAGGCCACCGGGAGCGTGTCGAAGAAGACGGACTACGTCGTGGCAGGCGCGGAAGCTGGGAGCAAGCTGGACAAGGCCAAGGAGCTCGGCGTGCCGGTATTGACGGAGGACGAGTTTGATAAGCTGATTGGCAAACTGTAACACCTGTCCGAATCACGCCCGCCAATTTCCCGGCACCCCTCCCCGCCGTGACCTAGATTTCGGGCATGGCGACTCCCCCCTCCCCCGGCCGCCCGGGGCTCGACCTGTTCCTGGTCAGCGGGCTCGTGCTCTTTCTGGAGCTGGCGTGCATCCGCTGGTTCCCGGCCCACGTCCTGTACCTGACGTTCTTTACCAACGCGGTCCTGCTGGCCGCGTTCGTCGGCATGTCCGTCGGCTGCCTGCTCGCCGACCGCCCGGCGCGATTGCTCAAGCACACCCCGCTCTTTCTCTGCCTGGCCCTCGCGGCGGGGCTGTTGACGGTCCAACTGCGCTCGCAGGTCGAGCGGTATGTCAACGTGGCCGACCAGGCGAACCCGGAAGTCGTGTTCTTCGGCGGGGAGGTGAGCGTCCTACAGCAGGTTGAGTTCCGGTTCCCGCTGGAGATCGTCCTCGGTGTTTTCTTCGTGCTGATCGCGCTGGTGATGGTCGGACCGGGGCAAGAGATGGGGCGGGCGTTTAACCGCGTCCCGCACCGCGGCCGGGCCTACGCCCTCAACCTCCTCGGCAGCCTCGCCGGCATCCTCCTGTTCGCGGCCGGCTCGACGTTCCAACTCCCGCCGGTCGTCTGGTTCGGGCTGTGTGCCCTCGGGCTCATCGTCTTCCTCACTCGCGACGGGGTGCGGCCGTCCGTCTTGACCCACGCGTACCTGGCGGTCGCGGTCGCCTTGTCGCTGTTCACGTCGGGCGTCCTACCAATCGGAGACAAGCAGCCGGCCACGATCTGGTCCCCTTACTACCGGATCGACTACGAGCGCGAGAAGAAGTCGATCTCGACAAA
>DATFWZ010000358.1:0-2108 GCA_035258765.1 Gemmataceae bacterium
CCAGCAGCACCGGCCCCACCAGGTTGGTGGCAGTGAAGCCCCGCGGGGGGGTCGCCCAGGCGAGGCCCAGGCCGAACCCGCCGAACCCGCAGGCGACCAGGGCCCCGGCCAACGTCAGCTTCAGTGTCTTCTTGCTCATGACTCTCCGTCCTTTCTGGTGTGTCCGCGGCGCGCAAGCCGGCCGCGGTCGGCTGGAGCGCCTAGTGCGAACAAGGCGCTGCCGGTGGTGGCCGCCCGAACGTCGGGCAGCCGTAGCGACTGCTGTGATTGGTTGAAGATGGCGAGTCTGTTGTCCCCTCGCCTCCGCCCCGGCGGTCTGTCGCCGGGAGGCCGCTTGCCGGTCAGATGGGTCTCATGGCGCGTCTCCTGTTCCGGGAGGCGGTCCGCGGTACATTAGGATGAACACCTCTTGGCGCGCAGACCGGGCGCCGGGGCGGTGCCGGGCCGGTGGGCGGCTTGCATGGCGGTAAGGACCCCACCGGCCGCGTTTTCTTCTCTACTGTTTCATCGCCATAACATGTCCGTTCAGAAAGGACCCCGTCGCAACTCGGGGCCCGCTTCCTTCCCCGGGTGGTGCCGTCGGAATCGCTGCCGGTGCCGTGGCCATTTCTCAGCCGGCAGGTCGGTCACGCTGCCACCGCCGCCGACCCGTCGACCAGACACGATCTCCCCTGGGACGCACGGTCGGCCGTCGCCGGCCCGTCGTCGAGATGGGAGACAGGAAGTGGTTACTAGCTGGTCAACCGAAAAGGACTGGTGACCGCCGCCGTGCTGCTCGTGGATTCGCGGCGAGTCCCTGAGTTCCCGTCAGGGGTCCAAGACGACTTCTCCGCCAATCCGCGTGACCATTTTGACGAATTCACGGATGTCGATACTGGCACTCATGAATCGGACATGGCCGTCCGCGAAGAGGATGTTGGCCCCGCCCGGGTGGAAGCTGTAAACGTCCTGGTTGTTGCAGTTGATGGCACACCGCCCCGGCGACGTGGTCCCGTCGAAGGAATAACCCTTGACGATGAGACCGTTCTCCATCGAAGCCCAGGGGCCGCCCAGGACCTCGTCCTGGCCTGGGACCTTTCGGCCCGCGACAAAGGCCTCCGGCCGACCGGCCACTTCCCCGAACAAGGTCGAGTTGGACAAGCCGTCCGGAATATCCCGGTCGATGTTGCCCATGAAGTTGGTGCACATGGCGCCCTGGTAAATCGCGACCTTGTCCACCAGGCCGCTGTTCTGCAGCGTCGGGTCCACGACCCGGATGGGCGCATAGTCGGCGCAGGCGGCCTTGCCACCGTATCCCAGTCCGCGCCCGCCCGTCACCACCCGGTTCGGCACCGCCGAGGGGCATTGCGAGAGCTTCAACTGCGTGGTCACGGCCGGTTGGTTGTCCGGGTGGAACCACGACACGTCATAACGGTACCGCTCGGCCAGTGCGCCTTGTTCGATGAAGGGCAGGAAGAACGGGAAACTGCCGTGCTCCACGTCGGGTGGGACGTTAAACGGCGCGAACGGACCGATGACTCGACCCGGGGGGAACCCGCCGTGCGTGCCGTGAAAGTTGTGGCAGGCCAGGCCAATCTGCTTCAGGTTGTTGGAGCACTTCATCCGGTTGGCGGCCTCCCGGACCTTCTGGACCGCCGGGAGTAAGAGCCCGATCAGGATCGCGATGATGGCGATCACGACGAGCAGCTCGATCAGGGTAAACGCCCTCCGTGATCTACTGCGCGGTGGGACGGGGAACCTTCTCATGGGCCGAACTCCCCAAGGCGGAACGGGAACGACAAGAACGGCCGACCGACGCGGCCACGGGTTGGGGCCCGAGGCCAACGCCAGGTCTGTGACAGGGGGTTGGTCGATCGGCTATTCTACCAAGTCCCAAAAACCGGCGAACCGGACGCGAGAAAAATCGATTCGTGATCTTCGCCGCAACTGCTGGCATTTCACCAACTTGTTGACCGGCCGACGCCGCGCACTTATACTGCGGCCCGGTTGGCACGTCCGGTTTCGCCCCGTTCGGGTCTTAGGGGGCTGGGCGAATGAGTGAACCCGCGGGTGGCGCTGCGCAATGGCTCCCCGCGGCCCGGGCGGGGTCGCGCGAGGCCCTCGGCACG
>DATFWZ010000359.1:0-10551 GCA_035258765.1 Gemmataceae bacterium
CGCCGCCGCCGGGGCGTCCACCGCCGCCACCCGCTCCCGCACCGCCACCGCCTGTTCCGCCGCCCGACCCGCCACCGCCCGCGGCCGCCCCGCCGCCACCCGTCCCGGACCCGGAGGTCGTGGAGGAGTCAGTCGTCGCCGTGCTCGGCTGGCTCGCGGTAATCTGCCCGCGCTGCTGCGGATCGAAGATGAACTGGGTCATGCTCACCTCAATCGGCCCCCGCGTCGTGTCCCGCGACACCGTGACCGTGACCCGGTACAGGTTTGGCGCCGACGTTTCGCTGGTCACGTCGGCCTTCCAGCTCCACGCCGGCTCCTCGTCGAAGCTCCCGGATGAGGCCCCGTTCACCTGCTCGACCCCGGCCGCGAACTCGTTGAGCTTCGACTGGCAAAGGCGCGTGGCCCGCGACCGGAACTGGACGTCCTGCGCCTGGTCGGTCGAGGCGTTCATCAGCTCACCGATGGCCACGATCGACAAGAGAAAGATGGCGGTCGCGCCCAGGACTTCCAGGAGCGACAGGCCGGGGCGGCGTGCGGGGTGGAGGCGCACGGCTTACTTCGCCTCCGTCTTCTTGCGGACGGTGATGGCCCCGGTCATGGCCCGGACGTGGACGACGATCGGGGTGGAGTCGTCGTCCTCCTTGAGCGTGATCTCGACGTCGGCCTGGCAGCTGCCGTCCGGGTTGAACACGGCCACGATGGTCCAGCCGCCGTCTTCCGGCAGGTCCTGCGGCACGTCGAATACGATGCCGCTGGCCAGCTGATCCTCTTGCACGTGCGGCGGCGCCGCGTCCTCGTTGCTGGATCCGCCGCCCGAGCCGTCCCAGAACTCCGAGGCATCCGGGGCGACGCGGAACTTCCCGGTCCCGGGCTCGACCGCGAACCGGTAGGCCCGGCCGTCCTCGATCGCCCGGGCCCGGGCCTCGGTCCAGGCGCCGCGGACCTGGTCGGCTGCGGCCTTCACCCGGACGTCCCCGTACATCGCGCTCAGCGTCGGGTAGGCGATGGCCATCAGCGCCAGGATGATCGCCATCACGAGCAGCACCTCGATGAGGGTGACGCCGGGACGGCGGGCGGGCCGGGTCATGGTGGGCCCCTTGGGGCGCAGTTCGGCCGGGGGTTAGTGCTTGGAGTCGCTCCGAATCGTCTCGCCGGTGTCCGCGTTGGTGGTGAACACGTACGGATTGCCGGTCTCGTTGTAACCGATCTGGTACGGCTGGCCCCACGGGTCGATGAGCTTGGCCGGGTCATTCCCGTCCACGTATTGCAGGACTTCCTGGAGGTTCTGGGGCGGGGGTGCGTCCTGGTGCTTGATGATGTAAGTCTTCACGGCCTTTTCCAGGTTCACGGCATTGATCTTCGCCGTGTCACCCTTGTTTTCCTTCTGAATCTGCAGCACGGCGACGGTGGCCACGGAGGCCAGGACGAGGATGATGGCCACCACGACCAGCACTTCGAGCAGCGTGAAGGCGGACCGGCGGCGGGCAAGCGGGGAACGGCGGTGCAGGACCATGACGAGTCTCCGAGCGTAGTGCCGTAATTTACCCGTTAGTATAGCCGGGCATGCATTTAAAAATTATGAGAAGATGATCGGTGTGAGGCCGTCCTGCAAGTCGTAGAGCAGTCTTGCCCGTGCGCCAAATTGGGGTGATCGGGCCATCTGGATGGCAGTGTGGTGCCCGTGATCAAGTCTTCGCGCCGGGCACGAATCTCCAATTGATTCTCAGGTGCAGTCTTCCGGGTTGCAACGGTTTTTCGGGCCGCGCTGCTGGTGAGTGGGCGCCTGTCCTATATTGGCTTGCCGGATTAAGCCGCGCGACGGCCCCGGGAGCCAGCATGCCCGCGTCTGAATCGACCGTCAACATCGCGAGCGCCGACGAACACGCCGGCTCTCCCTTTGGGCATGCGCTGCCGGCCGCCCGCCAGATCCCGACGCGCCTCGGGGCGTACGAAATCCTCCGCCCGATCGGGAAGGGGGGTATGGCCCGGGTCCTGCTGGCGGAGCACACGGCGATGCGCCGACAGGTGGCGCTCAAGGTGCTCCCGGATGAGGCGGTCCTGAACTCGGCCACGCTTGAGCGCTTCTACCGCGAGGCCCGGGCGGCGGCCGCCCTCGACCACCCGAACATCGTTCGCGCATTCGACGTCCGCGAGGCCGACGGCTTTCACTTCCTGGTGATGGAGTACGTGCCCGGCGAGGATCTCGAAGTGATTCTGCAGAAGCGCGGACCACTGCCGCCGGCCGAGGCGGTCGGTTTCGCGTTACAGGCCGCGGCCGGCCTGCGACACGCCCACAAGCAAGGACTCATCCACCGCGACATCAAGCCGGCCAACCTCTTGCTCGATCGCAACGGCGTGATCAAGATCCTCGACCTGGGCCTGGCCCGATTCCACAAGGACGGCGACCGGCTGACCGCGGAGCTCGACGGCGGGGCCATCATGTGCACCCCCGACTACGTGGCCCCAGAGCAGCTCGACCCGGAAAAAGTGGTGGACCATCGGGTTGACATCTACTCGCTCGGCGGCACGCTGTTCGCGCTTTTGACCGGGCGAGCGCCGTTCGAGGGGACGACGCCGCAGAAGCTGGTGGCGCACCAGGCCCGCAACCCCGTCCCGGCGAACCAACTCCGCCCGGAAATCCCGCCGGAGTTGAGCGCGGTCGTGAGCCGGATGCTGGCGAAAGACCCCGCGGTCCGGTACCAGACCGCGTCCGAGGTGATCCGAGCCCTGCGGACCTGGCAAGACCCGACGTCGCCGAACAATCCGCTCTTCGATTCGATATCGGTCCTCATGCCGGCAACTGAAACGGGCCGGCAGGGGCGGACCATTCCCGCGCCAGACTGGAGGGAGATCACTTCGAATCCGGACACCGACCTCAACGCAATAGTGCGCGAAAACGAGACCTTCAAGCGGCGGACGAGTCGCTCGGTGTTGATATGGCAGGCGGTCCTGGGCGGAGTGATCGTGTTAATCGTGGCCGGGCTGGCGTTTGGGATGAACTGGCTGGTCCGACGGATTGGCAAGTCCGCGGCCGACGCGGGGCCGGAGGTGCGGGTGGCGCTGGTTTACCACAAATAGTCATTCCAACGAACGAGGGCGGGCCGGCCGCGTGTGCGGCCGGCCCGCCCTCGTTCGTCACTCTGACAATCAACCAATCACAGTTTTCAACATCTGGGCCAGTTCGGTCTCGGCCCGGAGGCCGACGACCGACTGAACCGGTGTCGAGCTGCCCTTGAACACCAGCAGCCGAGGGATGGTGTTGATCCCGTACTGGGCGGCCAAGTCCCCTTGTTCGTCCACGTTGACTTTGCCCACCTTCACCTTGCCGGCGAACTGGTCGGCCAGTCGGTCCACGATGGGGGACAGGGCCCGGCACGGGCCGCACCACGGGGCCCAGAAGTCCACCAGGACGGGGACGTCGCTGGTGACGACTTCCTTTTGCCAGTTCTCGGAACCGAACTCCAACACGTTGGGGCTGGCCATTAAAACTCCTTGAGTTTGCAGCTGCAATACACAGAATCGCCGGCTCAGCCTCCCTTTGTACGGTGGAGGCGGCCGGCGGGTCAATTGCGCTTCTACCAGTTGGATGTTCGGGAGAGGAAAGGGATTCAGGCGAGCGGGCGGCGTAAGTTGGCGAGCCGGGAGCATGAGCGACCGGAGTAGAGGTCCTCCGGTCGCTCACGCTCCCGGCTCGCCGGGTTTCTTGACGGGTCGGCGCAACACCTCTAGAAATCAAGGGGTTGGCCCTGTCGTCTAGAGGCCTAGGACACAGCCCTTTCAAGGCTGCGACACGGGTTCGAATCCCGTCAGGGTCACTCAGCAGTTCCAAGTTTCAAGTTTCAAGTTTCAAGTTCAAAGCAAACTTGGAACCCGGAACTTGAAACTTGGAACTGTTCGTTCCGGAGGTGTTCCGTGAGCAACATTCCGTGGTGGGGTTACGTCGCCCTGGCCGGCCTCGCGTGGGGCACCTACGTTCCGATCATCTTTTACGGCGGGTCGCTCCTCGGCGGGACGCCCGGCGCCCGGCTTATGGCCATCCTGTGCGTCGGCGTCGCGTACTTCGTCCTGGCGGTCGTATTCCCGCTCTTGCTGTTCGCGACCGGGACCCAAGCGTGGCCGGCCATGAACACCAACGGGCTCCTGTTCAGCGGGCTCGCGGGCGTCGCCGGGGCGGTCGGCGCGATTTGTGTCGTCTTCGCCAGCAGCTCGGCGGTCAAGACGGCCCAGGCCGAGCCGGGGTACACGGAAATGAAAGTGCGGGCCGAGTTCCTCGAGCAGCAGCTCAAGGAGGGGACAGCCGAGGACACCGGTGAGAAGAAGCAGGAGCTGGCGGCCGTGCGGGCCGAGATGGGCGGGTACGCGGGCAAGTACCGCATTCTGATCGCTCCGCTCATCTTCGGGCTGGCCCCGGTCATCAACACCCTCCTGGCCAGCGTCTGGCACCCGAAGCCGGGCGACCCGTGGCACTTCACGGTCGAGCTGCCGGGCTGGAAGCTGGTCGCGGGGATCATCCTGGTCGGGGCGGGGGCGTTCCTGGTGCTGTACTCGAAGGAGGAGGCCGAGGAGGCAAAGAAAAAGGCGATGGCCACCCCGAAACCGGCGGTCGCGGTCGCCCCGGCGCCGCCGCCGGCGTAGACGGGCGGCTGAATACTCACATGCCCGTCGGGTCGCGTCTCCGTGTCCGAGTCGTGCGACGTTTCTGCATCAGCAAGTAATCGAGGAGACGCCGACCATGCTTGCGAACCGTGTGAACCAGATCCCGGGGGCGGTCCCGCCGTATTGGAACGGGATCCCGACCACTTGTCACTTCGCGACCCTGTTTTGGCTCTACTGGGACGAATTCAACCGACAGCCCACGCAAGCCGTCTTCCAGGGCCCGCTGCTCAACCCGGTGGCCGTCGTCCAGTCGATGCTCCCGCACGGGAGGCGGCTGTCCCGTCCCCTGTTCGGGTCACTGACGCTCACCCCGGGCATGGTCGTGGTGTTCGACGACGGCGGAATTCCACGCCACTCCTGTACCGCTAGGACCGCAAACACGCTCGGGGGTTACAACCAGGTCGGCTGGTTCGCCGGCCCCGGCGTCAATCACGGGTATTCGGCCCACCCGACGACCGAACTCCGTTGGCGAGGCTTGCTGCAGCCGCACGACGTGCAGGGGAGCTCCGCGAACTTCCAGTGGTGTGAGTTAGTGGCCATTCCCGAGGGGGTGGCGAAGGCAATCGTCCGATCGCTCGTTCAATGACGACCGGGGCTGGGTCAATTCAACCCGGTCCCTTCTCTTCCAACTCCTCGACCGTTCGCGGCCAGTCGTTTCGCAACAGCCGGGAAAGTGATCGGTCGGCGAGCACGCGACCGTTCGTCTGGCACCGCGGGCAGTAGTTCGTCTCGTTCTCCGCGTACACCACCCGCTGGACCGCCGACCCGCACACCGGACACGGCCGCCGGAACCGCCCGTGGACTGCCATCCCGGAACGAAACGCGGTCACCTTCACCGGGAACCCCTCCCCCGCCTCCGACCGTAGGCGCACCGTCCACTCCCGGAGCACGACCTGAGCTGCCTCGAACAATCGGACGATCTCGTCGTCGGTCAGCTTGGCGGTTGTAGTCAACGGGGAAAGCCGGGCCCGGTGCAGGATCTCGTCCGAGTAGGCGTTGCCGATCCCGCTGAAGAACCGCGGGTCGGTCAGTGACCGCTTGAGGGTGTGGTTCTCGCGCTTGAGCGCGTTGCGGAACGCGGTCAAGTCCGCGGTCAACACTTCCAGCCCGCCGGGATCGAGCTTGGCCAGCGCGTCCTTCCCGCGGACCACGTGCATCGACGCGCGCCGCTTTGAGCCGGCTTCGGTCAACACGAGGGTGCCGTCGGCGAAGTCGAACGCGGCCAGTCCCACCTTGCCGGGCGGCTTCGCCCCTTTGTCCTTCCAGTGCAACCGTCCCGCGATCATCAAGTGCAGCACCAGGAAGAGGTCGCCGTCCAGCTCGAAGACGATCCGCTTGCCGACCCGGCGCAGGCCGCGGACGGTCTTGCGTTCGACGTCTTGAATCGGGGGGTCTACGGTGCGCAAGAGGAAGGGGCTTTTCAGGTGCACCTTTTCGAGCGGCCGGTCGATGGTCCGGGGGCGCAGGCAGTCCAGGTACACCTCGATGTCGGGCAGTTCGGGCATCGGCGCGGAACGTTCCGAGGTTTTGGGATGCAGGCGACGCGAAGGACGGGTCGGCCAAACTGCGTTCCCTTTCTTATATGACGGCCGAATGCAAGATACAGGTCGGCCGTGGTACAATCGCGGCCCGACCGCCACAACGGTAGAGGGTGCGACCATGGCCTGGTGGAAGGGGCTGACCAACAAACCCCGGGGGGGTACGCGGCCGCGGGCCCGGAACCACCCGCGTCCAGGAGCCGGACCCAAGAAAGCCGATCGCGCTGGCGAAGTACCTGTTGTGGACGCACGACGGGGGCCGACGCCGCGCCGGCCGTGTCACCACCCCGGCTCGATGTGCGGCGCAAGGTGGCCGATTGGCCGCCTCCCCGTTTGCAGGCAGTCGAGAAGATTCTCAAGCGGCTCGACGAGCGGGACGGCGAGTGAAGGGCGACGACGGTCGCCCGCTCCCGGCCGCGATCGATCGGCCGTGCTTACCTGGGTGATCCGATGACCCCCTCACTCTTCGACCCGACGCACCCGTCCGGCGAACCGGCCGTCGATCTCGGCCCGCACTTGCCAATGGCGGTCTACCATTCGACCGAGCGCTGGCACCCGGAGCGGATCGGGGCGCTGGCACTGTACTGCTCGGACGGCCGATGGGGCGAGTCGTTCGACGAGTTCTGTCACCGGTACCTCCAGATTCCGCGATATGACCGGTGGGCAGTCCCGGGCGGCCCAGCCTGGGTGGCCGGCGAGGCTTCTGGGCGCGAGGCGGCCCGGACGCAGCTCGACTTCCTCGTCCGCGCCCACGAGCTGGAACAAGTGGTGCTCATAACACACTTCGGATGCGCTTGGTACGGGCACCGGCTCGGGCGGTCGCCGGTGGAGTGCCTGACGGCCCAGGTCGCGGACGTCGGCGCCGCGGCGGACACGCTGCACGACTGGTTCCCGGAATTACACGTCGAAGCGTACCTCGCCATGCGCAACGACCGGTGGTTAACCTTCCATGAGCTCGACCTCGGCGACCGGTGGAATCGCCCGCGTCGGGTGCGCGCGTAAACCCTGGCGGACCACAACCGGGCCAGTTGTGGCTACGTAACCACAACCGGGCCGGTTGTGGTCCGCTTGTGGAACGCGCGAGCCCGACGTACCATCAAAAAGGGTGCGGGGCCGCCGGCCCCTTGTTCCGCCTCTGGCCGAAGGCTCGCCGTGGTTGACCCCTACGAGTGGCTGGGGATCCCCAAAGCCCAGCGGCCGCCGACATATTACCAGCTCCTTGGCGTCGCCCCGGGCGAATCCGACCCGGCGATCATTCAAGACGCCTCCGACCGCCGGCTCGAAGCTCTGCTTCCGCACTTCGACGGCCCACACGCCGCACTCGCCGACCGACTTCAACAAGAGCTTGCCGACGCCCGCGACACCCTCCTCGACCCGGACCGGCGACAGGTTTACGACATCTTGACCCCACAGACCGGCCGCCCACCCGCGCCCGTCGAGTCCGAAGCACTGCCCCCGCCACCCGAACCGCCGCCTGCCAAGAAGCCCTGGTGGCAAGAGGTCACACCCGAGGACGTCCCGCCGGCACCAGCGCCGTGGTGGAAGGAGGGCCCGCCGCCGGAGAAGCCGGTGGTTCCGCCGGCCCGAGTCGTGCCGGCAACTGCCGCGTGGTCGGAAGCGCTCCCAGGCAAGCCGCGCCCCGTCGCGATCGCGCCACCGACTTCGGCATCATCCGCGCGGACGGGGGCCGCGACCGGCATTACCCGACCGCCGGTCTCTCGCGGAACGCCCGTACTGCCGATCCTCCTGGGCGGTCTGGTGGTCGCCGGTTTGGCCGCCGGCGGCGCGTATTTCGCGCTGCGGCCAAAATCAACGGCCCCCCGGGTCAACGACGGTGTCGTCGAGGCTCCGAAAGTTGATCCGCGTCCGCGGCCGGACCCGAACGTGAACACCCCGAAGGCGGACGACGCGGGTGAGGACACAGTGCCCGCGGGCTTCGTGGACCAGCTCCGGGCGAAGACCTTTCGCGGCCACACCGGTGCGGTGAATGGAATCGCGTTGGCGCGATCCGGAATGCGTTTCGCGACGATCGGGACCGACCGGAGCGTCCGGCTGTGGTCTGTACTGAACGAGGTGGGCACCGTCCGGCACACGTTTGCGAACGCGGGGGTCGGGGTCGCGTTCTGCGACGAGGACCGGCGAGTGGTCGCGTGTGACAGCTTTGGCGTCATTCTGCTCGACATCAACAAGTCATCCGCCTCGCGGCCGATGGAAAGCCCCCGAGGCGGGGTCACGGCGCTGGCGGTCACGCCAGACGGGTCACGCGCCTTGACCGGACTGACCGACGGCTACGTGCGCTGGTGGGACACCGCCCTCGGCCGGTCGGACGAGTGGGCGACGGCCCCCCGCGGGCCGGTAACCGCGATCGCGATTTCCTCCGACCGAAGGCATGCGCTGTGCGCCGTCGGCGAGAGCCCAGTGACAGTCTGGGACCTGGCGAATCGAAACAAAGTCCACGAGTGGAGGCCCCACCCTGCGGGAGCGATCGCCGCGCATTTCTCGCCGGACGGCACGCGGGCGGCCACTGGCGGCCCGGAGGGGACCGCGACGGTCTATGACCTGACGGCGAGAAAGGAAATCACCCGCCTCACGGGGCACGCGGGACCGGTCACTGCCGTCGCCTGGCTGTCGGCTGGTCGACAGGTCGTGACGACGGGAGTGGACGGGACCGCCCGCATGTGGAGCGCTGATACGGGGCACCCGCTGCGCTGGAGCCGCCAACTCGACGGCAAGGGGATGTGCGTGGCCGTGGACCCGGCCGACCGCTTCGTCCTGGTCGGCACCAGCACGGGCCAGGTCCACCTGTTCCCGCTCCCGCGGGTGCGAGCAGAGACGACGGCCGGGCCTACCGCCACGCCGCCGGCTGACCCGGGGCCGGTCCCGGACCCGGCGGCGGTGACCGCGGCGGTGAACCCGGTCTACGCGGAGTTGGCCAGGGACTTCGCGTACAGCCGGCCCGACGACGTGGCGATACTCGCCGACAACCTCCGCCGCCGGGCCGCCGCGGACGGCCTACCGCCGGCGCTTCGATTCGGCCTGCTGCGCGAGGCCCGCACGCTGGCCGCCAAGGCGGGTGACGCGGCCTTGGCGTTCCAGGCCATCGAGGACGCGGCTGCCTGGTTCGACCTGGACGAAATGGCGGAGAAAGCCGCGACGCTCGCGACCGTCCCGGCGGATGCGGACCCCCCGTCGCTTCTCAGGGCCGGGCTGGAGGTGGCCGAGCGGGCCGAGATGGACGCCCGGCCGGAAGTCCTCGATCGGCTGCTCAAGCGACTCGTCGTGATGGATCCGGCCAACATGCCGCCCGAGTTGACAGGCCGCCTCGCGGCCATCCGCCGACGGGCAACCGCGGTCGCCGACGAGATCAAGAAAGTGCGGCAAGCTCTCGGCATGCTGAAGGTCGCCCCGGAGAACCAGGGGGCCAACCACACGCTCGGGACCTATTTGTGTCTCGCCCGCCAGGACTGGGTTCGCGGGCTGCCGCACCTGGTCAAGGGGACCGACCCGCGGCTCATCGACGCGGCCCGGGCCGACTTGGCGAACCCGACCGACGCCAAGGCCCGGCACAAGGTCGGCGAAATGTGGTACGGTCTTGCCGTGGACGCGAAGGACCATCGAGCCAAGCGGGCGCTACTCGGCCGGGCCCGGATCTGGTTCGAGCGGGTCGGCCGGGCCAAGCCGGAGGTCGCCGACGCGATCAAGGCCAAGGCGCGCATCGACGACGTCGCCCGGCTGGACGTGCCGTCCAAAGACCCGGCGACGCTCCCGCTCTTAGCCCCGACCGTCGTCCGCCGTGGGTACAACACGCTGGCGGCGGAAATCCAAAAGACCGAGTGGCAGTTCGGCGACGGGTGCGAGGTTGTACCCGAGGGGGTGCGGTTCGCGGCCGGGGCGTCGGCGATGACGTCGCGGTTCGGGCTCGCCCCCGGGGGCCGGCTGACCATGACGATCCGCCCGGATGGGCGCGACGTGCGGGTCTTCGCCGCCGGGCAGGAGGTGGCCTTCGCCGGCCCCGGGCCCGCGGTTCGGATCGTCATCGAGCGGACGGAAACGGCGCTCACCGTAACCGCCGCCGCGGACGACGGACCCGCGAGCCGCACCATCGAGCTTCCCGAGGCCCTCCGCGGACCGGCCCCGGTCACCGTGCGGCTGGCCGGGACGCCCGCGAAGGGCGACGCGGCCGTGTTACTCGCAGCGATTGCTCGCGGCCCCGTGTCCCTGCCCATGCCCCTTCCCGAGTGAGTCCCATGGCCTTCTCCGCCGAGATCAGCCGGACCAACCCGACCTGCCTGTTGTTCCTGGTCGATCAATCGTCGTCCATGAACGGGCCGTTCGGCGGACAGCCGGGCAAGAAGAA
>DATFWZ010000360.1:0-9254 GCA_035258765.1 Gemmataceae bacterium
ACCCGACCAAAGTTGCCAAGCTCCGGCGGAACGAGAGCTACATCGCCCACGTCACCGCCGACACCCTGCGCGATATGCGGGCCAAGGGTTTCGAGGCGACCGACGACTTCGCCCGACTCTCCGAGGCGGACGCGATCCTCATCTGTGTCCCCACGCCGCTGACCGAGTCGCGAGAGCCGGATCTGACCTACGTCATCAAATCGGCCGAAGCAGTCGCCAAGGCCCTGCGCCCGGGTCAACTGGTCGTCCTGGAGAGTACCACCTACCCGGGTACTACCCGGAAGGTAGTCCTCCCGATCCTCGAGGCTACAGAGCTCCGGGCCGGCAAGGACTTCTTCCTCGCCTTTAGCCCGGAGCGCGAGGACCCCGGGAACCCGCAATTCTCCACCCCGACCATCCCCAAGGTGGTCGGCGGGCTAGACGACAGCGCCGGCGATCTGGCCTGCGGGCTGTACGGCCGCGCGGTGGTGAACGTCGTCCGCGTATCCACGCCCGAGGTGGCGGAGGCGTGCAAGATCCTGGAGAACACGTACCGGGCGGTGAACATCGCGCTGGTCAACGAGCTCAAGGTGCTCTACGACCGGATGGGGATCGACGTGTGGGAGGTGATTGACGCGGCCAAGACCAAGCCGTTCGGGTTCCAGGCCTTCTACCCGGGCCCGGGGCTCGGCGGGCATTGCATCCCGATCGACCCGTTCTACTTGACATGGGTGGCCCGGCAGTACGGGTTGAACACCCGGTTCATTGAGCTGGCCGGGGAGGTCAACACGGCCATGCCCAGTTACGTCGTATCGCGGGTCGCTGATGCTCTAAACGAGGCCGGCAAGCCGGTGAAGGGGAGCAAGATCCTACTCCTCGGGATGGCGTACAAGAAGAACGTGGACGACCCTCGGGAGTCCCCGGCGATCGAGATCCTGGACCTTTTCCTGAAGAAGGGGGCGGAGGTCGCGTACAACGACCCGCACATCCCGAAGCTCCCCCAGATGCGGCACTATCCGCACCTGCGGCTGGCCAGCCAGGCGCTGAGCCCGGAGTACCTGGCCTCCCGCGACGCGGTGGTCGTGGTGACCGACCACTCGGCCTACGACTGGGACTTCGTCCTCGCCCACGCCCCGCTGGTCATCGACACGCGGAACGCGACCCGGGGCGTGACCGGCCCGGCCCGGGTGGTCAAGGCGTGACCGGGGTCGCCCCTGCCCCGACGGCCCGCCCCGCCCGTCGGACGGCACCGACTTACCGCCCGCGCGCCCCCGCGGTCGCGTTCGGGCTGTTCCTGGTGCTTACGGGCGTTTTGCTCGTCCGGCCGACGGAGATTATCCCATCTCTAGTCGGCGTGCCGGTTTTCCAAGTCGTCATTCTCACCTGCCTTGCCGTCTCCTTCCCGTGGGTGCTCGCCCAGCTCAACCCGGCCGCACTCGCCACCCGCCCAATCACAGTCTGCGTCCTCGGGTTGGCCGCGGCCGTGCCACTGTCTCTGGTGACGCACGGGGCGATCGACGATTCAGTTGGGCCGACCGTCGAGTTCTTCAAGGTAGTCGCGTATTACCTGGTGTTGATGGCGGTGGTGGACACCCCGCAGCGGCTCCGGACGTTGATGGCCTGGCTGCTCGGGTGCTTCGCCCTCCACACTGCCCTGGCCCTGATGCACTTCCACGGGTTGGCCGACATCCCGGCCATGAACCCGGTGTACGACTTCGACACGAACAAGGAGACCGGGCAGGTTGTCGCAGTCGCGCGGATGTGTGGCGTCGGGCTGTTCGGAAACCCGAATGACCTGAGCCGAATCGTTGTGGTCGGAATCGCCCTGGCCCTCTACCTGATGGGAGAATTACCCCGGGTAGCCTGGCCCATCCTGGTTGGACTCGCCGGGATGTTCGGCTTCGCCTTGATGGAAACTCACTCCCGGGGCGGGTTCGTAGACCTGGCCATCACTCTCCTGATCCTCCTTCAGCTCCGGGTTGGGGGCAAGAAGGCGGCCGTGCTCGGCTTGGTAGCGGTTCCAGTCTTCCTGGCAATATTCGCGGGACGGCAGACGGACTTGACTACCGACGAGGGGACCGGCCAGCAGCGGATCCAGCTCTGGGTCGAGGGCTTCGCGGCGGTCCGCGAAACCCCGATCCTGGGGATCGGGGCCGGGCAATATCGTGCCATTACGGACGGACTCGGCACACACAACTCGTTCGTTGAGTGCTACGTCGAGCTGGGACTGGTTGGGGGAACCCTGTTCCTGGCGGCCGTGTATTTGGCCCTGTGGCAGACGTACCGTCTGGGGCCGGCCCGGATGTCGGCCGTGCCCGAAGCGCTGGCCCGGACCCGGCCCTACCTTCTCGCCATCGTCGCCGGGTATGCGATCGGCATGCTGACATCGTCCCGCAACTACCTGATGCCGACCTACCTGATGCTTGGGCTGGCGGCTGCATATCAACAGCTTGCCTGGGTCGCAGTCCCGCGAACCATCCCGCGGCCGAACGGGCGGATCGTGTTTCACCTGGCGGCTGTTTCGGCAATCGTGCTCATCGGTCTGTACGCGTTTGCCAGGATGAGCGTCCGCTGGCAATAGCAGGAGATGCGGTTCGATGTCGAACGGAACGTTGGCCGAGGTACGGCCGGGGGTGACAGATGAGGAGAACCCCAGTCCGGACCCGACCCCGCCCGCGGAGACGGGCGGGCCACCGGACACCGTCATTCGCCCGCCGAAGGGCTGGCACCCGGTCAACGTCCGCGACCTGTGGCGCTACCGTGAGCTGTTGTTCTTCCTCGTCTGGAGAGACGTCAAGGTCCGGTACAAACAGACCGCCCTCGGCGTGGCCTGGGCCGTTCTTCAGCCGCTCTTGATGATGGCCGTGTTCACAGTCTTTTTCGGGCGGCTGGCCGGGCTGCCGTCGGGGGACGTGCCCTACCCGTTGTTCGCGTTCGCCGGTCTGTTGCCATGGACGTTTTTCTCGACGGCCTTGGCGTCGGCGGGGAACAGCGTTGTCACGAACGAGCGGCTAATTACCAAGGTTTACTTTCCCCGGCTGGCCGTCCCGTTCGCCGCTGTCGGGGCGGCGGCCGTGGATTTCGCCATCGCGGGCGGGCTCCTGCTGGTCCTCATGCTGGGTTACGGCGTGGCCCCCGGGTGGTCGATCCTGTTCGCCCCGGTGGTGTTCCTGTTCCTGGCCGTCGGGGCGGTCGGGTTCGGCACATTGCTCGCGGCCTTGAACGTCAAATACAGGGACTTCCGGTATGTCATCCCGTTCCTCGTTCAGTTCTGGATGTTCGCCACCCCGACGGTGTACATGCAGCCGCCGGCCGACGCGGACGACGCCCTGCACACGCTGCTCAACCTCAACCCGCTGACCGGCCTGGTCGCCGCCTTCCGGGCGGCATGCCTGGGCAGTCCGATCCCGTGGGCCCAGTTCGGACTGTCGGCAGTAGCAGTTGTCGTCGTGTTCGTGGCCGGGTGCCTGTACTTCCGTAAGGCCGAGGACGAGTTCGCGGACGTCATCTAATTCGCCCGAGGGGATACATGGACCGCCTGCGCGTCGGAATCATCGGGTACGGGTACTGGGGCCCGAACCTGGTCCGCAACTTCTCCACTTGCCCGCTCACCGAAGTAGTCGCGGTGTGCGACGCCAGCCCGGCCCGGCTGGAGGCGGTCGCCCGCAGCTACCCGCACGTGAACCGGATTGCGTCGGTCGACGAGCTGCTCGACCTCAAACCGGACGCGGTTGCCATCGCGACCCCGGTGTCCACGCATTTCGCGCTGGCCGCCCGCTGCCTGCAGGCCGGGCTGCACGTCCTGGTCGAGAAGCCGCTGACCGCAACTGTGAAGGAGGCCCAAAACCTGATCGACATCGCCGACCGGGCCGGCCGGGTGCTGATGGTCGATCACACCTACCTGTTCACCAACGCGGTCCGCCGGATCCGGCAGTTCGTGGACGGCGGGGAGCTGGGCGACCTGCTGTACGTGGACAGCGTCCGGATCAACCTGGGGCTGTTCCAGACGGACGTGAACGTCATCTGGGACCTGGCCCCGCACGACCTGTCCATCGTCGATCACATCCTGGGCGGCGACGCGCGGAGCATATCGGCCTGGGGCTGTGCTCACGCTGACCCAGCGATTGAAGACATCGCGTACGTCAATGTGGACTACGGCGACCGACTGATGGCCAGCTTCCACGTGAACTGGCTGTCGCCGGTCAAGGTTCGACAGATGATTTTCGCCGGGTCGAAGAAGAGCCTGATCTTCAATGAGCTGAACACGACCGAGCCGATCAAGGTGTACGACCGGGGCGTGGACTTCGCGGCGACTGACGAGGAGCGGCGCCGGCTGATGGTGAGTTATCGTACGGGTGACGTCTGGAGCCCACACGTCGAGCCGGCCGAGGCCCTCCAATCGGCCGTCACCCACTTCGCCGAGTGCATTCGGCAGGGCGAGGAGCCGATCAGCGACGGCCGGTTGGGGTTGCGGGTGGTGAAGCTGCTGGAAGCCGCGACGCGGAGCATCCGGGCCCAAGGCGGCCGCGTGGTCCTGACCGACTGGCGGGCAGGACAAAGTGTCGCCCGGCCCGACGAACGACCGACCTACCGGGGCCGCTCGGCGCACGCCGCGGCCCTGTCCTGAGCCGCCGACCACGGCCCGGAGTGATGCGCAAGCGCGCCCCGGCGACTGACCGAATTCAGACCAACAATTTCGCGAAGGTGAGCGATCATGGCCCCGCCGCCCGCACCCGTTCTGCTGATCGAGTTCAACGAACTCACCCCGCGCCTCATGCACTCGTTCATGGGCGCCGGACAGTTGCCCCATTTCAAGCGGTTGTACGACGAGTCGCAAGTCTATGTGACCGACGCCGAGGAAGAGGGCGAGGCCCTGAATCCGTGGGTCCAGTGGGTGACCGTCCACACCGGTCTTCGCGCGAGCGAACACGGGATACGGTGGCTGTCCGACGGGGCAAAGCTTCGGACCAAAGCCGTCTGGGACCTCCTCTCCGACGCCGGGCTTCGGGTCTGGGTCTGTGGGAGCATGAACGTCCGGTACGAGCGGCCGCTAAACGGCTACTTGCTTCCCGACCCGTGGACCAGTGGGACCGCCCCTTACCCCGACGGGGAGTTCGACGCCTATTCGAAGTTCATCCGCCATTCGGTCCAGGAGCACACGGACCATAATGCAGCCGCGTCGAAGTGGGACGCGTTCCGGTTCCTCACTTACATGGCCACTCACGGGCTGTCGTTCCACACTGTCCGCGCTACCCTGAAACAACTCTGGACGGAGCGGATCGGCCGGAAAACCCACTGGAGGCGCGCCGCCCTTCTCGATCGTTTCCAGTTTGACGTTTTTCGCTCATACTACCGACGCCTGAGGCCCCACTTCTCCACCTTCTTCCTGAACAGTACCGCCCATTTCCAACATGCCTACTGGCGGAACATGGAGCCCGAAGCGTTCCTGATCAAGCCCGGACCGGACGATCAAAGGGGGCTCGAGGACGCAATCCCATACGGCTACCGGAACATGGACGATTTGTTGGGCCGGCTCACGGCCCTGGCCGGGCCGGACGCGACGATTATCTTCTGCACCGGGTTGAGTCAGCAGCCGTACTTGAAGCTCGAGTCGGCCGGCGGGAAGCACTTCTACCGGCTCCGAACTCCGGACGTCCTGTCGGCGCGCCTGCGAGTGGCCGAGAAGTACGCCTATCACCCGGTCATGGCCGAGCAGTTCTGCCTACGGTTTGAGTCGGCGGCAGAGGCCCGAGCCGCCAGGACAACCCTGGCCCGGTACCGACTCGGCGACGAGCCAGTGCTCGAATGCCTGCTCCAGGACCGCGACCTGATGGTGAAGTGTAACCTGACTCAGGCCGTCCCGGCTGATGCAACCATGACCGCCGGGGACCGGGCGACGGAGGTGCCGTTCTTTGACCTGTTCTACCAGGTCGAGTGCATCAAGAGCGGGTACCACCACCCGGATGGCATGCTTTGGATCCGGTCCCCCGGTCGACAACACCGGGTCCATGACGAAAAGGTCCCGCTCCAGGCGGTTGCCCCGACCATCCTGGATCTGTTCGATGTTCCCCGCCCGGCCTTCATGACTTGCGGGCCGTTGCCGGCAGCGTCCGAGAGTCGGCTAGTGGGCGCGGGTGCCGCATAGCGGTCAGGCTGCAATTCCCTCCCCCCTGAAGTTCGCGCTACCGTCCGGTAGCGACAGGGACGGGCGGTGATCACCCTTTACAGTCTCCTGTTACCTGTAAGCCCGCGGCCGACCTCGAATGGACAGCGTGGGAAATTCGTAACGGGCGCATGAAGTCCGAAGTCGCTACGGATACTTCACCTTTGGACAACGACCGGGTCGGCAGTGCCACTCGCGGCCCGCCGTTTGCTTTCACGCTCCTTCCACCCTCCGTGCGCCTGGTCCGACTCGCACCCGGTTCAGCCTCTTGCGCCCGGGACGGGAATACCAGCCCGCGATTTGAGCCGCCGGCTACCAGTCCCCGAAACTCACGGGGACGGAGTCCGCGCCGCCCTGCCCGTTTCCTCTACTGAACTCATTCTGAAATGACCCACACGGACGACCGTCACCGCGCGCCCCGGGCACACGAGCGCTCCGACCCGGTGAACGGCATCCGGATCGCAGCCGACGTCCGGCTCGGCCGGAGCGTGGCCATCCACTGCTTTGTGAACCTCTACGGTTGCTTGATCGGCGACGACTCCCGGGTCGGGTCGTTCGTGGAGGTCCAGAAGAACTCCTCAATCGGGGCCCGGTGCAAGATTTCGAGTCACACGTTCATCTGTGAAGGGGTGACGATCGAGGACGAGGTGTTCGTCGGCCACGGGGTCATGTTCATCAACGACCTGGACCCCCGGGCCACGGCCGACGGCATGCTCCAGACGGAGGCCGACTGGCAGGTGGTCCCGACGCGGGTGTGCAAAGGCGCTTCGATTGGCAGCGGGGCGGTAATTCTGGGTGGGGTGACAATTGGGGCCGGCGCCCTGGTGGGTGCCGGGGCGGTCGTGACCAAGGACGTGGAAGCGGGGACAGTGGTAGCCGGGTGCCCGGCGCGGTTTCTGCGGACCCGGGCCCGAGTCGGAGGCGCGGATGCTCAAGCTGGCTGAAACAACGATCGAGACGGCTGTCCCGGCGACCCGGTTGTCGGTCCCGTTCATGGACTTGAAGGCCCAGTTCCGGTCGGTCCGGGACGAGGTCCTGCCGGCCATGGAAGAGGTAGCTTCGGAAGCCGCGTTCATCCTCGGCCCGCGCGTGGCCGAGTTCGAAGACGCGTTCGCCGCGTACGTCGGGGCCGGGCACTGCGTCGCGGTCAACTCCGGCACGTCGGCCCTGCACCTGGCCCTTCTGGCCGCCGGCGTCGGCCCGGGGGACGAGGTGATTACCGTTTCGATGACTTTTGTCGCCACCTCCTGGGCGATCAGCTACTGCGGGGCGCGGCCCGTGTTCGTGGATGTGAACCCGGTCACTTACACGATGGACCCGGACCAGGTCGAGGCGAAGATCACCCGGCGGACCAAGGCCATCCTGCCGGTCCACCTGTACGGCCAGCCGGCCGACCTGGGGTCGCTCCTGGAGATCGGGCTGCGGTACGGGATTCCCGTGATCGAGGACGCGTGCCAGGCACACGGCGCGACCTACCGCGGCCGGCCGGTCGGGTCGATTGGCCAGAGCGGGTGCTTCAGCTTCTACCCGGGTAAGAACCTGGGGGCGTTCGGCGAGGGCGGGGCGGTCGTCACCAACGACCCGGCGCTCGCGACCCGGATGCGGACGCTCCGGGACCACGCCCAGCCGACGCGCTACGTCCACACCGAGCTCGGGTTCAATTACCGGATGGACGGGCTGCAAGGGGCGGTCCTGCGGATCAAGCTCAACTACCTGCCGGACTGGACCGCCACCCGTTGCGACCTCGCGGTGCGGTATCGGGACCGACTGGCCGACTCGCCCGCGGGGCTGCCGGCCGTCGGCCCGAACCGCACCCACGTGTGGCACCTGTTCATCGTCCGGCACCCGGACCGCGACCGGCTGCGGGCTGCCCTCGCTGACCGGAACGTTCAGACCGGACTGCACTACCCGACGCCGGTGCACTTGCAGCCGGCTTACGCCCACTTGGGGCACAAGCCCGGGGACTTCCCGGTGACCGAGCGAATCGCCCGCGAGTGCCTGTCGCTGCCCCTGTTCCCCGAGATGACCGACGAGCAACACGACGCCGTCGTCGCGGCCCTGAAGGAGATCATCTGAGATGCCCCACCGGCTAGACGGATCGACCGTGTTGGTGACCGGCGGGGCCGGGCTGATCGGTTCGACGATCGTGGACCAGCTGCTCGACGCCGGGGCCCGCGAGGTCCGCGTGCTGGACAACCTGGTCCGCGGGCGGCTGGCCAACCTGGCCGCGGCCCGCCGGCGCCGCGGGTTCGCCTTCATCGAGGGCGACATCCGCGACCGGTCCAAGGTCGCGAAGGCCGTCGCCGGGTGCGACTACGTGTTCCACCAGGCGGCACTGCGAATCACGTTGTGCGCCGAAAAGCCCCGCGACTGCCTCGACGTCCTGGCCGGTGGCACGCTGAACGTGTTCGAAGCCGCGGCTCAGGCCGGCGTGCGGAAGGTCGTCTACGCGTCGTCGGCGTCCGTGTACGGTGCCGCCGGGGTGTTCCCGACTGAAGAATCCCATCATCCCTACGGCAATCGCACCCTGTACGGGGCGGCCAAGCTGTTCAACGAGGGAATCGCCCGGCACTTCTTCGACATGAACGGGCTGCCGAGCGTCGGCCTGCGGTACTTCAACGTGTACGGCCCGCGGATGGACCTGACCGGCGCTTACACCGAGGTGTTCATCCGCTGGCTCGATTGCGCCGAGGAGGGTCGCCGGCCGCAGATTCACGGGGACGGATCGGCGACGATGGACTTTGTCTACGTTGGCGACGTGGCCCGGGCCAATCTGCTGGCGATGACGAGCGCCCAGGACGACGCCGTTTACAACGTGGCCAGTGGGACGGAGACCTCACTCCTCGGGCTCTGGCAGGCGATTCAGCGGGTCACGGGCCGCTTCGACCTGGAGCCGGAGTTCCACCCGCCGCGGAAGGTCAACCCGGTCCCCCGGCGGCTGGCCGACACCACCCGGGCCAGGCGTGATCTGGGATTCAGCACGCAAGTGTCGCTCGACGACGGCCTGCGGGAGCTGGCCGCCTGGCGCGAGGCCGTCTGGGAGGAACTGGCAACCGCTTAGCCAGGCATCCAATCCGAAGACCGGCGAGCCGGGAGCGTCAGCGACCGGAGT
>DATFWZ010000361.1:0-8745 GCA_035258765.1 Gemmataceae bacterium
TCTCCGGTCGCTGACGCTCCCGGCTCGCCAGGTCATCACCGTTCGCCGGGCCTGGTAAGTTGCCGTCGGCCGCCCTCCGGTTAGCTCTTGTAGAGCAGGAACTGCTGCACCTTCCCGTCCGGCGTGCGGTAGAGCGAGGCCTTGGCCTTCACGGTCTTGAACGTGAACCGGATCACCGCCACCTCCATCCCACCGCGCTCGGTGACGTCATCGACCTCGACGGACACCGGCTCCCCGAGCGGGCCAAGCCGCTCCTTGGCCGCCCGCAACCGGTCAGCGTTCAAGTAGTGGCTGAACTCCTCGCCCAGCGCGGCCCGTTTTACCTCCCCGGCCTGGAACTGGTGGAGCAGGTCGAGCGCCGCCTCCTTGGGGGCCGGGCCGCTCACCTTGGGGACCGAGCCTTCGTCTTGGGCCTTGAGCAAGAGTCCCATGATCTCGCGCGGGATGGCCCCGGCGTCCAGGTGCTCGCAATTGGTCATGAGGATGACCGCCGACTTGGTCCGCGGGACCATCGCGTTGTACGCCAGGAACCCGCTCACCGCCCCGGAGTGCTGCAGGATGGTTTCTCCCTCGCGGCGCGTCACCCCGAGCCCGCAGCCGTAGTCGCGCGTCCGCCCGTCGGCCAGCTCGCGCGGCGTCGTCATCAGCTTGTACGACTCCGGCTTCAACACGTTGCCGCCGATGAGCGCCAGGTCCCACTTCGCCAGGTCGGACGGCGTCGTGTAGAGCGCCCCGGCCGCGTGGATCCACCCGTCCGCCTCGCGGGGCGCGGGCTCCGCGTCGCCCAGGGCGAACGACGTGTGCCCGAGCGCCACCGCCTTCTGCCCCGGTTTCGGCTCGAAGAGCGTGTCGGCCATGCCCACCGGCTTGAAGATCCGCTCGGCCAGGAACTCCGGGAACGGCTTGCCGCTCAGCTTCTCAACGACGCGGCCGAGCAGGATGAACCCGGTGTTGCTGTACGACCACCGCGTGCCCGGGGCGAAGTCGAGCTTGCCCCCGGCGTACTCCTTGATCAGGTCGTCCGGTGGGATCGGCTTCTCCATCCGCCGGTCCACGAAGTCGAGCGGGTAGTAGTCCGCGTACCCGGAGGCGTGGGTCATCAGGTCGTAGAGCGTGATCTCGTCGGCCCTGGTCAGCCCGGGGTAGTACTTGGAGACCTTGTCCTTCACCGACAGCTTGCCTTCCTCCTGGAGCATGAGGATGCAGGCGCACGTGAACTGCTTCGTGATCGACCCGGCGGCGAACGGCGTACTCGTCTCGACCGGGGCGCCGTCCTTGACGGCCGTCTTGCCGTAGCCCTTCGCGAGGACGACCTTGCCGTCGCGGACGAGCGCGACCGACAGGCCCACGTACCCGTCGGCCGCGACCTTCTTGGCCAGGTACTCGTCGATGGCCGCCTGGTCGAAGGACTTGGGCGGCTCCGGGCCGGTGTCGGCCCGGGCGACGGAGGCCGCGACGAGAGCGAGGACGCACCAGGGGCGGAATGGGAAGCGCATGCCGGTTCTCGGTAGTCGGAATGGGGAGCGATGTCGGAGGAGGATTATCCCAACCGACTCGGCATGGAGGAAGGCTATTTTCTTCGGCTGTTTGCCCGCGCCCGGTCCCTTCCACTCGCGCGCTGCAAATCTCGAACCGCCCTTTACAAACAACTCCTATGGAACTACAGGGTGAGAGGCGCAGGAGAAGTCGCGATAGCCCCGATGGGAGTTTCAAGAAATGAGAGCGGGATGTACTCCTCTGATCGTAATGCTTGGATTGCTGATCGTTCAGCCCTCAGCGAACGCCCGGCTCGTCGAGGCGTGGCCTTATGAGAAGCTGACTAAGCACTCCGACCTCATCGTGATTGCCGTGCCGCTGAAAACCAAGGCATCCGCCGAACGGGTTGACTTCGACCGCGGCACCGGCGCGTATCTTCAAGCCGTGGTGACGACGTTCGCCGTTAAGGCGAAGCTCAAGGGCGAGTGTGGCGCCACCATCGACGTGGTGCACTACCAGCTAAAATTCGAGCCCAAGAAATTGGGCGTCATTGAAGACGCGCCGAACACGCTCTCATTTGACGTGGAACTAGGAGACAAGGCGGAGCGTGATTATTGCCTCTTCCTGAAGGCAACCAAGGACAAACAGTTCGGGTTCGTTTCTGGAAGGGACGATCCACAATTCTCGGTGAGGGAGCTTCGACCGGCCAAGGTGAAATAGTGCCGGGTTGCACGCTGAGAGCGTCCTACACGCTCTCCTTCTGCAGCAGGATTTGGCTGTGGTTGTCGGCGGGTTGACGGGACCGCCACCGGTTCGGGATATGTTCAAGCCCGCGTCTCAGCGCTGGTAAGCCGGCAAGAAGTGCAAATAAATGTCGAGCACGAGACAGGCCATGGCGGTCGAGTAGACCTTGCTCGCGTCCGCGTGGGCGGACTCCGACGAGCCGGGGGGCACGTCCCAGCTCCCGTCGCGGTTCTGCTTCAATAACAGGGCGTCGCGGACTTTCGGGTGCCAGTCGTTCCAGTGCGCCCCGCCGTACTGGTAGTGGGCCTGGATGGCGTAGTAGTGGAAGTAGTAGAAGTAGCCGAGGCCGGAGTTGTCCCACTGCTCCTTCGGCGTCGGCCGTAGGAACGATTTCAGGTAGTCCATCGTCTTCGGGATGCCCGGGTCGTCCGGCTTGCCGAGGAGCTGGAGCGACAGCACCCCCGCGGCCGACGTTGGCCCGCCCTGGCCCGGGCCCTCGTACCCGTACCCACCCGGCGGGTAACTGCACGACTTCACGTACGCGATCGCCTTGTCGATCACGGCCTGGGAGACCGGGATCTCCGCGTTGTCGGCCGCGCGCAGGGCGACGATCTGCATGACCGTGACGCTCAGGTCCTGGTTGTCCGGCGACGGCCCGTACCGCCACCCGCCCTTCGGGGATTGCGTCCGCTCGATGAGGGCGACCGCGTTCCGCAGCCGCGTTTCCAGCTCCGGGTCCGAGTCCATGCCGTACATCTCGGCGAGGGCCAGGGTGCTGAGCCCGTGCTCGTACATCGACCCGCCGCCAAGCTGGGCCAGGTAGCCCTTCGGGTTATCCAGGGCGTTGGCGATGATGAACTTCTTCCCCCGCTCGAGCACGTCCGGGTAGCGGCCGCGACCGGGCGTGTGCCCGCGGCCGAGGAACGCCAGGACGGCCAACGAGTTGATGGCGTTGTTCGTGTGCCAGCCGCCGTCCTTGCGCTGCTTGGAGGCGAGGTACTCGAGCCCGCGATCGATCGCGGCGTTGACTTGTTCGGTGGGTTTCGGCTCTGCCTTCGGTGCGGGCACGTCGGGCCTGGGCTGGGCGAGAACAGTCGCGGCTACGAAGAGTGCGAATAGAGCGACGCACGCGGCTCGGCGAAGCGCGTGTCTTCCAGACAGACGACTCATGACAACCCCCCCAGCCGCCGCAGGCCGACGTCTACTGAATACACCACGACCAGCATCGCCAGCACCAGCCAGTTGTCCCACATGGTCGCGTCTTGCGGTGGCCGGCGCGAGACCTTCGGCTCGCCTTGCAGCCGGCCGACAATCTTCTTCGCCCAGTCCGCGTCCGTCAATTCAACGAGTTCGCCGCCCGTCGTCTCGGCCAGGGCCTGGAGTGCCGCGCGGTTGACGTTCGGGTAGCGCATCTCCTCCGGGGATGCCAGAACGCGTAACCGCGCCTCGGCCGTGCCGTTTTCGTACGCGAACCGGAAGTCCCCGACGGCCGGCACGCGGTAGCGACCGACGTAGCGTCCCTTTGTGTTCGGATCGGCGTCGAGCGTAAGGGACGTTTGCGTGCCCGCGCCGCTTACCTCGACGTGCAGCGTCGGTCGTTGCACGGGGGCCCCGTCCGCGTAGGCCCACAGCTCAACCATCGCGTCGTCGCCTGGCTGGACGCGGACCGGCCGCACCTCGATCCGGCTCTTCTTCCCGGCGTCGTCCGCGCGGGCGACGAACCGGATCGACTGGCCCCAGAACTTGTAGAAGAACCGGTCGGCCGCGTCCTGCCGCCACAGCCACGTCGAATCGGTGCCGACCAGCATCACCCGCCCCTTACCCGCGGGCTGCCAGGCGATGAGAGGTAGCTTGCCGTAGTTGTTGACGACGTTCGGGTTAACGGCCAAGACCGTGGCCGCGGGGCTCGCGCGGACGGCCGCGACGCACCACTGGTACGGCAGCATATCGGCCCACGCCGCCCGGTTGCGGCCCGGGTCGTCGTAGAGCTGAATCGCCTCATGCAGGGCCCCGTCCGGGGTCAGCTCGAGCCGGAACGGCTTCGCCGCGGGGGCGTAGACGCCGGCGGTTCGCTCGACCTGCACAGGCAGCAAGTCCAGCAGCGTCTTGTCGTACACGTGCGGCATCGACACCGGGCCGACTTCGACGAGGAGGCCGACGCCCTTTTCGCGCACCGCCCGGTCGAGCAGATTTAGGAACACCGGTGTGAGCAGCTTCGGCGACGCGTCGCCGAGGATGACGGTGTGATACGCGGCCAGCTCGTCCAGCGTCCGCGGCAACGTGCTCGCCCGCACTGCCTCCGGCCGACGCCGCCATTCGTTTTCGAGGACGATGTCGGGCTGCTTGCCGTCCCGGCCGGCAAGGCCGGTGTCGCGGCGCATGGCGTTCTTGAGGAAGCGGAAATCCCACCGCGGCGGGCCCTCGACGTAAAGCACCTTGATCCTTTCGTCGCTAACGCGCAGCAGGGCGACGTCGGTGTTGTTGGTCTTGTGGTCCTCGTCCGGGAACGGCGGGACCTCAACGACCAGGTACCGCGACCCGGCATCTCGTGCGGTGAACGTCAGCTCGACCTGCTGTTGCTCGGCCGACCGCAGGGTCACCTCCTTGGTGTCGAGCACCCTGTCTCCGTCGCGGACGATGACCTGGGCGACTTTACCGTCGCACCCGTTCGACTCAATGATGACGCCGACGCGGGCGGTGTCGCCGACGGCCACCTGGCCGGACGTGGACACGTCCACGACGGAGACGTCGCGGGCCCTGGCCGCGGACCCGGTCGGGATGGCAAAGACGGGCACGTTGGCCGACCGACACGCCTGGGCGACTTCGCGGAGGGTGACGCCGCCGGTCGATTCGCCGTCCGAGAAGACGACGATCCCGGCGACGGGCCGGCCGGCGGCCTCGTTCAGTACGTGTTGAATCGCGTCCCCGATCCGCGACGACGGGCCCCCGGGCACACTCGGCTCTGGGAGCGTGAAGTTGTCCGCATCGACGCCAAGGGGGGTGATGTCGCGGGCGAAGGTGAGCACCTTCAGGTCAAAGCGCCGGCCGGCCGGAACGATCAGGTCGTCGCGGGCGGAGAGGACCGCGTCGTGAGCAAGCTTCGCCCGGGAGACCCCGGGCCGGTCCGGACCGGCCGCGAGTTCCATGCTTCGCGAGCGGTCGAACAGGAGTGCGAAGACGGGCCGGGTCTCACGCCTGGTCTCGAGCCGGACGTATGGCCCGGCCAGGACCGCGACCAGCAATGCGAGGATGAATACGCGGCACCCGGTGAGCGCGATTACGAGCGAGCGCGGGGAGCTGCGGAGGTTGCGCCTCTGGAGGATGAAGATGGCGACGCCCGCGACGGCGACGAGCGGCAACCCGAGGTAGAGGGCGAGCGGGTACTGGACTTGAAGGCTGAGGTCTTGCCGGTGTTCCAGGAACACGTCGCCGACGTTCGCCTGCCGGAGGAGCCAGCGCATGGAGGCGATGATACCGCGGCCAGACTCGGCCGTCTGCCCGGGGTTCGCGTAGCTACGAGGCCTTCTTCGCCTTGGCGGGGATGTTCGGGTCGAAGCTCGCCCAGAACCGGAGCGGTACCATCCCAAGGCCCGCGATCAGGAGCTGCGACACCCAGAACAGCGCGCACCCGGTCGCCAGCCGGTTGTCGAACCCGTACGCGTGCAGGCCGATCCCGAGCTGGTTCGTCCCGAACCACGACCAGGCCGTCACCATGTTGCCGAACACGGCCAGGACCGCCATCCCGCGAGGCTTGATCAGCCCCCCCCAGCGGGCATGCAGGATCAAGGCGTTCCAGATGACGATCAGAACGGCCCCGTTCTCCTTCGGGTCCCACCCCCAGAACCGGCCCCACGACTGGTCGGCCCAGATGCCGCCGAGGACCGTCCCGGTAAAGCTCAGCAGCGTGGCGAAGCAGATGGTGCCGTACATCATCCCCGCCACCTGCTTGCCGCTCTCCCCGCGCATCCCGGTCGTGAACACGCCGCCCACGATGTAGACGATCGCGATCAGCCCGGAGACGAACGTGGCCACGTAGCCGAGGGTGACGCACGTCACGTGGGTGGCCAGCCAGAAGTTCGTGTCGAGGACGGCCTGGAGCATCTCCAGCGTGTCCCCGGACTCGGCGAGGAATCGGGCCACGAGCATGGTCGCGAACCCGAGCACCGCCCCGGCGAAGCTGCCGACGCCGAGCTTGTAGATCGCTTCCAGGGTCAGGCACAGGGCCAACCCGCCCCAGCCAATGAACACGGCCGACGAGTACAGGTTCGTCACCGGCGGCCGGTTGCCGATGTACATGCGGGCGCCGAGGGCCGCGGTGTGGACGATCAGAGTCAGACAGGCCAATCCGAAGGCGGCCCGGCGGAGCGGGTCGCGCCACGTGAGCCACGACAGGGCGGCCAGCACCATCACACCGACATACAGGGCCGCGCACTGGAGGAACGGGTCAAAGAAGTTCATCCGGGCCTCGAGGCGGACCTTGGCCTGGTCCGACGGCGACACGCCGGCTGTGTACCGCTCCTTGTAATCGGCGACGGCGGCGTTGAAGGCGGTCGGGTCGTCGTTCCGGTACGCGGTCAAGATCTTCTCCATCCCCGCGGCCCCCGGGAACTGGCCGGGCAGGGCCTCCGAGATCTTCTCCCGCACCTGCCGGATCGATCGTGCGCGGATTTCCTGGTCCAGAATCCAGCGCAGCACTTTTTCCTTGCCGCCGAACTCCCGCTCGGCGTCCTCCAGGTCTCGCGCCCCTCCGAGGTAGCGCCCGATGAGGTCCCTCAGCAAGCCCGGGTCCTTGTGCACCTGCTCCGCCAGTTCCTGCCGGACGTTTTTCTCGACTTCGGGGTAGAACTGCGGAATCAACTTGGACACGGCCTCGGCGTACGACATCCACTTCCCGTCCGGCTCGTCCGCCGGCATCAGGCCCGGAATCTTGCGCACCTGGAGGTCGCGGTACACCTGGACGTGTCGGGCCAGCTCCAGAACCTTCTCGTCGTAGTGGTCGCGCTTTTCCTTGTCCTTCTTCTCCGCGACCGAGGCCTGCTTCTCCAGCTTGTCCATCGCGGGCTCGAGCTCCGCCATCGAGTACCGGTACAACCCCGGCCGCTGCGGGAGCCCCAGGAGGCTCAGCACCTGCGGGTGGTCGGCCCGAAAGATGCGATATTTGTTCGCCTCATCCGGCTTCGCCCACAGGGTCAACAACCAGTCCACGGCCTTGTAGGTCCGGTCGTCGTTCGTCGGGTCAACGAACTCCTGCTTGCCGCTGATAACGACCAGGCTGTTGCGGGCCAGGGAGTCCAACGGCTGGACGCGGCCGCCGTGCTGGACCAGGATCTGCCCGAAGGCGTACAGGTCCTTTTTCCCGGTCGCGGGTGAGGGCGGCATGGACCGGCCTACGAGCATCAGGGCCGCCAGGGCGACCACGCCGAGCGGGAAGTACTTCGCGAACGTGTTCATCGGGCACCCCCCCGCCGCAGGAACGTGATCAGCCGGATCAGGAAGTGGGCGCCCATGCCGAGCGCGACCATGGCGCAGGCCAGGTACGGGGCAGTCCAGGCCGGGTTCTTCACCACCTGCAGCCCGGTCGTCTTCACCCCCGTGTCCTCGTCGGTGGACATGGAAGACTGGTAGAACGTCTCGCCCCGGTAGTACATCGGGTGGTTCATCCAGATGCGGATCGGGCCGTGCTCGCCCAGCTCCGGGTCCTCGATCTTGACCGTGCTGGCGTAGTCCTTCGGAGTGTTCGTCCCGGCGTACACCTTGTGCTCGGCCGAGAGCACGTGGACCGTGTACGGCTTGTAGGTCCGCTTGAACCGATACGCGACCTTGTACGTCTTGCCGCCGACCGTCACGTCCTGTGGCCGGTGCTCCAGGAGGAGCGTGAACAGGTAGGTGCCGAGCGGCTCGCCGCCCTTGTCGCGGATTGTCAGGTAGGCGCTCGGGAAGTTGATCTTCCCCTCCGTGTCCGTCCCCTTCACCTTGGACTTGGATTCGACGCCGACCCGCAGCCCGACGCCGCGATCGGCTCGCGGCGACTCCCCCGGGTTGAAGTCGCGGAGGACCGAGTTGGGCATGTACTCGAGGACCTCGAACTCGAACGGCAGGTCCGGGTGCGTGACCCACTCCCCCTTGTCCGCGTCCGCGAGCAGCTCACCCGGGACGGCCACGACCTGATCCACCGCGGGGTCGGACGGGTCGATGACGGCCAGTTCGTATTCGGTGATGCTGATCGCGAACCGGGACGAGTCGCCGTCCTTGATGAGCATCCGCGTCTCAATCGCGAATTGCCCGGTCAAAAACTCCCCCGCCAGAAGGATGACTACTCCCGCGTGCAGCATGAAGATGCCGCTCCGCTTCCACGTCAGTTTGAACCGGACCGCGTGGGCTGCCGCCAGGTTGAAGAACATGAGCCAGCCGATCGTGTACCCGCCCGGGAATGGCAGCTTGACCGGCAGTTGAAAGTCCGGGCCGAATCCGAGAAACACCTTGCAAAACTCGGCGAGGCCCTGGAGGTCGATCATCGCGATCCAG
>DATFWZ010000362.1:0-11153 GCA_035258765.1 Gemmataceae bacterium
CGCTGAATCCGCCGGTCGCCAGTCACTAGTGGTCAGTTGCAGCTCGTCTGGACTGTAGCCGAACTCGCCAGAGTTCGGGCCGCCCGAACTCTGGCGAGTTCGGCTACTAAGCAGGCGCAATGGACCACCGTGTGGCGCGAAGGGAACGGAGTGCCGATTCCGTGGACGGCTGAAGAGATCGAAAAGGTCACGGTTGAGACTCTGGAGTTGCGACCGGCTGACTTATGATGCGCGGTAATTCCCGCGACCCCGTGAAGCCGCGACGCGGAGGCTCTGCGCAGCGGAGCGCGAGCGCCGGGCGGGCCGGGGACCTCGATTCAGCGCCACGGCAAGCGACGGTACGCGCTTGGCTACGCAGAGCCTACGCGTCGCGGCTTCACGAGGTGCGGATGATCGTCAAAGCGCCCGGCAACAAATAAGAGCGCGCCCACAGGATGGGCCCATCTGGCACGCCCCTTGCCGCTTCGGACCAAATGCGTCCGCCCGAACCCATTCCGAGGACCCCCATGAGCGCAATCGCCGAACCCCACACGGCCGGAGGGAGTCGCAACCTCGTCGAAGTCGCCGCCGACGTGGCCTGTGTACCGTTGTCGATCGTGAACGTGTACCTCGTCGGCCGGCCCGGGGCCGGCGACCGCGAATGGGCCCTGGTCGATACGGGCTTGTCGATATCCGGCCCGCGGATCGCCCGGGCCGCCGCTGAGCGGTTCGGGTCGCGATCGCGGCCGGCCGCGATCATCCTCACCCACGGCCACTTCGATCACGTCGGCTCGGCTCGCGAGCTAGCCGAACGCTGGGATGTACCGGTCTATGCGCACCCCCTCGAAATGCCCTACCTGACCGGCGAGTCGGACTACCCGCCGCCGGACCCGACCGTCGGGGGCGGCCTTTTCGCCCGTCTTTCGCCCCTGTTCGCGCGCAAGGCAGTCGATCTGCGACCGCGAGTGCACCTGCTGCCGACCGACGGCTCGGTCCCGGGGATGCCCGGCTGGCGCTACGCCCACACGCCGGGACACAGCCCCGGGCACGTCTCATTGTTTCGGCAATCTGACCGGGCACTGATCGTCGGCGACGCGTTCGTGACGACCAAACAGGAGTCGGCATGGGCCGCTCTCACGGGGCTCCAGCACGTCAGTCGCCCGCCGGCGTATTTCACGATAGATTGGGGCGCGGCCGGGAGGTCGGTGCGGCTCTTGACCCGGTTGCGGCCGTCGGTCGCGGCCACCGGGCACGGGTTGCCCATGTCCGGCGACGAGATGCGACGACAGCTCACCGACTTGGCGAACAACTTCCGACAATACATGCCGTCGGACGGCCGGTACATCCGCCGCCGGGCCGTGTGCGACGAGCGGGGCGTGCGTTTCGTCCCCCCGGCGGTCCCGGACCCGGCCCTGGCCTGGGGAGTCGCCGCGGGCGTGCTCGGGCTGGCCGCCGCCGCACTGATGCGGCCGTCCCGGGCGTGAGCCCCGGCTGTATCATGCAGGCATGGTCATCGACCCGGCGCTGCGAACGGTCTTGCTCGGGACGGCCGCCCTCGGGTTTGTCTCGGGGTGCCTGGGCACGTTCGCGGTCCTGCGCCGGCAGAGCCTGCTGGGCGACGCGGTCTCGCACGCCGCGCTGCCGGGCGTCGTCCTCGCGTACCTGATGTTCGGGAAGTGGACGCTGGTCCTCTTGCTCGGGGCGGCGTCATCCGGACTATTGGCGATGCTCATCGTCACCGGCGTCACTCGCACGAGCCGCATCCCGTTTGACACGGCGCTGGCGGGAGCGCTGGCCGTCTTCTTTGGGGCCGGCCTGGTCCTCAAGAGCTGGATCGGCGGGAGCGGCACCGCCGGGATCGATCGCTACCTGTTCGGCCAGGCCGCGACGCTCCTTATGCAAGATGTTTGGGTAATCGCCGGGGCCGGGGCGATTGCGCTCGGCATCCTCGTCGCGTTCTGGAAAGAGTTCAAGCTGCTGACGTTTGATCGTGAGTTCGCAGCCGGGCAGGGCGTGCCGGTCGGGCTGCTCGACGCGCTCCTCACCGGGCTGATGGTGCTGGGGATCGTGATTGGACTCGAGAGCGTCGGCGTGGTGTTGATGAGCGCGCTGGTCGTGGCCCCGGCCGCGGCGGCCCGGCAGTGGACCAACCGGCTCGGCGTGATGGCGGTCCTGGCCGGGTTCTTCGGCGCCGTGGCCGGTGCCGCGGGGTCCGTCCTGAGTCACGAATTGAGCGACCCTGCCAAGAAGATCAGCGTTCCGACCGGACCAACCATTGTTCTCTGCGCAACGGTCCTCGTCGGCATTTCGTTCGCGTGGCGGGTTGCGCCGGTCATGCGATGGCGACGGGGGGTTGCGACGACTCAAACGCCGGCGGCCCCGTAATCCGGTAGGTGATCCCTCGTACAATAGACCCTGGCCCGCCGTGTGCCCGCCGAGATTTTCCAGCCGATGCCCCACGCCGCCACGAACTCCTTCTTCGAGGGCCTCCGGGCGAGCCGGATCCTCGACGACGCCCGCGTGGATGAATTGCAGTCGCGCCCGGAGGCGGCCTGGGGGGATGTCGTGTCGCTGGCCGGCTACGCCCAGGCGCAGGGCTGGCTGACCGCGTATCAGGTCCGCGAGTTGCAGGAAGGTCGCGGCGAGCGCCTGGCGTTCAACGGCTACCGGATCGTGGACAAGCTCGCCGAGAGCCCCGCCGGTGTCACATACAAGGCCCTGCACCCGGCGCTGATGCAGCCAGTCTCCTTACGGATGGTCCGCCCGGACTGGCTCGCGCCGTCCGATACGACTGCCGATTATGTCGCCCGCACGCGGGCGGCATCGCTCGTGCAAAGCCCGCACCTCGCCAACGTGCTCGACGCTGGCACCGACGGCGGCGCCCCGTTCGTGGTCCAGGAATACGTGGACGGCTGCGACCTGTTTCACCTCGTCAACGAGATGGGGGCCCTGCCGGTCGGGCTTGCCTGTGAGTACGCCCGGCAGGCAGCGCTGGCGCTGAAGACTGCCCACGACAAGGGCGTGGCCCACGGGGACGTGTCGCCGCACACACTCCTGCTCACGCCGGTGAAGCGAGTTCCGGAGTCCGACGGCCACACCTCAATCCGCCCCCGGCCGGGCGCGACGGTGAAACTCGCGGACCTCGCATTGACCCCGGTGCGGCCCCCGGTGGGGGAATTGACGTACGGTCAGTCGGACCGGCTCGGGCCAGTGGCATTTTGTCCGCCGGAAAGGCTGACCCATCCGGACCGGGACGCGACCAGCGACCTCTACGGACTCGGCGCGACGCTCTACTACCTGCTCACGTCACGTCCGCCGTTCGTGGGCGACACCCCCCTAGAGGTAATGCTCAACCTGCAGCAGGCGGAGCCGACGCCCGTCGAGACGCTTCGGAGCGACATCCCGCCGGCTGTGGCCGAGCTCATCCGCCGGCTCCTGTGGCGGGAGCCGGCCGTCCGGCCCGGGATCAACGAGGTGATCGAGACATTGCTCGCGTACGCGGAGGCGTCGGCCATGCCGGGGGTAATCACGCCGGACGTGCCGCTCGCAGACGAGACGTTTACCCAATCGGCCATACCGAGCGCGGTCCCGGTGGCGCGCGACCTGGACGCCCCACCCACTGAGGGCGACGAGCCGTACGCGGAGTCAATCCCGGACGGGCCCACGGCCGACGCCGGGGCGCAGCCGATGGTCGAGCCGATGCCCGAGGTGCAACCTCTCGACGAACACGACGGGCCGGGCGACCACAATCCGTTCGGGCACTCGGCGCTCGGCACAGGCACCACCCGGGCCCCGCGGTCGAGGACGAAGGCGACGAAGAATAGCATGGTCTGGATCGTCGCTGGGCTGTGCCTCCATCTGACCGCGGTCATTTTGCTAATTGGCTGGCTGACGAACTGGTTCACCTTCTCGTCCAAGACAGATGAGCCGCCCCCGAAGGTCGAGAAGAAGGACGACACGACCCCGACCAAGAAGAAAAAACGCGGGTAGACTGCGTGGCGGCATGAACCTCTGCATCAGCCAGGCGACCACGCTGCCGGCCGCGTTCGCGGACGACCTGGCCGCGTTCGCGGACGTCGGCTGGACGGCGGCCGAAATCTGGCTGACCAAGCTGGAAAAGCACCTCGAAACCGCGACTCTTGATGGCACGCGGCGGCAGCTCGCGGAGAAGAACATCCGGCCGGTGGCCGCGTCTTACCAGGGCGGGCTCCTGCTCTCCCAGGGCGAACAACGGAAGACGCACTTCGACCACTTCCGCCGGCGACTCGAGCTGTGCCAGGCGCTCGGGATCCCGACGCTCGTGCTGGTCGCCGATTTCGCCCACCGCCCGGACGCGACGGCCCTCGGACGTGCGGTGGTATCGCTCACGGAGGCGGCCCGTTGGGCGGCGGGGTTCGATGTCCGGCTGGCGCTGGAGTTCCGCGGGTCGGACGCGTTCTGCGCCAGCCTCAACACGGCCATCGCCCTCGTCGGCCAGTGCGGCGAGCCAAATGTCGGAGTTTGCTTCGACCTGTTCCATTACTACAAGGGGCCCAGCAAGCCGGAGGACCTCGGCGGGCTGACGCGCGAGAACCTTGCGTTCGTCCAGTTCTGCGACGTGGCCGGCGTGCCGCGGGAGTTAATGACTGATGCCGACCGAGTCATGCCCGGGGATGGGGACTTCCAGTTTGCCCCCGTGGTCGAGACGCTGCGGCGGATCGGCTACCAAGGGTATGTCTCACTGGAGCTAATGAACCCGGTACTCTGGCCGATGAAGCTGACGCAAGTGGCCGAACTGGGACTGATGGCGCTCCGGCGCGTCGTCGCATCGACCTGACACTTCATCGCATCTTCTTCCTCGCCACCACTCAGGCCTCTTATCCTAAACCCATCTGCCTCCCGAATGAGCACACCCGCATGCCCCGTCTTGCGTCGTTTCTCCTCGCGCTGGTTGCTGTCCCCGCCCTTGCCGCTCAGCCCGAAAAGCCGCGACTCGTCGTCCTCGTCGTGTTCGACCAGATGCGCGGCGACTACCTCGAAAAGTGGAAGCCTCTCTTCGGCACGGACGGGTTCGTCCGATTGCAGACCGAGGGGGCCTGGTTCACCAACTGTCATTACCCGTACGCGGCGACGCAGACCGGGCCCGGTCACACTTCGATGCTGACCGGGTGCGGGCCGGACGTGCACGGCATCATCGGAAACACCTGGTACGACCGGCGGAGCGGGGCGGTCGTCAACTGCTCCGAGAGCGACCGGTACGATCGCGTGCCACCGCTGCCGAAGGAGCTGCCCAAGGACGACGTCAAGGACGAGGTGAAGGAGCGGGAGGCGAAGGAGAAAAAAGCAGCCGAGAAAGAGAAGCCCGCCGCCGAGTCAGAAGAAAAGAAGGAAGAGACGTCGGGCAAGAAGAAGCCGTACGGGACACCGGAGCGGGTGCTGGCGCCGACCGTCGCGGACGCCTTGAAGGCGGCGACGGGAGGGAAGGGGCGTGCGTTTGGCCTGTCGTTCAAGGACCGGTCGGCCGTGCTGCCCGTCGGGCCCAAGGCGGACGGTGCCTACTGGCTCGACAACGCCGACGGGATGATCGTCACGTCCACCTACTTCCGCGACGGCGTTCACCCGTGGATATCCGAGCTGAATAAGAGGCGTGTCGCCGACGGGTGGTTCGAGAAGTCGTGGGATCATTTGCGCGGCGACCTCGATTACGTCAAACACAGCGGCCCCGACCAGGTGGCGGGGGAGGGTAAGGGGTCGCGACAGGGGGTGACCTTCCCGCACCCGATCGACGGCGGGCTCAAGCGACCCGGGAAGGCGTACTACGAGGCCCTGTACAACTCGCCGTACGGAAACGAGTTTCTGCTCGACCTCGTGAGGGCGGCGGTGGTCGCCGAGAAGCTTGGACAAAGGGACGCCCCGGACCTCTTGGCCGTGAGCTTCTCCAGCAACGACGCGGTCGGCCACTGTTGGGGGCCAGACTCGCAAGAAGTGCTCGACACGACCTTGCGGTCGGACCGAATCATGGCCGAGCTGCTCAAATTCCTCGACGAGCACGTCGGCAAGGGTAAGTACCTAATTTGCCTCACTGCCGACCACGGCATCTGCCCGCTGCCGGAGGCGTCGGCCGCCCGCGGACTGGACGCCCGACGGCTTTCGGTGAAGAAAGTGCTGGCGGCCGCCGAGGAGCACCTGCGGGCGGTGTACTCCGACGAGTTTCAGGTGATTGCCAAGACCAGGTGGATTGAGAACTACACCGGCGTGTGGGGTTATCTGAATTACAAGCTGATCGAGTCGCGGGGGCTGAAGGCCGCGGAGGTGGCGAAGACTCTGGCCGAGTTCCTGGCGAAGCAGGACGGCTTCCTGCGGACCTTCACGCGGGCCGACCTCGAGCGCGAGATGGACCCGTACGACGCGATCGGGCAGCGCATGAAGAAGACTTACTTTCCCGATCGGTGCGGGGACGTGGGAATCGTCTTGAAGCCGTACTGGCTCGACCCGGACGGGAAGACGACGGGCACCGTCCACGGGAGCCCGCACCCGTACGACACGCACGTCCCGCTCCTGGTGTTCGGGCCGGGTGTGAAGCCGGGGGTGCATGGAGAGGAAGTACCCCCGGCGGTGATCGCCGCGATTTTCGCCAAGGCGCTCGGCATCGCGCCGCCCGGCAAGGCAGCGTACGGGGTCCCGGAGCGGCTGTTTGCGGAGTAGGACGGGGCGTCGCCGACTACTAGTTCGGCCGCACCGCCGATTCTGGCGAGAACATGTGCGGCGTCATCGGCGTCGGAATCGGCTGCTCCTCCATCTTCTGTTTGACGTCCGCGAAGAGATGTGGCCAGTCGGTATGCTTGCCCCCGGCGCATGCCTCACAGAATGAGGCCGTGAACACGCCCGGGCTCGCGAACTGACCCGGACTCGACGATTGCCAATTCACCACCCCCTTGTGGCTTGTCAGCAAGGGAACGAGGAAGCCAGGGTTTGCGGTTGAAGGCTGACCTTCCGACGGTTTCGGTGGCGCGGCCGGATGCGTCGTGTAGCAATTCGTGATGAGTACGGACAGTCGGGCACCTGTTGCCCGCATCTGCGACAACACCTCATGTCGCGACAAATCTTCGCGCCGCCCGCCGGTGCCAAAGGTCAGAAAGTGCGTTGGCCCGACCATCCCGCCGCGGCCGGCGAAGTAGCAAAGGACGGTGTCGGCCGGCGTCACACTACTGCCCAGGCTCCGGAAGTACTCGCGGGCCCGCGCGCCAGTCACCTCCGGGCCGGCCAACGTCGTGAGAGTCAACCGGCCCGCCGGCAGGCCCTGGCGGATCAGGTCGGTGATCATCTCCCGGTCGTGCTGGAGCCATGGCCGGAGTGAGTCGTCCGCGTCGTCGATGAGCAAGAGGGCGTGGACATGCGATTGGCCCGTGGAAGTGGTCCGCGTTGGACTGTCCGCCGGGCGGGACGACTTACGGTTACCAGACGATGACCCTTTGCGGGGCCGGACGTCGATGACGCCGCGGACGTGGCCGACTTCAACAAGCCGCGCGACCGAGTTCAGTCCGTCCCTCGCCGCAGACGCAATGCCGACGAGCTCACATCGATTGTTTACCACCGGCCCGCCGTCCCCCGCGGCCGTCGGGGAGCGAGTCTCGATCACGCGGGCAAACGCGCTCAGTTCGGGATCGACTCGGAAGCTAATCGGGCCGACCACGTCGCGGACGGTGCCGCGGGAGTACAACCACATCCCCCGCGACCCGGGCAGGTGGCCGCCGACGCTGTGGATGTCGGCCCCGGCATCGGGCGGGACCGACGCGAACTGGAGCGCCGGCACGTCGGGCGGCAGGCCCTTCGACTCCAGGATCGCCACGTCCTGCACCGGCGCGCTGGCCCAGACGGTACACGGCACGACATCGCGGCGGGCGGACGGGGGGACACCATCCGGCGTCATGTACTGTCCCTCGGCCGCCAGCAAGCGCCCGTTCAGGAACTTGGGCAAAACGGCCCCGATCTCGCGCGCCCCGTGGACCACGTGGTAGGCAGTGACGACGAACCTACGACGGTTGTACTCGACGATTGCTCCCGTCCCTTGGCCCTGGTCGGTCAGCACCCAGACGGTCGAGGCGACGGTGCGTTGGTAGATCATGTCGCCCTTGGTCGGTTCGTGTTCGCTGAGTCCGCGGACCTGGTCGTCGAGTGAAGCGAGCCGGGCGTACATCTGCCGGGTGGAAGCTTCGACCTCCGCCGCGTTTGCCCGCACCAACCCCGCGTCAGTGTCGAGGTCGGCGAACTGCTCGTAAATCACTCCCGCCTCCACTTCAACCTGGGCAAGTCGCCGCTCCTCCTTCCAGAAGGCCAGCCCGAACACGAACGCGTACACGAGCACGACCAGAAGGCACACACCGGTCGAGGTGAGCCAGAGCCGGTACCGCTTGCCGATCCAGATGCTCACGGCCCGGCGGACGCGCGCGCCGCGGGTCCGCGGCGGTAGCGGGGGCGGTTCGACCAGCCGGCGTGCCTCTCCGTCGGCCGGCTGGGCGTGCGCGTCAACGACCAGGACCTCCAGGGCCGGGCCCGACTTGCCGAGCTGGACCTGGTCGCCGACATGCAGCCGTTGCGGCCATTCGACGCGTTGGCCGTTCAGGTAGGTGCCGTTCGTGGACTTGAGGTCGTGAAGGAAAACGCCGTCGGGGCGAGCGTCGATCCGGCAGTGTTGCCAGGAGACGGTGTCGCCGACGTCGTCGGGAATTACTACTTCGGCCCCGGCCTCCCGGCCAACGCGGACCGAGTCGAGGACGAATTCGCGCTCCTCGGGGGGGCTACCGGGGCGGCGGACGCGAACGCGCAAGCGCATGCGGTACTCCGGACGTGCCAGCGGCACGCGGCCGGGACGGGGTCTGTGGTACGAGTCGAGTCTAGAACACGAGCCGCCCGCGGTGGCGACAATCGAGATTGTGTCGGTTACGGCAGCTGAGTCAGCGGGCCGTAGGCAGTGACCGTCTGGTTCGTTACGGGGTACCGGTCGAGGACCGCCCGGACGTCGTCGAGGGTGACCGCGTCCCACGCGGCCAGCTCGTCGTCCACGCTGCGGTACTCGCCGCGGTAGACGTGGTCCTTGGCCACCGTCAACATGCGCCGGGCGGTCCGCTCGCCGGCTCGCACCTCACGCGAGAGGATCTTCGTCTTCGCCTGTTGGAACTCGTCCGCGGTGATCCCGTTCTTCTGTACGCCATCGAGCAGCTTGCGGACGATGCCGTAGCACTCGGTCGCGTTCTCGGGGACGCAGTTGAAGGACGTATAGTAGGCGCCCGCCCCGTCGCACTCATCGATCCCCATTCCGGCTTCGTCTGCGAGTCCTGGATCGGTCAGGGCCCAGAACATCCGGCTGCCTGTGTAGTCGCCGACGACCGTGGACAGGACGGCCCCGGCGTAACCCAGTTCGTGATCTGCCGGCGCGGCCGGGGCGATCAGGGTCACGTACTGTTGCGCCACCTTGTCCGGCGGCTTCGGGATCACGTGGACACCGCCCGCACCCGGCGGCTCGGTGCGTTGGGTTCGCGGGGCGTCGCCGGTCGGCCAATCCCGGCACGCTCTTCCGACCAGGTCCACGAACCGCTCCCAGTCGAAGTTCCCAGCGGCGACGGCAATGACATTCGGGGCGACGTACCGCTTGCGGAAGTACCCGGCCATCTGGTCGGGGGTCAGTGCGGTGATGCTCGCGGTCGTCCCCAGGACGCTGTTGCCCAGCGGGTGGCCGGCGTAGAAGTTCCGGCGGGCGTGGTCATAGACCGCCCACCCGGGCTGGACCTCGTAGCGGACGATCTCGTCGAGGATCACCTTCTTCTCGGTGTGAAAGTCCTCCCCCCGAAGGCTGGGCCGCAGGATGTCGGCCAAGACGTCCACCACCTCGGGCAGGAACTCTGGAAGCACCACGGCGTGGAAGACCGTGTTCTCCTCGGACGTCCAGGCGTTGTTGTCCGCCCCAATGCGCGAGAAGTCGCGGTTGACCGCGAAGGCGTTGCGCCTGTCGGTCCCCTTGAACACCATGTGTTCGAGGAAGTGGGACACGCCGGACACCTCCGGGGACTCGTCCCGCGAACCGGTCTTGACCCAGAACGCAACCGCGACCGACAGCGCGGCCGGGTTCGTCTCGCCCAGAATGGTAAGGCCGTTGGAAAGGGTGTGCTGGTGAAACTTCATGGTGTTCCGTGGTTACAGTCGGAGTGCCGCGGGGCCGAGCGTGACGATTGTAAACTCCCGCGCCGGGTGCCGGTCCAGGTAGCCGAGGATGCCGGGGACGGTCAACCCGTCGATTGCCGCCTGGATCTCCTCGAGGGGGCGCACGCGGTTCAGGAAGTACCAGTCCGAGGCCAGGGCGCCGGCGCGGGCGGACGTCGATTCCTGCCGCATGATCAGGCTGGACTTCAGCCCGACCTTGACCCGGTCCAGCTCCTCGACCTCGATGCCGTTGGCCAGGTTGCGGAGTTCGTCGAGGGTGCGGTCGAGTGTCTCCTGGGCCAGCTCCGGGCGAGCCCCGGCGTAGCCAACGATCGCCCCGCGGTCGCGGAACGTCTCGTAACTGGCGTAGACCGAGTAGCAGAGTCCGTGCTTCTCGCGGACGTTGGTGAACAGCCGCGAGCTCATGTCCTGCGAAAGGACTCCGACGGCGCCGCGGGCGTTGTAGAAGTCCGGGTCGCCGATCGGGACGCTCGCGTACGCGAGGGCGATCTGCGTCTGGTCCAGGTCCTTCGCAATGTGCTCGGATTTCGGACGGCGGGATTCGACGTTGAGCGCCGGCCGGTCGCTCTGTCCCCGCCAGTCGCCGAAGAGGCGTTCCACTTCACCCCGGACGGCCGGCCAGTCGATGTCGCCCGCGACCGCGAGGATCACGTCGCGCGGTTGGTACAGGCCCGCGTGCTGGGCCCGAACGTCCTCGATGGTAACGGCCGTGACCCCTTCCGCGGTCCCGCGCTGGTCGCGGCCGAGCGGGTCCGGGTAGTAGCGCTTGCGCAACTCGATCATCACCTTCCGCTGCGGCTCGTCCTCGATCGACTGGATGTCTTGTAAGCTCAGCGACTTGGCCGCGTCCAGCTCGGCTTCCGGCAGGTGAGGGCGGCGCAGCACGTCGGCATAAATCGCCAGCGTCGGGAGCAGGTTGCGGGACAGGGTCGCGCCGGAGAGCTGGACATTGAGAGTGCCGGCGCTCTCCCCGCGAT
>DATFWZ010000363.1:0-3120 GCA_035258765.1 Gemmataceae bacterium
TGACCGTCGTGCTCGACCATGCCGTCCGGGTAGGTACCCAGACCCGTCACGCCCTGGGACTCCTTTTTCAAATGGGTGAAAACGTGCATGCGGGTCGAGTTGAGCCAGCAGAAGAACGGCTTGCCGTCCTTGTGCGACTTGTCCATGAACTTCAGGGCGCCGTCGAGGAATTCCTCGTCCACGGTTTCCATGCGCTTCGTGGTCAATGCGCCGGTGTTCTCGATCCTCTGCTTGCCGACGCGGCCGAACTGCGGGTCGTCGGTGGGGTCGTCGTTTTCGGTGGCCCAGCTATGGAGCACGCCGCGGGGGCCGAACTTCTTTCGGAACTCCGGGTTCTTGGGGTAGTCGGGGTTCTCGGGCTCCTCCTCGGCGTTCAGATGGTACAGGTTGCCGAAAAACTCGTCGAACCCGTGGACCGTCGGCAGGAACTCGTTGCGGTCGCCCAGATGGTTCTTGCCGAACTGGCCGCAGACGTAGCCGTGCGGCTTGAGCAGTTCGGCGACCGTCGGATCTTGCGGCTGAATGCCCAGCGACGCGCCGGGCAGGCCGACCTTCGTCATGCCGGTGCGGATCGGCGATTGCCCCGTGATGAACGCAGCGCGCCCGGCCGTGCAACTCTGCTGGCCGTACCAGTCGGTGAAGCGTGCGCCCTCCCGGGCGATGCGATCGATGTTCGGGGTCTGGTACCCCATGACGCCGCCGTGGTAGCAGCTCGGGTTGAACCAGCCGATGTCGTCGCCCCAAATAATGAGGATGTTCGGCTTCTTGCCGTCCTTGCCGGCCGGGACCGCGTCCTTCTTTTCGGCCTGGACGAGCTGGACCGGCGGCGGCGCGGGCACAGCCGGTCGATCCACCTTGGGCGGATCCCCTTTCGCTTGCAGCACGGCTTCGAGCCGGCCGCTGCCGGCCAGCCAGCCGAGCAGGCCGCTGGCCGCGATCACGACCGGCAGCCAAAGCCGGGAACTCCGGGACATGATGAAACCTCCGGGATGATGCGAACCGGCCCGGAACTGGGAAGGACCGGCAAGGGAGATTGGGCGGCTTCCTTGTAGCCACCCTCCGAGACGCGGGCGAGAGAAATCCGGCGACGGTTACCGGATCGCTCTAATCTTTGGGCGACGCTGACTGCACGCACCGGAAACCGACGTGCGACATGCCCGTGTCCGGGGTGCAGCCGCGGCGCGCGCTGGGGCGGTAGTTGAAGCAGTAACCGACGCAGCACAGGAACGACCCGCCGCGCTGCACGCGCTCGGCCGGGTGGACTCGCGGGTCGAAGCTGGTCACCGGCCCGGTCGGGTTGACGAGCAGCTTCTGGTCCCGCGTCTGGGCGTAGGCCTCGGGCAAGTACCAGTCGGCGCACCATTGCCAGACGTTGCCGGCCATGTCGTAGAGGCCGTACCCGTTGGGCGGGAACGCCTTCACCGGCGAGGTTCGCTCGAAGCCGTCTTTGACCGTGTTCTGGTCGGGGAAGTGCCCCTGGAAGTTGTTGCACTGGGGGTGCTCTTCCGAGAAAGGCTCGTCGCCCCAGACGTACTTCTTCCCCTCGAGTCCGCCGCGGGCCGCGAACTCCCACTCCGCCTCGGTCGGCAGCCGCTTGCCGGCCCACTTCGCGTACGCCTGGGCGTCGTCCCACGACACGTGGACGACCGGGTGGTCGTCGCGACCGTCGATGTTGCTGTTCGGACCCTCGGGGTGTCGCCAGTCGGCCCCCGGGGTCCACTTTTGCCACTGCCGGTAGTCGTCGGCCACGTTCAACGGCACCGGCTGGTCGGGCGGGGTGAACACGATCGACGCGGCCACCAGGTCCTCCTTTTTTGGCGGCCGCGCGCCCGGCCGGGCGTGGCTCATGACCTCGACCACCGTGGGCGTGCGCTCGGCGGTCGTGACATAGCCGGTGGCCTTGACGAAGGCGGCGAACTGGGCGTTGGTGACGTCGGTCTCGTCCATCCAGAAGCCGTCCACGCGAACGAGGTGGGCCGGTCCCTCGTGGCGCAGGGCGTAGTCGGCGTCGCTGCCCATGGTGAACTCGCCGCCGGGGATCCAGACCATTCCCTCGGTCGGATTCGGCGCCCGGGTGAGGAGCCAAGTGAGGCCGTACGCGGCGCCGAAGGCCACGAGAGCCAGGCCGGACAGGATCAGGATGCGCTTCATGGTGTCACTCGAGTGGCGTCTTACTCCCCTTCTCCGCATTGGCGAGCGGGTTGTGGGGAGAGGTCTGCGCTCGCAGCGCCCCAAGACCCCTCCCCCTAACCCCGCTCCCCGACGCGCGGAGGGGGATGCAAATCAACGATCGTCATCCTCCACTCACTTCGGCGTCGTCCCGTTCGCGGGCGGCGGGGCCGTCAGGGCCTTGAGCAGCTCGGACGACAGCTTGTCGTCCGGCTGCAGCTTGACGACCCGCTCCAGCTCCTTCACCGCCGTCTCCTTACTCCCGAGCACCAGGTAGTGGTACGCGAGCAGGAAGTGCCCGTACCCGGCGTCTGGGTTGTCGGTCAGGAACTTCTCCAGGGCGCGAAGCTGCTTCGTGTACTCGGCCGGGTCCGCGTACAGGCTTTGCATGGTCTGCCAGTTCCAGCCCGGCCCGGCCGCCAGGACCGCGTACAGGCCCGCCGCGGACTCCTTGTACTTGCCCTGGGCGAACAGGGTAAGTGACCGGAACTCGTGCAAGGCGGCGTCGCTCGGCAGCTTCTGGATCGCCTGCTCATCCTTGGCCTGGGCGTCGGCGTACTTGCCGGCCTTGAACAGCGCGCGGGCGTCGTCGAACAGCTTGTTCGCCGCGGTCGCGGTGTCGTCCTCGGGCGGCGCCGGCGGGGCGGTCGTGGGCAGGGGCTCCCCTGCGTCCACCGATGCCTGGTCCGGCGCCGGCGGGTAGGCGATCACCGTCTGTTCCACGGACGGCGGTGGGATCGGCGTCGAGTAGTCCGGGGCCACGAGGTTCACCGTCACGTCCGGCGACGCCGGCGGTGCGGCGTAGTACGGATTGGCGTAGGTAAACGTCGGCCCGGGGCTGACCGCCGTGCCGGCAACCAACCCGGTCCAGAACGCCGGCATGGCGTTGAAGTTGGACCAGTACCCGTTCAGCCAGCCGTAGTGGTAGTTGTTCCACGGGCGGCTCCAATA
>DATFWZ010000364.1:0-8832 GCA_035258765.1 Gemmataceae bacterium
CGCGAGGAGCTCTACGACCGCGGCCGTGTTCGTTGACACCAACGTCCTGCTGTACTCGATCGACAATGACCCGACCTCCGCCCCCAAGCGCGACCGGGCGCGGCAACTGCTCCTCACCGAGCCCTGGGGCAGGTCGGTGCAAGTCGCGGCCGAGTTCTTCGTCAACGCGACCTCCGCGAAGCGGCCGTTCCGGCTGGCCGCCGCTGAAGCGGCCAAGTTCGTTGAGAACTGGCTAGCGTACCCGACGCAGGCCGTGACGCCCGACATCGTCCGGGCCGCCATCGACTATCATCAGCGCTTTCAGTTGAGCTATTGGGATTCCGCGATCCTCGCTGCGGCGAAGGCCCTGGGGTGCCAGTCGGTCTACAGCGAGGACATGAACCACGGCCAGGACTACGACGGTGTCCGTGTCGTTAACCCTTTCCTGGCCGCATCACCCGCGCCCGGCCCCTAACCCGATCGGGCGGGAAGTCCAGTCCGGAATGCGACCGCCGGAGCTTGAATCGCCCCCTTACTTCCTCGCCTCATTGAGCAACCGCGCGCTGGTCTCCAGATACCGCCGCCGCCGGCGGGTCTGGGTCGCGGACTCCGCCTGCTTCTCGCGCAGGTCGTCGAGATTGGCCAGGCAACACGGACAGCCAATCGTTTGGAGATGGAAATCGATATACCGCCGAATGTCGCCGTCGAGCACGGCGTGCAAGTAGCTGCTGAGTTGTTCGCGGGTCAGGCAGCTCAGGCGCTCGCGCCTCCAGACGGCGCCGAGGGAGTGCTCCCCCCGGTCGCGCTCGTCGCGGGCTTGCTTCAACTTGGCCTGCAGGGCGGATGACCCCCGCAACAGCTTCTCGATCCGGGCGGTCTCGGCGTCCTCGAGGGCGTCGTCGAGGTAGGCGTGGAGTTGTTCGCGGGTCACGTCGGTCATGGCCGGCCCCGTGCGATCGTGTGACCATCAGTATACGACACCGGGGGCCGATTTGGGCTGGTTCGGCCCGGGCGAACCCGCTAAGAAGACGGGTCGCGGCCGGCGGCCCGGGGGCCCGGGTGGCCGGCGTCGCGCGGAAACCAGAACCATGCCAGTTGCCGACCCGGACCGCGTCCACCCGACGGCCATCGTGTCGGCCGAGGCCGATCTCGCGGCCGGCGTCCAGGTCGGCCCGTACGCGGTCATCGAGGGGCCGGTCACGCTCGGCCTCGACTGCGTCGTCGGGCCCCACGCCCACCTGATCGGCCCGCTCGTCATGGGTCGCGGCAACCGAGTCGGGACGGGTACCGTCATCGGTAGCGAGCCGCAGCACCTGGCCTACGAGGGCCAGCCGACCCGGACTGAGATCGGCGACAGCAATACGTTTCGCGAATTCGTCACGGTGCACCGGGGGTCGCACGTCGAGGGCTACGGGGTGACCCGCATCGGCAGCTTCAACTACTTCATGGTCAACTCGCACGTTGCCCACGATTGCAAAATCGCGAATCACTGTATCTTCGCGAATGGCGCCCTGCTCGCCGGACACTGTGAAATCGAGGATCGGGTATTCCTGTCCGGGCTCACGGCCGTCCACCAGTTCGCCCGTCTGGGCCGACTGTCTCTGCTGAACGGGCAGGAATCCGCCAGCCACGACGTACCCCCGTTCCTGGTCGTCAAGGATCGCTACACCCTTTTGGGTGTGAACATCGTCGGCATGCGGCGGGCAGGTATCCCAACCGCCGACATCTCCGCCGTGCGCATGGCGTTTAAGATCCTGTACCGGTCTGGACTGATGCTCAAGTTGGGGGTCGAGCGGCTAGAGCAGGAGCTTGGGGGACACCCGCTGGTTGCCGAAATGCTGCGATTCATCCAGGCCAAGTCCCGTCGCGGGATCATGCGCTCCGGGGCGGACGAGGTTTCCCCAGACGCGGAGTGATTTTTCCCGCGACCCCTTGTTGCCCTCGCGACTGGTTTGCATAATCTCATTTCCTAGTTCCGCCACCGACGGAAGGCAGCCCGCGCGGGGCTGCTCTTCTTCGTTTATGCGGCGAGCGCCGCGGGACCGGCAGCCATGGCCGACGCAGTCGTACTCAAGACCGAGGCCCGCAAGGGCCAGGGAAGTCGCGACGCCCACCGCCTCCGCCAGGCCGGCCGCGTGCCGGCCATCGTCTATGGCCACAAGCAGACCCCGGCCTCCGTCACCGTCTCCCGCGAAGAACTCGACGCCGCCATCCGGCACCACACCCGAACCCTCCAGCTCGTCGTCGGCGGGAAGACCGAAACCGTCCTGATCCAGGAGATTCAGCACGACCACCTCGGCTCGGACGTCATGCACGTGGACTTCCGCCGCGTCTCCAAGGACGAGCGCATCCGGACGACCGTGGACCTCGAGCTCAAGGGGGTCGCGCCGGGGACCAACTCCGGCGGCGTCCTCGACCAGCCGCTGCACCAGGTGCACGTCGAGTGCCCGGCCTTGGCCGTGCCCGAGTCGATCCGGGTGAAGATCGACTCCCTCCTCGTCGGCCAGGCGATCCATGTGAAGGAGCTGGAAGTCCCGGCCGGGGTCAAGATCCTCGACGACCCGGACCTGGTGGTCGTACAGGTGAAGCAGCACGTGGTCGCGCCCGAGCCGACACCGATCGCCGTGCCGACCGAGGCGCCGGTCGTGGAGCCGGAAGTCATCACCAAGAAGAAGGAGAAGCCGGCCGAAGAGGAGGAGTGACCGTCTTTGTTCCAGGTTCCAAGTTCAAAGTTCCAAGTTGACCATCCGATTCGAACCTGGAACTTGGAACTTGAAACTTGGACCTCTGTATGAAGCTGGTGGTGGGCCTGGGCAACCCCGGTCCGAAATACGACGCGACGCGGCACAACATCGGTTACGCGGTACTCGACTACCTCGCCGCGGCCCCGGGCGTGACGCGTTGGCGGAGCCGGTTCGAGTCTCAGGTCGCGGAGGCGGTGGAGGGGACCGAACAGGTCCTGCTGATGAAACCCGAGACGTTCATGAACCTGAGCGGCCGTGCGGTCCGGGCGGCGGTGGACTTCTACAAGCTGAATCTGCCGGACGCCTTGATTGTTTGCGACGACATCGCCCTGCCGCTCGGAAAACTGCGGATGCGTGCGAAAGGCTCGCACGGCGGGCAGAACGGGTTGCGGAGCGTCCAGGAGGCGCTCGGGACCGCCGAGTACCCGCGACTCCGGATTGGCGTCGGCTCGCCGGGCGACCGCTGGGACGCGGCGGATTACGTTTTGAGTCGGTTCAAGCCGGGCGAGCGGGCTGTCGTTCAGGATGCGATTGCCCAGGCGGCCCAGGCGGTGCTCGTCTGGGTCCGCGACGGGATCGACGCCAGCATGAACCGGTTCAACGCGGACCCGCAGCCCGAGAAGCCGAAGAAGGAGCGGCCGGCGAAAGACAAGAAGGACGGCGCGGCCGACCGAACGAACTCACCCCCGAAACCCGAATGATGAACTTGCCATGCCCGTGAACAGCTACGAGTGCCTGTTCCTCCTCGATCCGACCAAGACCGGCACGGACGCGGAGGGGGTCAAGGCCCAGCTCCATGCGATGCTGGAGAAGCACGGCGCTCAAATCCTGGCCAGCCGTAAGTGGGACGACCGCAAACTGGCCTACCCGATCAAGGGGCACAAGAAGGGCTATTACCATCTGACGTATTTCAAGGCCGACTCGAAGAAGCTCGCGGAGATGGACCTCGACTTCCGGCTGAGCGAGGTGATCCTCCGCCACCTGGTCAGCGCGATCGACCCGAAGTGGGACGAGGAGATGCTCGCGGTTGCGAAGGACGATCATCGGTTCGCGTTGCAGCTGATGCACGACGAGTCCCCCGAGGGGGGAACTCCGCCCGGACCGGTTCCCGGCTTGCCACCGGGTGAGGAAGGTCCGCCCCCGGAAGAAGCCGGTGCGCCGCGACGGAACCGGCCCCCGCGCCGATCCCCGGAGGCCGAGGTTGGCAAGGAGTGACGACTTTTGTCCACTGCTGAGATTGGCGTCTGCTGGTGAACGGGCGTATCATGGGCGCGCATGTGACCCTGATTACCCAAAACTCCCCCAGGAGGGACGCTGATGGCCAACCTCAACAAGGTGATTCTCATCGGCCGCCTCACCCGCGACCCGGAGTGCCGGACCTTCGGGAACGGTGGCAAAGTGGCCAAATTCGGCTTCGCGGTGACGAACCGTCGGAAGAACACGCAGACCGGGCAGTGGGAAGATGAGCCCATGTTCATCGACTGCGAGGCGTACAACCGGGGCGAGACCGGGACGCTTGCGAACGTGATCGAGCAGTATTGTCGAAAGGGCAGCCAGATTTGCATTGAGGGCCGGCTGCACCTGGACCAGTGGGACGACAAGCAGACCGGGCAGAAGCGGTCCAAGCACAAACTGGTCGTCGACCAGATGCAGTTGCTCGATCCGAAGCAGGACGGGCAGGGCGGGCCGCGGCAGGCTGCGCCAGCGTCCACGCGGGCCGCTTCGGCCCCGAATGAAGACTTCGCGGACGAGCCGCGCCACGCCGGCGGCAATGGGGAAGACATCCCGTTTTGACGTGACGTAACCTCGGTGGTGACCACATGGCCAAGCAAAAAGAAGCGACCAAGGCGAAGCCGAAGGCCAAGCCCCTTCCCCAGAAGAAGGTCAAGCAGCGGCAGCAGGTCAAGAAGGGCCCCCATGGCGGCACGCGGGTTGTGCTGATCGAGGACGTTGTCCACGTCGGCAAGCAGGGCCAGGTGGTCGAGGTGAAGCCGGGGTTCGCCCGGAACTACCTCATCCCCAACGGGAAGGCTATCGTCCCGTCCGAGCACAACCTGCGCTTGTTGGAGCGCTACAAGGTCCGGGTCGAGCAGGCCCGCGAGGCCCGCAAGGCCGACCTCAAGACCCTGGCCGAGCAGATCGCTCGGACCAAGACGATCTCCATCGAGGCCAATGCGACCGAGGAGGGGCACCTGTACGGCTCGGTCGGCCCGCAAGAGATCGCCAAGGCCATGCGGGGCAAGAACCTGCTGGTCGAGCCCGAGATGATCAAGCTCGCCGAGCCGCTCAAGGAGCTCGGGTACGATATCCCGATCCCGATCTCCTTGGGCTACGACATCGAGGCGAGCATTCTGTTGAATATCCTGCCGCAGGCGGTCGGCCGGCGCTGACGTGCCTGTCCGTCGCCGCACGACGCGGCGGGGCCGGGTGACCCGTGTTCCCGATGGGACAGGACGTCGTCATGTCTGCCGACTCCCCCGGACCGGACCGCCTCCCACCCCAAAGCCGGGACGCCGAGCGCAGCGTCCTCGGCTCCATGCTCCGCGACAACGTCGTCATCAACGACGTCCTTCGCATCATCGAATCCGCCGACAACTTCTACTTCGACGCCCACCAGAAGGTCTTCCAGTCGATCAAGGAGATCTACAACGACGGTCATCCCGTTGACATGATCATCCTGAGGGAGCGACTGCGCCAGCTCAAACAGCTCGAGGACGTTGGCGGCGACGTCTACCTGGCCGAGTTGTGGGATGCGGCCCCGACCGCCGCGAACGCCGAGTATTACGCCCGGATCGTCCGCGATAAGGCGATCACCCGTAACCTCATTCACGCCAGCACCGAAATCCTTCGCGACGCCTACGACCAGTCGCAGCCGGCCGAAGAGCTCTTGGGCACGGCCGAGCGCAGGATCCTCGAAATTGCCGAGAAGGGCGTGACGGGGAACACGACGACGCTCTACCAGGCCCTCCAGGACGCGTACACGCGAATCGACCAGCGCACCGGCCGCAAGGACCCGAGCGCGATTAGCGGCATTCCCTCCGGGTTTATCGACCTCGACCAGCTCACCGCCGGCTTCCAGAACTCCGAACTCATCATCCTGGCCGCCCGGCCCAGCGTCGGGAAGACGGCCATGGCCCTCAACATCGCCCGGCACGCGATCGTTGACGAACAACTCCCGGTCTACTTCGTCAGCCTCGAGCAGACGCGGGTCGAGCTCGCCGAGCGTCTCCTCGCCGCCCAGGCCCGAGTGGACAGTCACAAGCTCCGGAAGGGGCACCTGAGCGGGGAGGACATCGGCAAGTTGCACGCGGCCGGGGACGTCCTACGGAGCGCGCCGCTCTTCATCGACGACACTCCCGGGCAGAGCATGCTGCGGATCGCGGCGAGTGCGCGGCGGCTCCAGATCCGCAACCAGATTCGCCTTGTCGTCATCGATTACCTGCAGCTCATCGACCCCGAAAACCGCCGGGACCCGCGCCAGGAGCAGGTCGCCCAGATCTCGCGGCGGCTCAAGTTCCTGGCCCGCGAGCTGGAGATCCCGGTTATTGCCCTGGCCCAGGTGAACCGGTCGTCCGAGGACCGCCAGGACCACCGCCCGCGGCTGGCCGACTTGCGCGAGTCCGGCTCGATCGAGCAGGACGCGGACACCTGCCTCATGCTCCACCGGCCCGGCCGGTTCGACGGCGGCATGGAGGACAACATCATCGAGGTGATCATCGCCAAGCAGCGGAACGGGCCGACCGGCGAGGTGACGCTCGCGTATCTCAAGCAGTACATGCGGTTCGAGAATTACGCCGGCGACGGCACGTTCGGAATCGAGTGATGGGCGGCACCTTTCGCGTCGGCAGCGGCCACGACACGCATCGGCTCCAGGACGGCCGCCCGCTGGTCCTGGGCGGGGTGCGAATTCCCCACCCGCGCGGCCTGGTCGGGCACAGCGACGCGGACGTCGTGCTCCACGCGGTCACCGACGCGCTGCTCGGCGCGGCGGGGCTCGGCGACATCGGCGACCTCTTCCCGGACACCGACCCCGCCTACAAGGACTGCGATTCGGCCCGAATGGTCGCCGATGCAGTCGCGCGCCTGAACCGCGACGGCTGGCGGCCTGTCAATCTGGACGTGACGATCTTCGCCCAGGAGCCTAAGCTCGGCCCGGTGAAGGCCCGCATCCGCGACAACGTCGCGAGCCTACTTGACTTGCCGGCGGACGCAGTCAACGTGAAGGCCAAGACGGGCGAGCACGTCGGCCACATCGGCCGCGGCGAGGCCATCGGCTGCCAGGCGATCGTCCTGATCGAAAAAACGAACCACAGAGGCACAGAGGACACTGAGGGAAGAGACACAGAGGTGGACACAGATAGGATGGGCGAGTAATGGGGAGACGATGGACTGCAACTTGGTGGTTTCATCGCTGTGTCTCTTCCCTCCGTGCCCTCTGTGACTCTGTGGTTCGTTTCTTTGCGAGGACTGCCATGCCGCCGTTGCAGGTGTACAGCACGCTGACCCGCAAGAAGGAGTCCTTCCCGAAGAAGCCGGGTGAGCTGGTCACCTTGTACGTCTGCGGGCCGACGGTCTACAAACCGAGCCACATCGGTCACATGGTCGGCCCGGTCATCTTCGACACGGTCAAGCGGTACCTGAACTACCTCGGCTTCCCGGTCAAGTGGGTCGTCAACGTCACCGACGTGGACGACAAACTAATCGCCGCGGCCGCGAAGCAGAACACGACCGTCAAGGATCTCGCCGAGCGGATGACGGCCGACTACCTGCAGAACCTGAAGCGGCTTAACGTCACCGGGGTCGATGCCTTCCCGAAGGCGACCGACCACATCGCGGGCATGATCGCGACCATTCGCGGGCTCATCGAGAAGGGCTACGCATACGCGGCCGAGGGCGACGTCTACTTTGACGTGACCAAGGACTCGGATTACGGCAAGTTGTGCGGTTTCGACGCGGAGGAATTGGAAGCGGGCTCACGCATCGAGGTGAGCAAGAAAAAGAAGAACCCGGGCGACTTCGCGCTGTGGAAGTCGTCGAAGCCGGGCGAGCCGTCGTGGGAAAGCCCCTGGGGCCCGGGCCGGCCGGGTTGGCACATCGAGTGCACCGCGATGGCCATCGCGGTCCTCGGTGAGACGCTCGACATCCACGGCGGCGGGCTCGACCTGCGCTTCCCGCACCACGAGAACGAGCTGGCCCAGTCGGAATCCGCAACCGGCAAGCCGTTCGCCCGCGTCTGGATGCACAACGGGCTCCTGCGGATGGGAAGCGGCAAGATGGCCGGGTCGGTCGGAAACGTGCTCAACGTCGCGGACGCGCTCAAGCACGTCTCCGGCGAGGCCTTGCGCTTCTTCATCCTCCAGACCCATTACCGCTCGCCGATCGAGCTGGGCGAGTGGGACCCCCGTAAGGCGAACGCCGCACCGATTCCCCCCGGACTCGAAGCGGCCAAAAGGGCCCACGAGGCGTTCCTCCGGCTGGCGGAACGCTTCGAGCGCGTGACCGGCAAGAACTTCTACCAGGTCGAGGTCCCGGCCCGGGCGACCGACGGCCGGACGTTCCGACGGCCGGAACATGCGGAGTATTTGACCCGGTTCCGCGAGCTGATGGACGACGACTTCAACACCGGCGGGGCGGTCGGCCTGTTGTTCGAGATGGCCGGCGCACTGAACCGGATGGCCGACGCGGGCCGGCTGGAAGACCCGGCGCCGGCCAAGGCCGACGCGAAGGCCGACTTCGAGGAGGGAGTCCTGCTGATCAAGGAGTTCGGCCAGATTCTCGGACTATTCCTGGCGGCACCGACTGCCGGTGCGATGGGTGCAGACGACAATCTCGTCAAGGGATTGCTGGAACTCTTGATCGAAGTGCGCGGCAACCTCCGGACGGAGGCAAAGAGAATCCCCGGCAAAGACGACCCGATAAAGAAGGCGCTCTTCGTCCAGGCGGGATTGATTCGCGACCGCCTCGCGACGCTTGGCGTGACACTCGAAGACCGGCCGGCCGGAACGACCTGGCGCGTGGGGTGAAAAAACATTCACTACACGACCGTTCGGGATTCGATGTAAGACCCGGAGGAGAACGACTCCTCCGGGTCGTCTTCGTTTCCCGTTGC
>DATFWZ010000365.1:0-13963 GCA_035258765.1 Gemmataceae bacterium
GACGAGCGCCGTCACCGCCGGTGACGGGCCGGCCTCGTCGAAGGCCGCGCGCAAAGCCATTTCCCGGAGCGACCCGGCCATGACCGCTGGCGGAACGATCAGGAGCGGCGTCCCGGCCGCGGCGGCAAACGTCAGGCCCCGGCGGGCGAGCCGCTCGCGGAGCCGCCGGCGGCCGCGCTCCAATCGGCCCCGGACGGATCCTGGGGACCAGCCCAGCAGCGCGGCCGCTTCTTCCTGCGACCGGCCCTCCAGACAGCACAGGACAAGCACTTGTCGGAGGGCGTCGGGGAGCCGTTGCAGTTCTTCATCGAGGATGGCGACCAGTTCGCGGGCGGAAAGGTCCGCGAGAGGGTCCGGGCCGGTGGGTGGTGTCGCCGCCCGTTCGACGCGCCCGCGCCGGTCGCGGGCGCGCACCGCGGTGAGCGACAGGTGGTGGGCGGTACGGTGCAGCCACGACGCGACGGCCGCGGGCCGGCGAAGTCCTTTCGCGCACCGGGCGAGGCTCAGGAATGTGGCCTGCAGCACGTCCTCGGCGGCGTGGTGATCCCCGGTGACGCGCCGGGCTACTCCGAGGACCATGGGCCCGTGACGGTCCACGAGGGCGGCGAAGGCGTCCTGGTCGCGGGACTCGGCAAAGCGGTGGACGAGCTCGGCGTCGCCCGCGGGCTGGGCTTGCGCGAGCCAGCGGCGGATGCGGGTCAGCACGGGGGCCTCGTTCGCGGTCATGGCGAGCTCTCGAAGCGTGGGTCCGTTCCCCCGATAAGACTCCGCCGGCCACCGTGACGCACGCCCATACTTGACCATTCGATCCGGCGACGGGCCCACACCTTCCCGGCCGGCATTCTCAAGTTACACTCGTTGCCCATGCAGCAAGACAAGGATCGCGCCGCCCAGTGGTGGTTGTTCGCCCACTTCGGCAAGGCAATGCTGAAACTGGCCGGCGTCGAGCACGTCGCGACCTGTACGGCGGTGAAAGATGCCCTGGTCGCTCCGCGGCGCTACCCGGACGGCCTGCTCGAAGTAACGTACGACGGCCGCCCGACGAAGGGACTCTACCTCGTCGAAATTGAGTCGTACGCCGACGCGGACGCCGACCGGCAGATGTTCGAAAACCTGATGCTGGTCGCCGCCGACCGGCGGCGGATGCCGGAGGCGATCATGCTGGTCCTGTGGCCGAAGGGGAACGCCCGGGTCGCGGGTCGTTACGAGATGACCAGCCTGGAGCGCGGGACGACTATCACCGCGAGCTGGCGATTTGTCGAAGTATGGACCTTGAACGCGACCAACCTCTTGGCCGAAAATGATGTGGGACTGGTTCCGTGGGTTCCGCTGACACGATTCGACGTGCCGGCGGAGGACTTGCTTCGCGAGTGCCGCGCCCGGATTGACCGGGACGCCCCACCGGTCCGGCGGCCGGCACTGCTCGGCGTCGCCCAGATTTTGGCCGGGTTCGCCTTACTGGATAGACGACTCATGGACATACTCGGAGGCCCGTCGATGTTGCTCGAATCGCCGTATCTTCAGGAAGTGACCAAGCTGTTGGAAGAGCGCCTCAAAAAGCAACTCGCGGCGGAACTGACCGAGCAAGTGAGCCGGGAGGTGACCGAGCAGGTGGGCCGGAAGACGAAGCACGACGAGCGAGTGCAGGCCATAATGGACGTGCTGACCGCCCGGTTCCGGACGATTCCAGCTGACTTGGCCCCGTTGATCGTCGCCGTCACCGACGTCTCCCGGCTCGCCGATCTCCATCGCTGGGCGGTGGTGTGCCCGGATCTCGCGGCATTCCGGTCCCGCTTGGATTAGGCCGGTGGTCAACGAACCGCTTCTGCTAGTCAGTCTCGTACAAGCGCCCAAGAACTGGGAGCAGGGACGCCCTCCGGGCGGTCTATCGAACCGGCACCAGCCCGTACCCGAAAATATCCGTGCCCCAACGATAGTAGCGGAGGACACCAGTCTCGATTAGCTTGTCCACCATCGCGATCCAACGGCTGATGTCCATGGGGCTCAGGCACACCGTCGTCACGCCGCCCTGAGTCTCAGCACGATAGGCGATTTCGCGATCCTTGAGCGCTTGCCAAATCTGCCGAACGTCTTGAGATTGCGCCTCCTGATATGGCCCCATCAGCGAAGGGGCGTAGCGAAACACGACAACCTTGTCGTCCAGGGCATTCGGCGGGTTCGGCGTGCCGCATGGTACGAGCTGCAAGGCCACGGCGGCAATCATGATGCTGGACATGGGCCGAACCCCTTGGCCATTTCCAGGAATGTCTGACAGGAAGACGAACTCCCGTCCCAGGTCTAACTATCTATGTCCCCGACCCATTTAATCCTCGGCTGCGGGTACCTTGGCCGGGTCGTCGCTCGGCTCTGGCTTGCCGACGGTCGCCGGGTCGTTGCCCTGACACGCTCACGGGCCGATGAGCTTCGTTTCCTCGGCATCGGTCCGATCGTCGGGGACGTGACCGACCCCGCGTCGCTTATGCTGCCCGCCGCCGATACGGTCCTGTACGCCGTCGGCCGCGACCGCTCCGCCGCCAAGCCGATGCGGGAGGTGTACGTTCGTGGACTATCGAATACTCTCGACGTCCTGCCCGCGCCGCGGCGGTTCGTGTACGTCAGCAGCACCAGCGTCTACGGGCAGACTGACGGCGGCTGGGTCGATGAATCGTCGCCGACCGAGCCGGGCGACGAAAGCGGTCGGATTGTGCTGGAGTGCGAGCGCCTCTTGCGCGAGCGATTGCCTGCGGCGATCATCCTCCGGTTCGCTGGCATCTACGGTCCGGGGCGGATCATCAAGCGGGCGGCCCTGGAGAAGGGCGAGCCGCTCGCGACCGACCCGGACAGGCGCATCAACCTCATCCACGTCGAGGACGGGGCCCGAACCGTGGTCGCAGGTGCCGAACGGGGACAATTGGGGACAACCTACAACGTGGCCGACGGACGTCCGGTGACTCGACGAGAGTACTACACGGCACTGGCCGAGTTCCTCGGCGCGCCGCCGCCGAGGTTCGAGCCCACGCCGGCCTCGGGTTCGCGGCAAGATCGGACCGACCGACGGGTCAGCAATCGACGGCTTCGCGACGAGTTGGGAGTGGAACTGGATTACCCTGATTTCAAGGCCGGGCTGAAAGCGGCTGCGGCCAATTCACACGGATGAGCGTCGCGCTCCTTGCGCATAGCCTGCGCACACGATGTTGAGGGTTGAGGGCATCATTTTTGCCTCAAGATGATGTCGGTTAGCATCTTGCGTTAGATTTGAAAAGCTAAGACCGCCAAGTAAGGGGGGAGTGGCGGTCTCAGCTTGGCGGTCTCAGCCCATCAGCCGCCAATTCAACCCCCCGACGCGTTCCGCGAGTACTTTCGGTTCCGGTTCGTGCCCGTTGTGCTCCTCGTAGTCGTCCGCCGCCTCGGCCAATTTCACCTGCTTGTGTTGCAACTTCTCCCAAGCGTCCATCGGCATCCCCATGGCGAGTTTCAGCGCCCCGCTCGCCCCCGCGTACACCGGGTCGGGCACCTTCTTCACCTTCGCCCCGCCGTACTCCTTCATCCCCTCCTCGATCATCCGGTCCAGGCCCTTGAGCTGGCTGCCGCCCCCGCCGAGGACGATGTTCTGCAGCATCAGCGGCTGGAACTCCGGGTCGAACCTCGCGATCAGCTCGCGCAACGCGTGCACGATCGGCTTGACGATCGACGCGCAGGCCGCCTTGAGCGGCTCGGTCACGTCGAATTGCGTCGGCTTCCCCCTCACCGGCAGCGTCACCACCGCGTTCTCGTTGACGTTGTGGACGAACCCGTACTTCTCCTTGATCTCGCGGAGCATGTTGAGCGACGCCTGGGCTTCCGGGTACTTCTCGATGAGTTTCCTTCGGAACACCTCGTCCACGTGGTCGCCGCCGTACGGGACCGTGATCTGCTCCTCCTCAGCCGGGAAGGTCCCGTAGATCGGGCAGATGTCGGTCGTGCCGGCGCCGATGTCCACGACGAGCGTCTCGCAAAGCCGGTTCATCCCGAACGCGATGGCGAACGGTTCGGACACGATCATGACCGCGTCGAACGCGTCGCGGCACGCCTCCAGAATGACCCCTTTGTTCTTCAGCGTCGCCCGGCTCGGGGCCCCGATCACGCCGTAGACCGGGCGCTCCGGGTGCGGTTTGGTGAGGGAGACCGCGTGCTCGACGAGCAACTTGGCCGCCTGCCGACGGGTAGCGGTCGAGTCGGCCGCGACGCCCGCCTCGGCCGTCGTGCTGAACTTGAGGACGCCCTTCTCGAACGGCCGGATGATCTCCAGTGCCAACCGGTGCTCGATCAGATCCTTCCCGAAGACGATGTCGCGGCCGAGCATGGTCCGGGCGACGTGGTCCTTCGGCCAGCCGACGGCGCTCTGGACCGCGTCGCGGACGCCCGACGACGACGCCACCGAGGTCTTGAACGTCCCGAGATCCATGCCGATGTAGGTAATGCCCGCTTCCATGCGTCCGCTCCCCGAAGGGCGAGGGTGATTAACCGTGGCCGCTCTTTACCCCGGCGGGGCGGCTTCCGCCAGGGGGACTTTCCGGTCTTCGATGTCGCTCAGGTTGCCCAGAGTCGCGAGCTGCGATTGCAACCTGACGTTCGCCGCGGCGAGCTGTTCCAGTACGCCCCGCTCCTTCCGCGCTTCCGCCTCGTGGCGCATCCGCATTTCGTCCTGGAATGTCGGCCCGGGGTCGAAGCTCGGGGCCCGCTCCTGATACTGCCCCGCGGCGGGGGCGGCGCGCGGCGCGGGCGGGCCGACAACTTGCACCTGCACCGGCGCCGGGGCCGGGGCCGGGATGCAGCGCCGGAGAATCAGGACACAGACGGGCGCCAACAACCAAAACAGGACCAGGCCGGAACCGATGATCGCGGCCATCTGCGTCAGCACGGTCGTGGTAACGTCCGGGGCCGGCTCGGCGCCCGCGTAAACGAAGCGCACTTCGGTCGTTGCCGGTTGCGGCTCGCGGACGGAGTCGGGCAGCCAGGCCGGCTCACCGCGATCACTTCGTTCCGACACGGGCCGCGCGGCCGGTTGATCGTCGTTCGCGGGCGGCGCGGACGGACCCTGCGCCGCGACCGGCCCGGCGATGGCCAGTACGGCTCCGACGACGACCGTCCAAATGCGAGACAGAGCCACGAGTCCACTCCCTGCGCGCGGGCGGGCGGCCGCGGATCTGGAGGTACCGGACATGATCGACTTTGCCGGTCGCCCAACTTGATCCAATTCGATCGATTGCAGCGGATTGGCAGGATTTGCGGCCGCTGAGCCAGCCTGGTCGGGCTTTGGGCGTTCGACGGGAACTTCGCTAGACTGCCCCGGTCGTGTTCCCTCTCTATTCCGCGAAGTCTTCTAGCCTTCACCGAGTGCCCCGCAATACTCTTCCGTCTGATTTTGTCGGCTACTGGCCGTTTCATTTGCTATCTTGTCACCTTCCCTGACCGGTCTTCCGGCGATTCGTCTCCTTCTGAGCCCGCGACCCTGTGCGCTTCGTGTCCGCCCTCTTCCAGGTCATCGTCGGCGTTGCTCTGCTTGTCTTTCTGTTTGGGTTGCCGCTGCGCCCGGTCGCGTGGGGCGGGCCGAGCGGCGCCGGGCCGTTCGAGGAGGGCCGTGAGTCCCGTGCCGGCCGGTGGAGCCGCGACGTCCGCCTCCCGCTGGCCCGCTTTGCCGAGTTCCGCTCACCCGACCAGCCGCTGGCGGCAACGGCCGAAACCCTCGCCGGCTTTCACGCCCTGCTGGCCGCGGCCCGGTTCGGAGTGCTCTGGTTCGTACTTCGTCGGCTGGGCGGGCGCGGCGCGCTGGCCGCGATCGGAGTCGCGGCCGCCGCCTTGCCCCTGGCATTTGCGGCCCCGCGCCAGGACGAGGCGGACGTCGGGCTACTGCTCTTCGTGATCGTCGTGGCGGTCACGACGGGGTCACCCGTCCGGCGGTGGGCGCTCGTGGCCCTGCCGGCACTCTTTGCGTTCTGGGCGAATGCCCACGCGTCGGCGGTCGTTGGCCTGGCCTGGCTCGCGGTGCTCACCGCGGGCCGCGCCGTTGAGTGGTGGCGGTCGGCGCCCGACGGGGAAACGAACAGGCGCGCGGTCGGACGCCTGGTGCTTGCCCTGGGATTGTGCGCCGCGGCCGCGTGCCTGAATCCCGACGGTCCGCGGCTATTCGCCGACGCCTTTCGCGCGACCAAGAATCCGAACATCGCCTCCCTGCCCGACTGGCAACCAATCGATTTCAATAAGCCGGCCGGGATGCCGTGGGCGTACTTCACGACCCTGGCCGTCCTGTTTGTCGCGCAACTGTTGGCCCCGCGGGTCCTCGGGCCGGGGCCCATGTTCATCCTGTTGACGTTCGGGTTTTGGCCGCTGGTCCAGCAGCGCGGGTCGGCTTACTGGTTCCTGATCGCGCCCTGCCTAACAGTCCCGCTTGTCGCCAGCGCGCTCGCCAATCTGACAGCATCGCGCCCCGAGGCGACGGACGCGGAGCCGACGCCACGTTGGCGATGGGTGGCGGCCGGGGTCCTCGTTGTTTCGCTATTGACGACGCCCGCCATGCGCTGGCTGGTCACGGGCCGGCCGCGATCTATCGAGGACGTCGTCGAGGCAGACACCCCATGGCGGGTCGCGCTGGAATTGACCGCCGAACGTGACGAGGCGGGTCGTTTTCTGCCCCAGTTGCGGACGATTACCCAGACCTCGTACCCCGGCGGCCGTTATCGCGGGGCGATCCTGTGCGGCGATGCTCAGGGTGATTTCCTGGCCTGGGTGCTGGACGAGGACAACACCCGGCCGGTCATGACCTACACCCGTCCCGAGGCGTTGGGGCAGCCGCACTGGGCGGAAACCCACCGGGCGCTGGAAGGGCACGGCGACTGGTGGGAGATTCTCGGCCGGCACCAGGTGAACCTGGTCGCGATCGACCCCGGACAGTGGTTGAAGCTCGCCGACCGACTGCGTACGTCCCCGGACTGGCTGGTCGTCCAGGACGACGGGCCGGGGGGGATCCTGGCGGCGGTCCGGCGCCTGCCGAAGCTGCCGATTGAGCCTTAATGGTTGTGGGCGTCGTCCGGGCGCTCCGCGTGCTAGGCTCGCTTCATGAGCACCGCGTACGCGACCGGCCGACTCCGCCTCACCAACGGCGACCTCCTCGGCGTGCTCCTGCTCGGGTGCATCTTCGTCCACATGTCCGGCCGGCCGCTCTGGCACACCGACATCTGGGCCCATGCCAAGTACGGCGAGTGGTACTGGACTCACGGGACCACGCCTGAGGTCGAACCGCTTTCCCCGTACTCTGACAAGTCAACGCCCTTCGCGAACGTCGCGTGGCTGTCGCAAGTCGCGTACTACTTGCTCTACAAGTTTGGGGCGTGGCTCGCGGGCGGCGACGCCGAGTCGCGGCTGTGCGGCGGGGCCGAAGCGCTTCGGTCGTTTCACCTGTTGCTGCTGATCGGTCGATTCGCATTCCTTTGGCTGGCCTTGCGGAGGTTCGGCGGCTCGGCTGCATGGGCGACGGTGGGGTTGGCCTTGTATTTGTTCGCGCTGCGGCACGAGGCTGCCGTGCAGCGTCCGCAGGCGTTTGGCGTCTTTTTTCTCGCCGTGATCCTGTACGCGTTGAGCGCCCCGGCCCTTTCGCGGCGGGCAATGGCCGTCTTACCGGGGCTATTCCTGCTGTGGGCCAACCTGCACGGGACGTTCGTGGTCGGCCTCGCGGTCCTCGGCCTGCACACCATCGGCCGGGCGATCGAGCGCGGGCCGTTTGACCGGGACGTCCGGCGCCTGGTCGTCGTCGGCGTGTTTTGCGCGCTAGCGACCCTCGTCAACCCGCACGGCCCGCTCCTCTACAAGTACATCCTCGGCTTCTCCGGTCACCCCAACTTGAAGACGATGAAAGAGTGGTGGCCAATGGAGCTGGCGGATAGCGGGCCGTACGTGATGAGCCTGGTCCTGCTGGCCTTCGCTCGCGTCCTGGGCGGGCGAAAGGTCGGGGCGGCCGGCTGGTTGGTAGCCCTTCCGTTCGCCCTCTGGCCCTGGCATCAGGGGCGGGCGATCCTCTGGTGGTGGACCGTGGCCGTCTGGCTCCTGGCGCGGCTTGGGCCCGGCCTTGGCGACCGGTTCCCGACAATGCCGTCGTTCCCCGAAGGTCAGCCGAGTCGCGGCCGGGCCTCGCTGGCCGTCGGCGTCGCGGGCGCCTGCGTGCTTTTCTTCCCACCGGTCCGCGCTTTCGTCCTCGGCACTCCGCGTGGCGCTGACGCTGTCGTATCGCCGGGTACCCCGTGGCGGCTTGCGCTCGAGTTGTCGGCGGGCCCCGTCGACGAAGGAAAATGGCTGCCCGAGCTGCGGTCGGTCCTGCGGGCCCAGTACCCGCATGGCCGATTCCGCGGGGCCATCTTTGCCAGCGAGACGCAGGGTGACTTCCTCGTCTGGTCGCTGCCGGAAGACATGCCCGCGCTGATGTTTACTCACGCGCACGTATTCACGTCGGACCATTGGAACGCATGCCTGGACGTGAAGTACGCCGACGACGACTGGGCAGGCTTCCTCGAACGACACCAGGCAAACCTGATTGTCGTCGAGGTGGCGTCGCACGCCCGACTTGTCGACGCACTGCGGGCGAGCCCGGACTGGATCGTCGTGCGCGACGAGCCGCCGGTCGAAGTGGCCCGCGGCGTCCGCGTCGGGCAGCTCATCGCCTTGCGCAAGAACCCGCATTGAGGCGAACCTTTTGGCGAGCCGGGAGCGTGGGCGACCGGAGTGGCTTCCTCCGGTCGCTCACACTCCTGGTTCGTCGTTGACGGCCGTCCTGACGCCACACGGGCCCCGGCTCTCACCCACCTTGCGACGAATCGGGCGGGGCGGTATCGTCCCCGTCGATGCATCTGATCGCTCCCGACGTCCTGGCCGAGGCCCGCGGGTTGTCCGTGGGCGTCTGCGGCGCCGGCATTGGTCTCGGCCTGTTGCTCTGGCTCTTCGGCTGGCGCTGGCACCGGTTCTGGACGGTCGCCGGGGTCACCGTGGCCGGCGGCTTGTACGGCCTCTCGACCGGGCAGGCGACCGGCGGGCACGTGCTCGCGCTCGGGCTCCTGCTGGCGGTCGCGGCCGGGCTCTTGGCGTTGGAGCTGGCCCGACTGTTCGCATTCGGCGCCGGCGGGACAGCTGTCTGGCTCGGCGTCGGGGCACTGTTCCCAAATGCCCAGGAGCTGGGCGTCTTCTTCCTGGCCGGTGGGCTGGCGGGTATCCTGTTCTACCGCCTGTGGATGATGGCTCTGACCAGCTTCCTCGGGACGTTGTTGGCCGGGCATGCCGGGCTGGTGCTCGCTGATACGCTCACGGCATTCGACGCGCCAGGGTGGTCCGGGCGGAACCCGGTTGCGTTGAGCGTGGCCGTCGGATTGGTGAGCGCGCTCGGGCTGGCGGCTCAGGGAGCGCAGCTCCGCTGGCGGGCGGACTCGGACCGATGGCGAACGCAGAAAGTGCGGAAGCGGCGAGCCTCCACCGGCAACGACGAGCTGTCCGCCGGCGAGAAGGCCCTCCGCGACATTTTCCACAAGCCGACTAGCTAGAGCCGGTGTCCGGATGTTCGGAGCCCGACGCGCCAAGCGAGGGCGAGGCCGCTCCCGCCCGGCGGCAGGGCGGGAATCAACGGAGCGGTTCGGCGTCGCCCTCGCTTGGCGCGTCGGGCACCGCCTCACTACGACAACCTCAATTACACTCTACCCCCCCTTCTCCGAACCACCCATGCCGACCATCTCCGACGTCTGCGCATACCTGGACCGTTTCGCCCCACCGCCACTCGCCGCCGATTGGGACAACGTCGGCCTCTTGCTTGGTGACGGGGCTGTCGAGGCCCAAAGGGTACTCACCTGTCTCACGGTAACCCCCGCGGTCGTCGCCGAGGCGGTCGGCGAGCGCGTCGAGATAATCGTCACGCACCACCCGGTGCTGTTTCGCGGCGCCAAGCGACTCTCCACCGATTCCGCCGAGGGCCGGCTGCTTTGGCCGCTCGCCCGGGCGGGCATCGCGGTGTACTCCCCGCACACCGCGTTCGACAACACGACCGGCGGCATCAACGACTCGCTCGCCCGCCGGCTCGGCCTGACCGGAATGTTCCCACTCCGCCGCCGCGACGCCGACCGCCAGTGCAAGGTGGTCGTGTTCGTCCCGGACGCGGACCTTTCGAAGGTGTCGGACGCGATGTTCGCGGCCGGTGCCGGCGTGATCGGTCAATACGAGCAGTGCAGCTTCCGGCTCCGGGGGACGGGAACCTTTTTCGGAACCGAGTCCACCAACCCGACGGTCGGCGCCAAGGGCCGGCGCGAGGACGTCAGCGAATGGCGGTTGGAAGTGGTGTGCCCGGAGGCTGCGGTCGGCCGGGTGGTCGCGGCGATGCGGGCGGCCCATTCGTACGAGGAGCCTGCGTTCGACGTCTACCCGCTCAAGTCCTTGCCAGGGCCGACCGGGGAGGGCCGTGTCGGCGACTTGTCCTCGGCGATGCCGCTCCGCGAGCTGGCCGCGAAGGTCCGGCGCGAGTTGTCCGCCGGCGCGACACAGATGGTCGGCGAACCGGGCCGGGAGGTCAAGCGGATCGCAATCGCCTGCGGGGCGGCCGGCGAGTTCCTGCCCGACGCGGTGCGGGCAAAGGCCGACGTATTCCTGACCGGCGAGATGCGTTTCCACGATTACCTGAGCGCCGAGGCGCAAGAGATCGCCCTCATCCTGCCCGGCCACTACGCGACGGAGCGGCCGGCGGTCGAGGATTTGGCGACGCGGTTGCAATCCGAATTCGCCGGCTTGACTGTGTGGGCGAGCCGTCGGGAACGGGATCCGGTGAGCTGGGTTTGACGTGACCTGTAGGACCCCGATTGATACTCAACCGCGGTAGCTGAATTCGTGAGAATTCAGCTCTGGGAGCTTCAAAGAGCTAAATTCTCACGAATTCAGCTACGCGGGGGCGCTTCATGAGAGTCGAAACCGAGCGGTATGCCGATCAGGTCCAGCGTTGGCCGAGGTCCGGTCGCCATATCCTCGCGCATTTCGACGCCGAAACGATCATCGTCTACCAGGCGTACCGCCCGGCGATTGCGCACTATGCCGTCGAGCACGGTCACTTCGGCGGCGCGTTCAGTTACTCGCGGATGAGCTGGGTCAAGCCAAACTTCTTGTGGATGATGTATCGCTCCGGGTGGGGGACGAAATCCGATCAGGAGGTCACGCTCGGGCTACGGCTACGGCAGGTGTTCTTTGATTCATTGCTTGCCCAGGCGGTCGAATCGTCGTGGAATCCCAATCGGATTGCGACGCGGGAGGAGTGGGAGCAAGCGGTGAGTCGGTCTTCCGTCCGCCTGCAGTGGGACCCGGATCACGATCCGTCAGGCGCCAAGCTGGAGCGGCGGGCCATTCAACTCGGCCTGCGCGGCGAGGTCCTGGAGGCCTTCGGTCGCCGAGAGTTGGTGGAAGTTATTGACTTGACGGACTTCGTGGCCCAGCAGCGCGCGGCGCTGAAGACTCTCGGTATTAGCGCCTTGATCACCCCGTTGGAACGAGTCTACTCGCCCGCCATTCCGGAAATCTCCGTCCGGCTCGGACTGACTGACTTGACCTGACTCCTCAGTAGGTGCCAGTCCGCGTTCGCCTTGCAAATTCTCCTGCCCTCGCGCATCATCCCCGCCCGCGTCCAGGACCGGACGCGCTCGTGGCAGGAGGCCGCACCGATGTCCGCCAGCGCCGCGCCGCGCCCGCCGGCGCGCACCACGCCCACCCGCTTCCCCAAGGTCAATCTCGAACCCGCTTACTCCACCCGCCTCGGCCGCGCCTACCAGGCCGACGCCCTCGACGTTCTCAAGCAGATCCCGTCCGATTCCGTCTCCCTCATCGTCACGTCGCCGCCATTCGCCCTGATCCGCCAGAAGGCGTACGGCAACGTGGACGCTAAGGTGTACATCGAATGGTTCTGGCCGTTCGTCGAGGAGGTCTACCGAGTCCTTCGGCCGGACGGCAGCTTCGTTCTCGAGATCGGCGGGGCGTGGAACTCCGGCAGCCCGACGCGATCGCTCTACCAGTACGAGCTGATTATTCGCATGTGCCAGATGTTCTACCTGGCCCAGGACTTTTACTGGTTCAACCCGTCGCGGCTGCCGACTCCGGCCGAGTGGGTGACGATCAAGCGGACGCGGGTCAAGGACGCGGTCAACCCGATCTGGTGGCTGTCGAAGACCGAGCACCCGCAGGCCGACAACCGACAGGTGCTCCGGCCATACAGCAAGTCGATGCGGCGGCTGCTCCGCGACGGGTACGACGTGGCGATGCGGCCGAGCCAGCATGAGATCGGGCCGCACTTCGGGCGCGACAACGGCGGGGCCATCCCGCCCAACCTCATGAGCGTCCCGAACACGCGGTCGAACGAGCTGTACCTGCGGCGGTGCAAGGCGGCAGGTGTCGCGCCGCACCCGGCCCGGTTCCCGTTCGAAGTGCCCGAGTTCTTCGTCCGGTTCCTGACACTGCCCGGGCAGTTGGTCTTCGACCCGTTCGCGGGGAGCAACGTGACGGGCGCAGCCGCGGAAAGCGCCGACCGGCGGTGGATCAGCACCGAGATTCGGGCCGACTACGTGGAGGGATCGCGATTCCGGTTCGAGGAGCCGGCCGCAGAGCAGCGGCGGGCGGCGTAGCGGCCGCGGCCACTACGCCGGCGCTTCGTCAAAACCTTCGGTGCCGTTGCTCGCGCTGCTGATTCAGGTGCCGGGCGAACTGCTCGAGCAGGAACCGGTGGACGGCGTTGAGCGAGCGCAGGTCGTCCTGCGACACGCTCTGCCCGTTGGTCAATTCGATACTCCCGCCGATCAGGAGCTGCTCGACCGCGGCCAGTGTGGCCGGCACTTTTTCAAGGTACTTGTCCACCCCGTCCCCGGAGACCGCCTCGGGTAGGCCCCAAAACTTGCAGGCGTCGCGGTAGGTGATCTCCCGCTTCATGCCCTCCTCGTAGCGGCGGAACGCCGTGGTCGAGAAGAGGCTGGTCAAGTGCGCTTCGAGGTCCTTGGGCACCTTGATCTGGGCGAGGGCGCGACGCTTCGGGGCCGGTGTCGGCGAGTCGTCCCCGGCCTTGAGCCGCCGGGCTTCCTCCTTGCCCTGGCGCGACAGCGTGTACAGCTTCTGCCCCATCTTGACCAGCCAGCCGCGACGGGCCAGCCCGCGCTCCCCCATGATGCAGGCGAGCACCCGGTTCGAGTCCGGGTACTGCTCGGCGAACCCCTTGAGCCCGAACGTCCGCGGGCTGTCCTGCCACGACGCCACGATCAGGGCCTCGGCGCTGAACGGGGTGTGGCCCTGTTCCTCGAGGCGGTGCGCGGCCAGCAGGATCTTCTGGGACACGGTCAGATCGGCAACGGCGTTCACTCTTGTCCCCCTCACCGAAGCGGTGGATCGCCCCCTGGGACCATCTTCCGGCCCGACTCCGGGAGCATCAACTCGTTCTCATGCGTTGCCGCGTGGGTGCCCACTGAAAAGGTCCGCCCAGCTGCACCGAGCGCCACCATCCCTAGCACACGTGTGACCCGGACGACTCGCGCCGGCGGACCAGGTTCGCGTTTTCGCTGCAAAACCGGGCCGATTTGAACGACTTTGCGGGCCGTGCCGGGACCCGAACATTCCTGCGGACGCTGAAACGAATGAAGAGATAGCCCCGCCCTTTCAGCTGCACGGAACAAGAGCACAGGCCAGCTGAGCGCCAGCTGAACGCGCGGGCGGGCTGTTGCGGACCGAGGCCGGCGCGGCGAGAATAGATGGTCCGTTTTTTGCGCGGCCAAGACCACCCCACGCGGGAGGTCATCGTAGCGGAGGGACCGTCATGCGCTGGTTGGCCATCCCCGTCGTCATTGCGGCCATCGCGACCGCGGCGCCCGGGCAAGAGGAACCCAAGCCGAAAACCCCGAGCAATCCGGCGGACGCGACCGCCGACCAGGTCGCGACCGAC
>DATFWZ010000366.1:0-8596 GCA_035258765.1 Gemmataceae bacterium
GCGGGTCCGAGGCCGTCTGGGGGGCGGGCCGAAAGGGCCCGGAGGTCATGTTCCGTCGCGGGGTCGGGTCGTCCACCGGCCTGGTCGCCGACCCGAACGGGTACATCATCACCAGCGCGTTCAACTTCGTCGGCAAGCCGACGGACATTTTCGTCACGGTGCCTGGCCATCCGCGGACGGTCGCGAAGGTGGTCGGGTCCGACCCCACTCGCATGCTGACGATGCTCAAGATCGACCAGACCGGGCTCCCGGTCCCGACGCCGTTCCCGAAGAAGGACGTCGAAGTCGGCATGTGGTCGGTCGCCCTCGGCCGGACGCTCAACCCGGACGTGTCCCAACCCCCGTCTATCAACGGCGGGATCATCAGCGCGATCAACCGGGTGTGGGGCAAGGTGGTCCAGAGCGATGCCAAAATCTCACCCGTTAACTACGGCGGCCCGCTGATGGCCGTTGACGGCCGGGTGATCGGCGTGATCGTCCCCATTTCCCCATCCGGCGAGGGGGAGACCGCCGGGTTCGAGTGGTACGACGTCGGGATCGGGTTCGCCGTGCCGTTCGAGGACGTGTTGCGTGTGGTCCCCAAGCTCAAGGAAGGAACGCCCGACAAACCCGTCACCCTGAACGCCGGCCTCCTGGGTGTGACATTCCGGGAGCCGGATCAGTACGCGGCCGGGTGCACCATTGACACCATCGCCCCGGATACGCCCGCGGAGAAGGTCGGCCTCAAACCGGGGGACAACTTCGTCGAGGTGGACGGGAAGCCTGTCCTGAACCAGGCCCAGTTCCTGCACTTGGTCCGGCCCAAGTACGAGGGGGACCTGGTCACCGTGAAAGTCAAGCGTGGGGACAAGATCGAGGAATTCAAGGACATCAAGCTGGCCGCGGCGCGGACCAGCCTCGACCCGGGCTTCCTGGGCGTGCTGCTGATGCGCGACGACCCGGAGCCGGGGGCCGAGATCCGCTACGTCTATCCGAAATCGCCCGCGGAAAAGGCGGGGCTCAAAGTCGGTGACCGGATCATGAAGGTCGGCCCGCGACCGCAAGGCGGGGCGCCACCCGTGCCCAAAGAGCCGAAGGTGGACCCGAAGCGGCCGATGCTCCCGGACGGCCCCGGCGGCCCGCCCACCGGCCCGCAGCCGTTTAGCGGGCGGGACCAGTTCATGGGCATCATGCAGAACTTCGCCGCGGGCCGGGCGATCATCGTCGCGGTGACGCGCAAGGACGCTGGCAAATCCGAGTCGATCGACGTGGTGCTCGGCTCCTTCCCGGACGAAATCCCGGCCGAATTGCCGAAGGAATCGACCAAGGAAAAGGCCCTGGTGGCCCCGAAACCGGTCGGCCCCGGCGCCCCGGCGCCGAAGGTCGGCGCCAAGAAGGAGGCCAAGAAGGAGGAGCCGAAGAAGGAAGAGGCGAAAAAAGAGGAACCGAAGAAGGAGGACGACAAGGAGAAGCCGAAGACGGGCCTCCTCAAGATGGAGAACATCGGCGCGGCCCGGCGCAACTTCTGGGTGTACGTCCCGGAGAACTACGACCCGAACGTGTCGCACGGGCTGATCGTCTGGCTACACCCGGCCGGGCGCGACGGCCGCGACGCGGACGACATGGCCAAGATCTGGCGCGACCACTGCGAGGACTACCACTTCATCATGATCGGCCCGACGGCCGGGTCGCCGACCGGTTGGGTGGCCGGGGAAGCGGACGGGGTCATGGACGACGTGCGCTGGGTGCGAACGAGGTACACGATCGACGCGAAACGCCTCATCGCCCACGGCCAGGGGGTGGGCGGGCAGATGGCCTATTACCTGGGGATCAACAAGCGCGAGGTGATCCGCGGGGTCGTCCCGGTCGGGGCCATTCTGGCCAGTAACCCGAAGGACCCGGTCGCGAACCAGCGCGTCGAGTTCCTGGTGATCGCGGGGGCCAAGGACCCGCTGGTCAACGAGATCAAGGAGGCCCCGAAGAAGCTGGCCGAGCGGAAGTACCACGCCCTGTATCGCGAAATGAAGATCACCGGGAAGGAATACGTCAACGACGACCCGGACGTGTTCCTCGAGATGGTGCGGTGGATGGATTCGCTCGACAAGCAGTGAGGCCGGGTACGTCGGGGAGTCAGCGGGGCGGGTCCGACCATCGTCGGGTCCGCCTCTCTTGTTTCCGTGTCCTGGATGGACGTCGAATGTTAGAGTAAGTGGGCCCCGCGATCAGGAACTTTGTCTCCGGAGCACGAAATGAGATTGTTGCCAACATGTGTTGTCACGGCGGCGGCAGTGCTGGCCGCGGTCGCGCCGGCGGTCGCGGCAGACCCGCCGCCGGAGAAAACCGGGCTCGAAGTCGGTAAGAAGGCCCCCGCCTTCGCCCTCAAGAACCAGGCCGGAAAGGAGCGCACCCTCGACGAGTTCCTCAAGGGCGACGGCAAAGTCGCGCTTGTGTTCTACCGCTCGGCGAGTTGGTGACCGTTCTGCCAGCAGCAACTGGTCCAGTTGCAGAGCGAGCTCAAGAAGCTGGAAGACGGCGGGGTGAAGCTGGTCGGGATCAGCTACGACTCGGTGGAAGTCCTGAGCCAGTTCGCGGAGAAGAAGAAGATCACGTTCCCACTCCTGTCGGACCCGGACAGCAAGACGATCAAGGCCTACGGGCTCCTGGACAAGGAGGCGAAGGGAAAGGGCGAGGGCGTGCCGTACCCGGGCACCATGATCGTGGACAAGGACGGAGTGATTCGGGCCAAGCTGTTCTACGCCGGGCCGTATCAGCGGCATAAAGCGGAGGACATCCTGAAGGCGGCGACCGATAAGAAGTAAGCGGCCGACCTCGGACACCGGCTTGAAGTCCCCGCACCCACCGTTGCAACTATGCGCCGAACAATCGCCTTCTTACTCGCCGCCGGGCCGGCGTTCGCGCTCGACCCGGCGGAGGTCGTCGTTCTGGTCAACAAGAATGTTGCCGCGTCGACGCAAGTAGCCAATCACTATGTCAAGGCTCGCGGCGTCCCGCCCGGCAACGTGGTCGCGCTCGATCTGCCGAAGGACGAGGACATCTCCCGCAAAGACTACGACGAAAAGCTGGTCGCGCCACTCCGGACCGCATTGAAGGATCGGAAGGGCGAGGTGAAGTGCCTGCTCTGCGTGTACGGCGTACCGCTCCGCGTCGGCGGGTCGGTGCCGTCGGACGCCGAACGCGAGGACCTCCGGAAGCTCGAACCACAGATCAAGGAGGCCGGCGACGCGATCAAGAAGGCCGAGGCCGATCTCAAGGCACTCGGGGAGAAGAAGGAGGACCCGCCGGGCACGAGTGAGTTGCTTCGGAAGGACAAGCAGAAGGAACTCGAGTCGCTGCGGCGCAAGCAGGAGTTGCTCGTCCGCCGGCGTGGCGTGTTGAGCCACGCCGAAAGCCAGGCGGCCGTGGACAGCGAGCTAATGCTGTTGTGGTGGGAAAGCTACGAGCTCCGCCGGTGGCAGCTCAACCTCAATTACTTCCAGGTGCCGGCCAAGGACCGCGAGGGTAAGCCGCCGGTCCTGCTCACCGCCCGGCTCGACGGCCCGTCGCCGGACCTCGTCATTCGTCTCATCGACGACGCGATCGCGACCGAGAAGGAAGGACTTCAGGGGAAGGTCTACGTCGATGCCCGGGGCATCCGCTTTGACCCCAAGGGCCCGGACCGCGGGCACGGGTATGGCGGCTATGACGAGTCAATGCGTGAGATGGCCGCGCTCTTGAAGGGGCCGGGCGGAATGGACGTCGTCCTCGACGACCGGCCCGAGTTGTTTCCGCCGGGGAGTTGCCCGGACTGCGCCCTTTATTGCGGGTGGTACTCGCACGGGAACTTCATCGACTGTTGCAAGTTCGTTCGCGGGGCCGTGGCGTGGCATCTCGCGAGCTCGGAAGCGGTTTCCCTGCGCCGGCCGGACGTTAAGTTCTGGTGCAAGAACCTGCTGGACAAGGGGGCGTGCGCGACGATCGGGCCCGTGGCCGAGCCGTACACGGTCGGCTTCCCCAAGCCGGCCGAGTTCTTCGGGTTCCTCGCCACGGGCAAGTACACACTGGCCGAGTGCTACGGCAAGTCGGTCTTGTTCGCGAGCTGGATGTGCACGCTCGTCGGCGACCCGTTGTACAACCCGTTCCGGGCATCCCCGCGAATCAAAGTCGGGGACGTCCAACCCAGCCCGAAGGGAGGCCGGATCCCACCCGGCGGGGGCTGACTGTGCCGGTTATGCCGGCGAAAGTGGATTGGCCGCTCCGTTGCCGGCCCGTTCGCCCGGCAAATCCGTGCCAGGGATGTCGGTCGGAGGTATGACTAGCGATGCCCCGAAGTCCGGTTGTAGCGATCAGGCCGAGCAGGTCGGACGCGCTACCGCCGGGCCAGACAATTCTGCGAAGTGATGCGGAAGTCCACAGTCGTGGGTTGTCGATGGACGCCGAAGGCGCACCGGTCTCTTTGCCCCGACCGGCCGTCCTTTGAGCCGACATGCGCGACGCGACACCCCGCCCCCAACTCATCACGTCGATCCTCGTCGCCGCAGTCGCCGGTCTGGGCGGGTGCGCGTGGCGGGCCAACCAGCCCGACACCCCGGCCCGGCAGTTCACGTATCAGCAATTGAACGACCCGGTCCCGCCCGGGGAACGGTACTACGCGCTGGTGTTCGGGGCCCAATCGACTCCGAAGATCCCGCGGTTCACCCACACCTGGATCACCGTCGTCCGGGCCCGCGACGTCGGCCCGGGAGTCTGCCCGGAGGTCGAGCACCACTCAATTAGCTGGATGCCGGCCACGCTTTACATCCGAACGTGGTGGCCCTGCGTCGAGCCGGGCGTGAACCTGACGCTCCACCAGTCAATCGAAATGGCCGCGGGGTATTGCGAGCGCATTTCGCTGTGGGGGCCGTACGAGATCCCGCCGGGGCTGTATCGGAAGATCCTCATCCAGAAAGACTTCATGGAGAGCGGCGCGATCGGCTACCAGTGCGTCGACACGTTTGGCGAGGCGGGTTTCTTCGGGAACGGTAGCAACTGTGTCCACGCCATTTCGGACGCGGACGCGATGTTTACCCGCCAGGCCTACCCGCTGTCGTTCTTCGGGGACACTGCCAGCCGAAACCTGATTCGACAATTGGTCATGCGCGGCGCGATCGCGGATGTCGGCACGACGCACGACTGGCTGATCCCGGCCCTCCGGCTCGACCAGTACCCGATCGTCCGCCGTGAGTACGAACCGCCCCGCTTCCCGGAGCTGTACCGGCTCCGATTGATGCGCGGCACCCAGTCCGCCGCGCTGAAGCCGGATGACGCGGGCTCGCCCGGGGACGAGAAGTGACAGTCAGACCGATCGCGGCGACGGCGCGGCCAGCGGCTTCGCTGCCCAGCCGGCCAGGCGCGCCCGCAGGGCGCGACCAAGGGCGAAGGCGAGGCCGAACGGCCGCATCCCAGCCACCAGCTCGGCCAGAAACCCCCACCCGAAGCCGACGTGAATTGCTGCAAACACGAGCGGGAGTCGCGGGAACGAGACCCCCTGCACCGACCACCGGACGCGGGCTGACTCGGCCAGGATGACGGCAAGGTAGACGAGCACGGTCGCGGACAGGACGAGCCCTGCCACCGGCCAGAGGAGACTGGCCAATCCCCCGAGCCCCAGCCAGACGAGCCACACCGGCGGGACCAGCCCCGGAATCGTGATCGTGGATGGGAACTTCCGCCCGAGCCGGCACCGCCCGCGGCCATATCGGGCCATCTGGTACGCGAGCCCGCCGAGTGTGTGGCGGGGTCGGTAGTCCACGGCAATGGCCGGGGTGAAGTAGCAGCTCATGCCGGCCCGCCGGCAGCGCGTGTTGAACTCCACGTCCTCGCACGCGTCGAACGACTCGTCGAAGGAGCCCACGGCGTCAAACACCTCGCGCCGGTATGCGACGGCCACGTTGTCCGGGTCCACGAACCGGGCCCGGTCGGAGTAGATCGCCGAGTCGGGGTTGTGTCCGAGCCAGGACGTCCGGGCAGCGGCCACCGCCGTTTGAAACGGCGTTGGCCGATCGGCCCGCAAGGGCTGCGGCCGACCCAGCGAGTCGGCGCCACTGGTCTCGAACGCCTCGACCAGCCTGTCCAAGTAATTCGGGTCGCGAATCTCGCAGTGGCCGTCCACGATCACGACGAACTCGCCGCGAGCGTGGCGAACCCCGACGTTCCGCGCGGCGCTCGACAATTGCTTGGGGTTGAACAACAGGTGCAGGTTGGGCACGGTTTGCTGGACGTCGCGGACGACTGCGACGGTGTCATCCGAGGACGACCCGTCGATGACGAGGATTTCGAAGTCGGCCGCGGGGAACGCCTGGCGGGCCAGGCCGGCGAGGGTGCGACGGATATGAGCTGCCTCGTTTCGCACCGGGACGATCACGCTCACCCGCGGCATGGCGGAATCCTTTCCGGGCGTCATCCGTGGGAGTCAGCGGCCCGTCCGGTAAAGCCCGATCACCTTGAGCCCGGTCCGCACCAGTGTCACCAGGTCGAACCACACCGACAGTCGGCCCAGGTAATATCGGTCGAGGACCACCTTGTCCCGCACGTCGGCCACGCTCGTGTCCGGCGGAAGGTACACCTGGGCGTGGCCGGTGATCCCGGGCCGGACGGCGGAGCGGGCGTCATAATCCTCGATCTGCCGCGACAATTGGCCGGCAATCTCCGGCCGTTCCGGGCGGGGCCCGACCAGGTTCATCTGCCCGCGGAGGACATTGACGAGCTGCGGCAGCTCGTCGAGGTGGGCCGCCCGCAGCAGCCGGCCGAACGGCGTGACGCGCGGGTCCCCGGGGACGCTCCAAGTCGGCCCGGTCAAGCGCTCGCACTGGTGATACATCGTCCGCAGCTTGTAAATCGTGAACACGCGTCCGAACTGGCCGACGCGCTCCTGCGAGTAGAACGACGGGCCGCGAGAGGTCAGCCGCACGAGCACCGCGCAAATCGCCACGAGCGGAGCGGTGAGGACGAGAAGGACACCGGCAAGGGCGAGGTTGAGCGCCCGCTGGACGGCGAGCGACCGGCGAAGCGCCGCGGGCCGGCGGAGCGGCAACGGCGTCGGCCGGGTGCCGGTGCGGTCCGGGTGGGTCAATCGAACCAGGATCGGATCGACCTCGAGGGTCGAGGCGGGTCGGGTCATAAGACGGCATCCATGCCGCGACCGGGCGGGCCGGGGTTCCGGGCCCGGGCTGCCCGGGGAAGAGCGAGTATCCGGGACAGGCGGGAAACCTGTCCTACCTGGCGAACTGCCGGCCGAGGGCGGCAGCCAGGTCGGCGGCGAAGGTACGGTAAGGGTCAGTTTTGGTCAAGTCCTCGTCGGTCAACGGGTGGACCACATAGAGCTTGTACAGTACCGGCAGTTTCACTTGCGACTTCGCGAAGAAGAGTCGCGGGTAGTCCGGGGCGTACCAGGTGCCGTCGGCGGTCCAAGCCCATCGTACGCGGACCACGTCGCTCCCCGTGGCCGTCGTCTTCTCGAAATCGGCCACGTAGAAGTTGACGCTCCCGCCGTCGGCCAGCGGCAATGCCTGCTTGGACGGGGGGTTCTTGAGCTTGTACCCGCTGCCGAGGAAGCAGACGTCCGGCGTGTGGGCCGCGACCACGCCGGGCACCCCGCTCGTCACCGATACGACGACGCGCTTGCCGGACTTCTCCTGGGCGAACTGCCGCGACGTGGCCTTGGTCCCCTTGGGGATGTCGCGCTCGCCGACCGGCGCGGCCGGACCGGGCACCCACCCGCCGACCGGTTCGTCAATCTTCGCGATCAGATCGACGCCCGCGTCCCGGTCGGCGGCGCCGGACCAGCGGTGCGTCCACATGCCGTGCACCGCCCCGCCGACGACGAGGAGGGTGACCGCTCCGACCAGGTGTGTCGTCCGCATGGTCATCGGGCCTCCGTCATTGCAGGCACTCGTCGCGGCTGGCGCCGAGGACGACCACGCCGAACGCCTCCGGGGCCAGCGTCGCGATCTTCTCCTGCGCCCGCGACACCAGTGGCAACCGGCTCTCGTACTTCTCGACCGTCAATACGATGGCGTCGGCCGCCCGACCGGCCAGGGCCGTTTCGGCGACCGCCAGGATCGGGTGGGTGTTCACGATGACGTAGTCGAACCGGGCCCGCAGCTCGGCCAGCACCGCCGAGATCCGGTCCGCCGACAGGTGCTGCCGGACCACGTCCGTCCACTGGCCCGCGGGTAACAGGGCGATTCCATACGGCAGGATGCGGGCGGCGGTGGGGAGGTCCGTTTGGCCGGCGAGGAGTTCGCAGAACCCGGTCTCGTTCGGGACGTCGAACGTGGCATGCAGGACCGGGGTGCGCAAGTCGAAGTCGGCCAGGAGCGTTTGCCCGCCGCCCCGTGCGAAGCTCAGGGCCAATTCGCGGGCCAGGAACGTCCGCCCCTCGTCGGTCAGGGCGCTGGTGATGAGCACCACCTTGCCGCCCGGCTTGCCGAATTGCTGCATCAAATTGGCCCGGGCTTTCTCGATCCCCTCCTCGGCGAGCGCCAGCTCGGCCATCGGCTGGCCGGTCGCCGAGCGGACCGCCGGGATCGCCCCGAGGACCGGGCCGAGCGTCGCCTTCTGCACCTCGGCCACGGTCAGC
>DATFWZ010000367.1:0-4081 GCA_035258765.1 Gemmataceae bacterium
CCGACCCCTGGACGGTCACCACCGATAAACGGACCAGTTTTGCAGCAGCCTGCTAGTGATAGGACCTATTGGACCCATAAGGCCTATGGGTCCTATGGGAGGAGCGCCCTCACACCACTCACTCCCGCGCCACTCACTCAAGCTATCGCCAGTTGCCCATGACCGCCCTCGGTGCATGGTTCAATGCCCGGCCGTCATCTCGCGCCGACTCGCCTCGAACAGGAACCAGGTCCGGCGTTCCGTTTCGTCGATCCAGGTTTCAATCAAGCTGGCGGTGGCGACGTCGCGGTGCTCCTCACACACGGTGTGCGCCTCGCGCAGGCGCGTCGCCAGCGACTTGTTGTCCTCGCACAACTCGGCGAGCATGTCGTCCGGGTCGATGTAATCGGCGTCGTTGTCGAGCACGCGCTGCAAGCGCGCAATGTGGCCGATCGACTTGATCGTGGACCCGCCGACCTTGCGGATGCGCTCGGCGATCGGGTCCGTCATGGCGAAGAGCTGATCCCCTTGTTCGTCGAACATCAGGTGGTAGTCGCGGAAATGCGGCCCGCTCAGGTGCCAGTGGAAGTTCTTTGTCTTCAGGTAGAGCGCGAACACGTCCGCGAGGATCGCGTTCAGGGCGCCGGTAAGGTCGCGCGTGGCCTCGACGGTCAGGTTGGTCGGTGTGCTCAGCGGTGCCCGTTGACGGTCCTTCAACTGCTGCATTCGTGCCCGGTTGACTGAAGTGGTCATGGTGTCCTCCCTTGAAATAAGTCGTCTCTCTCGACTCAAGCTGCGGCCTTCGCGAAGAAGGCGTCGATTTCCGTGACCTCCCGTGGGCTCAGGCGAAACCCGCCCGCCCCCACCACGCCCCGCACCTGGCCGGGTCGCCGCGCGCCCACGATCGCCCCGGTGACCGCCGGGTTGTGCAGGACCCAGGCGACCGCCACCTCGCCCGGCGCGTGGCCGCGGCGCTTGCCAATGCCCCGCAGCAGGCTCATGTAGTCGAAGATCTGCTGGTCGGTCAGGGTGTCACTCGACATCTCGATCTGCATGATCGGGACGCTGGTCGCCGAGTACCGGACGATAAATGGCGGGGTGATCCCCGGCGGCATGATCTTGAGCAGGGTCTGGCAGGTCCCGGCCACCTGGACCTCGGCCTCGGCCACCTTGGCGCCAGGGTGGAAGTACACCCGGATCACCCCGTAGCCGGTGTACGACTGGCTCTCGATGTGCTCGATATCGTTGACAGAGGCGGTCAGAACCCGCTCGTTGACCAGGATGATCCGACTCTCGATCTCCTCGGACGGCATCCCGCTGTAGACCCACACGATCGACACGACCGGGACGTCGGCCTCCGGGAAGATGTCGGTGGACATCCGCTGAGTGCTGAGTACCCCGACCACCGCGATCAGCATCGCCAACACGATGAACGTGTACGTCCGGCGGAGGGCCAGTCGAACGATCCACATGGGGATCACCTCGTCGGCTCAAATGTCGAGTAGGTCAATGCCCCACACGGGGTCGGTATTCCGCCGGACGGGCCTGGCGTACGCGGTCACGTATCACGGGCCGGCGGCCGTCTCAGGCCGGCACCACCGGTGTCTTGTGCGTCGGGACGTTCGCCACGACCGACTTGTCGATCTTCAAGTGCGCCCGCACCAGCTCGTATGGGGTGAACGCCAGCCACTGCCGCAGCGACACGTCGGCGAACTTGTCGGCCTTCCACAACTCGAGGAACTGCAGCTTCGTCGTGCCCGTGTTCTCGATGTAGTGGCCCATGTTCCGTGGCACGAAGCCGACGTCGCCGGGCTGGTAGTCGAAGGTGCCCGCCCTGGCCGCGGCGGCGAAGACCGTCATCCGGGCCTGGCCGGAGATGTAGTACTGCATCTCGTCGGCGTTCGGGTGCCAGTGGATCTCGCGCATGCCGCCGGGCTCGACCTCGACGAACGCGGCGGCGATCGTCGTCGCCGCCGGGAACACCGTCGAGTCCGAGATGCGGACCGTGCCGCCCTTGGTGACGATCGGCTTCTGGGCGAGCATTCGGTGGCTGTACTTCTTGGGCACCGGACCGGCCCCGGCGACCTTGTCCGCGGCGAGCGGGCCGGGCACCTTGGACTGGAAGATGAACAGCTCCTTGTCGGGGATGTTGGCGAAGGCGCGCTCCGGCACGCCGAAGTTCTTGGCCAGAACGTCGCGGGGAGTGTGGGCGAGGAAGTCGGTGACCGAGAAGGTGTCGTCCTCGCTGAAGTCACCGTCGTCGAAGACGAGCACGAACTCGCACCCATCCCCTTCCAAACCCTGGACCGAGTGCGGGATGCCGGACGGGAAGTTCCACAGGTCCCCCTCCCCAACGTCGTCCTGGAACGCCCGACCCTCCTCGTCGATGGCGGTGATCCGCGCCCGGCCCTTGAGCATGAACGCCCACTCGGCCGGCTTGTGCCAGTGCATCTCCCGGACCCCCCCGGCCTTGAGCCGCATGTTGACGATGGCCAGCTCGTTGGACGCGGGAATCTCGCGCTGCGTTGTCTGCCGCGACCAGCCGCCCTCGCGCATCTTGACGTGGCTGTCGGCGAAAGACCACCGCAAGGTCGGCAGGGTGCCGCTATCCGTCGTCGGCGGCCGGACGCGGTCCGGGCTCTGCGCCTCACGAGAAGGGTTCCGCGGGCCGAGGATCGGCGCGCCCTCATTGCCGCGGACCGGCTCGGGCGGCCGGTCGCCAGTTTCGGGCGGCCCGGCTTCGGCCTGCCCGGCCACGGCCATTACGGTTGCGGTGGCGGCCGCAGCGGCTGCGGCCCCGGTGAGAAAGTCCCGGCGCTGGATCCCAGACATGGGTTCTCCTTGTTCGAGTATTTCCCGTGGGAGTTCAACACCCAATTCCGCGCTCCGGCTAGACGGTCGTGATCCAGGCATGGCTCGACGGTGCGTCCGCCGGGGCGGGGCGGCTGGCCGCTGCGACCACGCCGCCCGGGCAGCGACGATGGTAACGCCGCCAAGGGTGAGCCACCAGAGCCACGCGAAAGTCTGAATTGTCCAGAGCGGTTTCATCGGTCGCACCTCGCGGCTTTCGAACGGACCCGCGCCGCGCGGGATGCGCGGCCGAGGCGGCCAATCGGGCCAAGGACGAATTCCTGGCGAACATCAGCCACGAAATCCGCACCCCGATGAACGCCATCATCGCCATGACCGACCTCGTACTGGAGACTGAGCTGACCGACGAACATCGGCAGTCCCTGAGGGCGGTCAAGTCGGCGGGCGACAACCTGCTCGGCGTCATTAACGATCTGCTCGAGCACGAGTTTCAGGCGAACACCTGGATGGCGTTCTGGGAAACGGCCGTGGCAGGGCGCCCGGCCGCGGACGTCGGGGCCGATCTGGGAATGACGCCGGGGGCGGTCTACGTCGCCAAGTGCCGGATTCGCGCCCGGCTGCGCGACGAGGCGCGACGACTCGAGGCCGAGGACGAGAAGCGGTGACGCGGGCGTCTGGCCCAGGGGCAGGAGATCACGACCCCAAGAAGTAGCCCGGCGGAATCGGACCGTCATTTCTTGGTGCGGTCGAGTATGGCGTCCAATTCTCCCCAAAGGGCGACGTAGTCCTTTCGTTCGTCCGGAGGCAGCTTGTCCAACTCCCCGGGCTCGCGGACACAGGCCAGGTCCGGTTCATTCCGCATGCGCGTCAGCGCCATCCGAGCGGCCCCGCGGGTCTCCGTTGATCCGGCGTCCAAGACACGTGCTCTGGCGGCGAGGTCCGCCCGTAGCCACTGCCGCGCCTGCTCGCGCCATCGTGCCCTCTCGTCCTCCGTGATACCTGTCGCGTCTGCCCCGCGGCCGCAGCTCGCCTGGGCGGCCACGCGAGCCGCGTTGTAGCGGTGACCGGCCACGAGGTCGTCCGCCAGGGCCGGGGCGGTGGCAAAGGCAGCGGCATAGAGACGGGCCATCGCGCGGGTGCGGTTCGCGAACTGGCAGACACCGAGAAGGGCGAGCCGCTCGTCGTTGTCGCGGGGCTGATACTTCCCGTCCAGAAAAGCCGGCAGGCCCGGCAGGATCATGCCCTCGGCCTCGCGGCGCAGCACGTGGTAGATACAGCCGTGAACGTCGCG